>JBFGLT010000052.1:0-17766 GCA_041576015.1 Acidimicrobiales bacterium
GCCCTCCTCGCCGATGACCGCCGGTTGATAGCCGGCCACGAACCGGCCGCTGGTCGACCAGTCGAAGGCGGTGGGGCCGGCGACCTCGAACAGGAGGACGGCCGGCTGCGACGCCGCCTCGGCATCGGCGGTGAACAGCACGACCTGCCCGCCGCGGTGGTTCGGCGCGTTGCGCGGCGCCAGCAGGGCCACCGAGAACCGCCCGGACGGCGCGGTCCGGAGGCGGACCACCTCGTCCTCCTCGCCGAACCACGGATTCGACTCGTACACCGCATTCTGGAGGTTCAACACGATCGGGACGTCGGCGCCGTCGATCAGCAGTCGCTCGGGTCCGATCAGCCCGAGGGCCCGGCCGGGGGTGCCGGTCGTGAGGGTGACGAGCAGATTGTTGGCCGTCGGGCTGACCTCGTCGGGATACCGGGCGACACTGGTGCGTGGCGCCGGCCCCGGCTCGTCGAAGGCGAAGCCCCAGTCGCCCCAGGAGCGCAAGCGGCCGGGGAAGTCGGCCCGGTAGAACCACGTGAACGGGCGGGAGCGCGTCAGGTCGACCACCGACACCTGCGTACCGCCGGTGAGGTTGGCGGTCGCGAACCCGAGTTGTCCCCCCCGGTGGGGATGCCAGGCGAAACCGTTGATGTCGACCGCTGCCGGCTCGACCACCCAGTCGCCGTCGTCCTGGAGCCGTCCCACCACCAAGACGTTCTGCGCAAACGCGTTGCGGTAGGTGGCAGCCAGATACGTCCCCGAGCTGTCGAGGTCGACTCGGTCGAAGTCGCGGCGGTCATACGGCACGTAGTCCAGCGCCTGGGGGCGGCCATAGAGCAGGCGCTGGTCGGCGCCGTCGCCGAACACGGCGCCGACGACGATGTCGTCGAGCATGGCGTCGACCTCGGAGTACCGGTTGTCCCGCTGGATCTCGCCGGCCTCGGCGTCGGTGAGACGGGGCGGGGCGTCAGCGGCCGGTGGTGCCCCCGCCGGGGTCGCACCCTCCTCCGCCGGGGGCTCGCCGTTCCGAAGCGAGGACCAGACCGTCGCCGCCAGTCCGCCCGACAACAGCAGGGCAGCCAAGCCGGCGGTCAGCGAGCGGAGCCGGCGCCACGGGGTGGCGATCGCCGTCCGTTCGACACGAGCTCGGTCCGGGTCGTGGGTCTCGAGCAGCACGATCCGATCGGTCTGGCTGCGCTGAGGGTCCTCGTGGTTGCGCCCGGCCACGTCTTCGACAGTACCGAACCGCCGGCGAGGGCCGCCCATCGGGCTCTCGCAAAAAGGGCTGCCGTGGGCTAGGCCCCGGACGCGTCGGCCGGCGGCATGGCTCGGTGAACCGGGCGGGGGAAGGAGTGGATGTCCCGCCCGTCGATCTGGCACCTGACAGAGGTGCCGACAGCAAGGGGCACTGGCGACTCGGTGTTCAGTCGCGCGATGCCACGAACCGGAGCGGCCAGTTCGACGGCGAGGCGCCAGACACCGTCGACGAAACGGCACTCCCCCACCGTGCCCGGGTAGCCATCAGCGGCCAGGTCGGCTGTCACGGCGACGGCGGTGGGCGGAATCATCGCTTCGTCGCTGAGATTGCGATGGCCCAGGAATCGGGCCAGGGCCGGAGTCGGGGGTCGGGCCCACAGATCCTGGGGTGGACCGTCGGCGACCAGACGGCCGCCGTCGAGCACGAGCAGCCGGTCAGCGACGAGGGCCGCCTCCTCTTGATCGTGGGTGACGAACAACGATGTCGTCTGCGTCCGTCGCAGCAGTCCGTGCAGCTCGGCACCGAGCTCGTCCCGCAACCTCCGGTCCAGCGACCCGAGGGGCTCGTCGAGCATGAGCAGGCGAGGCGAGGGAGCCAGGCTCCGGGCGAGGGCGACCCGCTGGGCCTCGCCCCCCGACAGCGACTGGACCGGTCGCTGGTCGAACCCGTCGAGTTCGACCAGCGTCAGCAACTCCCTCACCCGCCGTTCGATGGCGCCGGCCGGCCAGCGAGCCTCCCGCAGGCCAAAGGCGATGTTGGCCGCCACGTCGAGGTGAGGAAACAGGGCGTGGTCCTGGAACATCAGGCCGACCCCCCGCCGGTGGGTCGGCAGGCCGTCGATGCGGCGGCCGCCGAGATGGATCGTCCCCGACGACGGGACCAGGCCGGCGATGGCGCGGAGGAGGGTAGACTTGCCGCTTCCGCTCGGGCCGAGCACGGCGACGACCTCGCCGTCGGTCAGGGCGAAGGTGAGGTCGGTGAGGATGAGAGATCCGTCGAACCGCACGGTCACGCCATCGACGTCGAGCGAGCTCACAACCAGCCCCGCCCCACGGTCCCGCGGCCCCGGTCGATCGCCACCACAACGGCCACGACGACCAGACCGAGTACCACGCACAGCGCCGCCGCCTGACCTTGGAGCGAGGCGCCAGGCTGACCGAGTAGACCGAACACCGCCTGGGGAGCGGTGAATGAGGACCGACCTCTGGCCAGAAAGCCACTGGCACCAAACTCGCCGATGCTGATCACCGCCGCGAAGCCGGCCCCGGCGGTGAGGGCGGGACGGAGCAGGGGCATCACCACGCGCGTCAGCGTGCGGGCCGTCCCGGCGCCCAGGGTGGCGCTGGCTTCGATCAGCCCACCCGACAGCGAGCGGATGGCCGGCGCCAGGGTGGCGACGACGAAGGGCACTCCGATGACGGCGTGGGCGACCACGACCAGCACCGGCGAGCGTCTCAGCTCCCAGAACGTGAACCCGATCAGGTACCCGAACCCGAGGGTGACCGCCGAGATGCCGAGGGGCACCAGCGCAGCGCTCTCCACCAACCGCCCGATCCGAGAGCGGGCCTGGGCGGCGAAGGCTGCCAACCCGCCGACGACTGCGGCCAGCAGTCCGGCGACGGCGGCGAACACCAGGGAGTTCATCAGTGCCCGAATCGGGCTGACCGGCAGCACCGCCGGACGGGTGAACAGGTTCCGGTAGTGGTCGAGGGCGAGGCCGTCGTCGACGCGGACCGACCGCCAGGCCAGCGACGCCAGCGGCGCGAGCAGGATCGCAAGGGTCACCGCCACCACGGCGACCACGACGACCGGTTCGATGCGGCCCGTCGGCCGCCGCGCCGGTCCGCCCGAGCGGCCGGGCGGCACCCGCCGCTGAAGGCGCTGGTTGCCGACGGCGAGACCGGCGACGGCGAGCGCCTGGACCAGCGCGAGCGCAGCGGCGCCTCCGAAGTCGTTGCGGACGATGGCGAACCGGTAGATCTCGGTCTCGAGCGTCGCCCGGGACAGCCCGCCGAGGATGAGGATGACGCCGAAGGAGGTGAAGGTGAACAGCGAGACGACGGCGGTGGCCGAGATGATCGCCGGGCGAAGCATCGGCAGCGTGACCCGCAGAAACACCCGCAGCGGTGGGGCGCCGAGGACCGCCGCCGACTCCTCGGGATGGCGTCCGAGGCTCCGCCAGTGACCGGCGACGACCCGCACCACCACCGAAAGGTTGAAGATCACGTGGGCCACCAGAATGGCGGTCAGCGACCCGTCGATGCCGTCGATCTCGAACCCGAGACCGGTCATCATCCGCTGGACCGCCACGGCGACGACCACGGTGGGGAGGACGAAGGGAACCAGGGTCACGGCCTCGATCAACGACCGGCCGGGAAACCGGTAGCGGGCGAGCACGGCCGCCAGCGGAAAGCCGAGGACCAGGGTCAGGCCGGTGGAGAGGGCGGCTTGCCAGATGGTGAACCCGAGGATCTCCAGGGTCGACGCTGTGAAGATGGTCTCGAGACCGCCGTCGGTGCCGATGCCGAGAAACCGCCGGAGCATCGACACGACCGGGAAGGCGACGGTCACTGCGAGCACGGCCAGAACCACCCCGCCGGCGATCCGCAGTTTCCGCTCGCCGAGCAGCGAGGCGACGGTCATTCCCGGAAGATCTCCAGCCATTCGGCCGTCCAGCGGTCGCGGCCGGCGGCGACCACCGCCGGTGGGAGGCTGAGGGGCTGCTCGACCGCCGGGGTGAACCGGGCGAAGTCGTCGGGGATCACCGCCTCGGGATTGACCGGCGAGACGAACATGGCGAGCGGAATCTCGGATTGCACGGCGGGCGAGATCAACCAGTCGAGCAGCCGTTCCGCCGCCTGACGGTTGTCGGTGCCGGCGAGAATGCCGGCGAACTCGATCTGTTCGAAACACGAGTCGAGCAAGATAGAGCTGACCACCGGATCCTCGCCTCCGAACAACCCCTCGAAGACGGGCGAGGAGGCGTAGCTGTTCACGATCGCCTTGGTGCCGTCGGGCGTCCCACCGACGTAGAAGTTCTCGTAGGACTCGCTCCACCCACTGGTGATGGTGACGCCGTTATCGCGCAGGTCTCGCCAGAAGTCCTGCCAGCCGGGTTCGCCGTAGCGGGCGACGGTGGCGGCGAGGAACACCAGGCCGGGCGACGACGACTCGGGGTTCTGGGTGACGAACTGGGAAGCGAAGCGGGGCCGGCGGAGGTCGTCGAGCGTCTCGGGCGCCTCGCCATCCATCGCATCGGGCCGGTAGTTCACACACACGTACCCGAAGTCGATCGGAGTCACCCGGTTCTGGTCGTCCACCCGGAACCGTTCCGGGATCGCCTCCAGCCCGTCGGCGGCGTAGGGCTCGAACAGACCGGCTTGGAGGGCGCGGCCGACGAGCAGGTTGTCCACGCCGAAGAGGACGTCGCCGAGCGGGTCACCGGCGGTGGCGATGGCGTTGGCCACCGTCGTGCCGGCGTCGCCGACCTGTACGACCTCGAGGCTCACGCCCTCGTCCGCTTCAAAGCCGGCGATGACCTCGTCGGGCAGCACGAAGCTGTCGTGGGTCACCAACGTGACCGTCCCCTCGGTACTGGTACACGCCGCCACCACCATCGCAACGGCGATCTTTGCGGCGATCACACGAGACACGTGCACGGCACTCCTCCCTTCGCCGGCATTACCCGGACAGGTTCGACGGGTCGGCCCTCGTGGCCCTCTCAGCCCGCACGGCGAGCTCCCCGGTACCAGCTCAATATAGGGGTCAGGTCTACGTTTGCTTCGCAGGGGTCACGTCTGCTTCGTAGGGGTCACGTCCGCCGCCGCAACGACCGGAGAGGGAACGCACTACGGTCTCGGGTCATGAGTCTTCGTTTCGGCCGCACGATGGTCTCGATCCCCGGGCCGTCGACGATCCCCGATCGTGTGCTCAATGCGATGCACCGAGCGATGCCCAACATCTACGAGGGCGAGCTGGTCGCCATCGCCCACGAGATCCTCGATCGGCTCCCGGCGATCGCCCGCACCACCACCGCCCACCCGTTCGTGGCGATCTCCAATGGCCACGGCGGATGGCAGATGGCGATCAACAACACACTCAGTCGCGGCGACAAGGTCCTGGTGCTCGAGTCGGGTCGCTTCGCCACCGCATGGGGCGAGATGGCCGCCGTCAGCGGGGTGGCCGTCGAGACGCTCCCCGGCCATCCGCGACGTCCGGTCGACGTCGAAGCCTTCGCCGATCGCATCGCCGCCGACACCGGACGGGAGCTCAAGGCGGTGCTCGTGGTCCTGACCGACACTGCCTCGTCGGTCCGCAACGACATCGCTGCGCTCGGCCGGGTGCTGGAGGATGCCGACCATCCCGCCCTGTACATGGTGGACTGCATCGCCTCGCTCGGCTGCGAGCCCTTCGAGATGGATGCCTGGCGGGTCGACGTCACCGTGTCCGGATCCCAGAAGGGCTTGATGGTGCCGCCGGGTCTGGCGTTCGTCTGGGCTGGACCGCGAGCCCTGGCCGCCTATGAGGCCGCCGGTCTACGCGACGGGTACTTCGACTGGGGTCCGCGCCGTACACCCGAGGCGATGTACCAGATCTTCGCCGGCACGCCCCCGATCCAGCATCTGTACGGCCTCCGGGAGGCGCTGGACATCCTCGACGAGGAGGGCGGGCTGAAGGCGGTGTGGGAACGTCATCGGGTCCTGGCCGATGCGGTGAGGGCGGCGGTCTCCGCCTGGTCGACGCCTGGCGGCATCGACTTCAACATCACCGATCCGGCCGCTCGGTCCGATGCGGTCACCACCGTCCTGACCGGCTCGATCGACGCCTCCGCGATGCGCCGTCGAGCCGAGGACGGCGCCGGACTGGTCGTCGGCCTCGGCCTCGGGGGGATGCGCAACGCGTTCCGCATCGGCCACATGGGTCACCTGAATCCGCCGCACGTCCTCGGGACCCTCGGGACAATCGAAGCCACCCTTCGGGCGATGGAGGCGCCGCTGGCCGGTTCGGGCGTGGCGGCCGCTGCCGACTCCCTCGCCGCTTCCCTCTGATCGGCACGCTCGGCTCGACATCGCGGCGGTGTCGGGAACCAGCAGCGACCTCCGACCGTCACAACGGCATGAACGAGACACGACACGACGGCACCGGCCCCGGCGAAGCAGTGAACGCTCGCCGCTTCGCCACCCGAACGACGCTGGCCATGATGGCGGCGGCCAGTCTGACCGCTGCGGTCGGGGTGGCGGCGGGCGTCGCTGCCGCCGGCGCTGCCCCCGACCCCGAGGACCACCGCACCCCCACGAGCTCCCAGCCGGTGATCGCCGAGCCGCAGGTCATCGATAAGACCGATGTGGTCGACCCGTCCGACCTGATGGCCGGCCTTCCCGGGCTCGATGCCGTATTCGGCAGCGACGACGCCGGGTGGGCGGACTACTGCCCGCCGTGTGGCATGGGCTGATGCGCCTTGCTCTCTCGGTGATGCCGGAAGCGAACTTCGCCGCTGCCGCCCTGCCGCTCTTCGATGAGGGGTGTGTCGGAGCCCTCGAGTGGACCTTCGACATGGGCTGGAGCCCCGCCGGCGTGCCCGCCTGGCTCGACGCGCTGCTGGCCGACTTCGGCGACATGGGCTGGCTGCTCGGCCACGGCGTGGGCTACTCGCTCCTGGGCGCCACCGGCCGCCAGGATCGATGGCTCGAGCGGGTCCGGTGGGAGGCCGAACAGCGGCACTACCGGTGGATCAGCGAACACGTTGGTTTCGTCGGGGCCGGCCGGTTCTCGTTCTCGGCTCCCCTGCCCGCCGCGGCGACCGGGGAGGCGGTGACCCTTGGCCGGCAGCGACTGATCGCGCTCCGGGAGGCGGTCGGATGTCCCGTCGGCGTCGAGAACCTGGCCACCTGCCTCGGATCCGACGACGCCCGCGATCAGGGCCGCCTCCTCCATCGGCTGCTGGAACCCGTCGACGGGTTCCTGGTGCTCGACGTCCACAACCTGTGGTGCCAGAGCCTCAATACCGGCATCATCCTCGACGAGTTGCTCGCCGCACTCCCGCTGCATCGGGTACGAGAGCTCCACGTCAGCGGGGGGCGGTGGAGCCAATCCCGTGGCCGCCGGGTCCGCCGTGACACCCACGACGATCTGGTCCCCAACGAGCTCCTCACCATGCTCCCGGGCATCGTCGACCGGTGCCCGTCGGCAGAGGTGGTGACCTACGAACGGCTCGGGCAATCGCTCGCCGATCGATCGACCCATCGATCCTTTCGCGACGACGTCCGACGGGTCGCCGCCGTGGTAGCCGGCCTCGAACCCGGGTCCGTTGACGCCGCCGGCGAGCCTGCGCCGCCGGTGGGCGAACCAGACCGTCCCGACGCGCCGCTCGGGCCATACCAGGCCGACCTGCTCGAGACGCTCGCAACCACCGAGTCAGGATCCGACGCAATCGCCACCCTGGCCTCGCTCCAGCCGGCGTGGTCGGCCACGATCGAGCGCTTCGACCCGGCGCTCGTCGAGGTGGCGGCCGAGCTCACCAGCACCTGGGGACGGACACCGGACGACCATCGGCAGCCGGGTGGCAGCGGCCGCCATGGCAGCGGTGATCGGGACCTGCCGGCCCGCTAGGTTGGCCGTATGGCACAGCTCAAGGTCGGCGTTCAACTGCACCCCCAGGCCACCACGATGGACGAGATGCGCGAGGCGTGGATCAAGGCCGATGGCCTGGGCGTCGACTCGCTCTGGACGTGGGACCACTTCTACCCCCTCTACGGCGACCCCGACGCCGAGCACTTCGAGTGTTGGTCGATCCTGGCGGCGATGGCGGCGACGACAAGCCATGCGACGATCGGCCCGATGGTCACCCCGATGAGCTACCGCAACCCGGACCTGCTGGCCGACATGGCGCGCACGGTCGATCACATCAGCGGCGGTCGGGTGGTCCTCGGCATGGGGTCGGGATGGTTCCAACGCGACTACGACGAGTACGGCTACGAGTTCGGCACCGCCATCGACCGTCTCCGCACCTTCGGCCGGGAACTGCCCCGGGTACTCGACCGGCTGAGCAAGTTGAACCCACCTCCGCTGGGCCCGCTGCCGCTCCTGATCGGAGGTTCGGGCGAGAAGGTCACCCTGAAGCTGGTGGCCGAGCATGCCCAGATGCACAACGTCGTCGGCAAGTCGCCGGTCGAGGCGAAGCGGACGATGGAGGTGCTCGACCAGTGGTGCGACACCCTGGGACGGGACCCGGCGACGATCGAGCGCACGGCCATGGTGAGCGCCGACGCAGACGTCGACGGCTGGCGGGAAATCGGCGTCCACCACCTCATCTACATGAGTGGGCACCCGTTCGATCTCGACGAGGCCGAACGGCTCCTCGCCATCCGCGACGCCGGCTGAGACGCCCTGACCGACGCCACGCACGGGCGCTCGCCGGAGACCAGGCCGTCACCGGTGGAGGATCACATATTCCCAGTCGAGAAGCTCTTCGGGCTCGGAACCGGCCTGACGGTACCCCTTGGTCTCGATCGTCAGCAGTTGACCGGTGGGGACCGACTCAGCGTTGCGGAGCCGATGGGTGAAGCTGACGGTGTCGCCCTCGAAGGCCGGCGCCATGTGGTTGCAACGCTGCCACCCCAGCACCGTCGCCATGCCGGGGAATACCCGGGTGGCCGATGCCTGGGCCAGGGCGATAACGTGCCCGCCGTAGACGAGACGCCCGTCGTAGGTGGTGGCGAACACCGAACGGTGCACCATCGCCTGGTTGAACGTCATTCGTGCGAAGGCGGGGGCGAGGTCGACGTGATCCCACATCGGATCGTCGACCTCGTCGCCCACCTCGATCTCCAGCGCCGGGAGCCCGACGAGGTCCCAGGCCGGCACCACCGATGCGTAGTCGGGCGTCTCCGCCGACGTCGCCGATCCGACGTCGTCGGCGTGACCGGACGCCTGACCGCGGGCCGGCAGGAGGGCACATCGCTGGTACCGGGCGATCGGTCCGTTGGTGCCGACCGTCTCGATCCCGAGGAGGACCTTGCCGCGGTGCAGGTCGCCTTTGGGCCGGGAGTCGGCCAGGCCAAGCACCGTCGTTGTCGTCTGGACGGTCTCCCCGACTTCGACGGGTCGGACGACCAGAACGCCTCGGTAGAACAGGTTGGCAATCGCGTGCCGGGTGGCGCTGGTGCTCAGTCCGATCGACAGCTGGAGGGTGAGCCCGGGGTTGGCGAGTGCACCATCGCTGCCCGAGGCCGACCGGTACAGTGACTGATCGGCGGCCAGGCGGTTCTCGTCGCCGGTAATGCTCCGGTAGAGAACGTTGTCGGCGTCGGTGATCGTGACCGGCGGGAGCTGGGGCAGCACATCGCCGGTCTGCAGGTCGTCGTAGAAGGGGCCGTCGAGTCGATGCATGACCGTCGATTGTGCTTCGCCCCAACGAAACGGAGAAATCTGGCGCTGATTCGGCCCACCGCGCCCACCGTGCGCGGTTCGGACGGGCGATTCCACCATCGGTGCCGGCGATCGGCTGAAATGGGTTGGTGGTCCGGCTCAACGTCGACATCCGCCCCGCCGAGCAAACCGAAGGCCGGAGCCGGCCCGTCGTCTTCACCCACGGATGGGTCGACGACCTGACCGTTTGGGACGGCGTGCGTCAGGTGATCACCGATCGAACCACGGTCGCATGGGACCTGAGGGGGCACGGGCGCTCCGACGTCCCGCCACCGGGGGCTTACCGCCGGGAGCAGGCCATCGCCGATCTGGCCGGCGTGGTGGGCCAGGTGGAGGCTCCCGTCTTCCTGGTCGGGCACTCCCTAGGCGGTTACCTGAGCCTGGCGTTCACGCTCTTGCATCCCGAGCGGGTTGCCGGCCTCGGGCTGATCGCGTCGGGGCCGGGCTTCCGCAATGCCGAAACGAGGGAGAAGTGGAATCGCTCGGTCGACGTGGCCGCCGCTCGATTGGGACTTCCGCAAGGCAGCGAGGAACTGTCGCGGCACGTCGACTCGTGGGTCCTCGACGAGCTCGGGTCGATCAAACAACCGGTGGTGGTCGTCGTCGGCGAACACGACCGGCGCTTCGAACCGGCCGTGAAGGTCTTCGAATCGAAACTGCACGTCGTCCGGTCGGTGGTCGTCCCCGACGCCGGCCACTCGGTCCACCGCAACCACCCGGTCGAGACCGCTGCCGCGCTGCAGGCTCTCTTCACCACCGGGAGCAACGGCGACGCCGACCTCAGCTGATCGACCGGTCGAGCCACTGGAAGAGGCGCCAGGCGACGTGGCCAGGCTGCAGGGTCGAGGCGGCCACCTTGGCTGCCTCGTCGGTGATCGCCTTTCCCTGCGGCGCCTTGACATGAACCTCGGCGACCCGCTCGGCCATGACGAACCAGCCGACCGCCTCCTCCACCGAGCGGCCGACGGTCAACAGGCCGTGGTTACGAAGGATGCAGAGTTTGTTGTCCCCGAGGGCGTCGGCGATCCGGATCCCACCATCGACGCTGAGGACCTCGACCTCCTCGTCGTCGAAGAGCGCCTGGTCGAACACGAAGGCGCAGGACTCCTGGCTCAGGGCCCGAAAAGGCTCGACGTTGGCTGACCACGGTGTGCCGAACTGGGTGTGCGTGTGGGCGGCGGCGTTGACGTCGGGCCGAGCGAGGTAGAGGGGATGATGGATGTTGTAGCCGGCGGTGTTCACCGCCCCGGTGGGCCGTCCCGACTCGTCGGTCACCTCGCCGTCGGGACCGACCAGCACCAGCCGGTCCGGAGTCGCCTGCCCGAAGGGCACCCCCCAGTCGAGCACCCAGAACCGGTCGGTGTGCTCGGGATCACGGGCGGTGATGTGCCCATCGCCCAGCTGACCCCACCGCATGGCGGCGAACATCTGATACCCGCGTGCGACGATGCGTTTGCGATGCAATCGCTCTTCGCTGGTCGACCGATGGGTCTCCTCGGACAGAACGCCGGGGAACTCGGGGTACAGGTCGTCGTGCATACGACAACGCTACGATCCCGACCAGATCGTGTCACCCTCCAAACGATCGGCTACCCGAACCAGCACGCGTGGAGCGCCTATATTCGAGCCTGATGCCCGCCACCGGCCCCCTGTCGGCCCTCATTGATGCCTGACCTGGCCAAGCCGGTCGACCGGCCGTCGCGGCGGCCGCAGCCTAGGCGACCACCACGGACCCACTGGCGGCGCCCGTCGCAGCGTGACCCATGGCGCCGGTTCCAGATGTCCCTGCTGGCGGTTCTGGGCATCGCTTTCCTCGGCACGGTCGGCTACCGAATCCTCGGATTGCCGTGGTTCGAAGCCCTCTATCAGACCATCATCACGATCACCACGGTCGGCTTCGCCGAGATCGATCTCGAACTGGCCGACACCGACGAGTACCGGCTCTTCACCCTGTTCCTCGTCGTGATCGGCGTTGGATCGGTGCTCTATACCATCACCGTGTTCTTCGAGACCTTCATCGAGGGCACGCTCAACGACGCATTTCGGAGGCGCCGGATGTCAAGGGTCATCAACCAGATGTCGAACCACACGATCCTCTGCGGGTGGGGTAGCGTAGGTCACGCGGTGGCCGACTTCTGTGCACGCCACAACACCGATGTGGTGATCATCGACCGAGATCCCGTGGACGACACGTCTGCGCTCCCCCTGATCGTCGCGGATGCCACCGACGACCACGTCCTCGTCGCCGCCGGGATCGATCGGGCCAAGACGCTCATCCTGGCCCTCGACAACGACTCCGACAACCTGTTCGTCTGTCTGTCGGCTCGCGCTCTTCGACGCGACCTGTTCATCGTGGCCCGGACCAGCAGCCGGACCAACGAACCGAAGTTCTTCCAGGCCGGCGCCGATCGGGTGATCAACCCCCACGAGATCGGAGGAAGCCGGATGGCGGCGCTTGCCCTCCAGCCCCACGTCGCCGAGTTCATCGACGAGATCCTTCAGGACGAACAGCACGACGTATCGGTGCAGGAGTTCGTCGTCACCGACGAGTCGACCATCGCCGGGAAGCGCTTGCTCGACCTCCGGGATGGCGAGCAGCGATCCCTGATCATCGCCATCCGGAAACCGACCCAGCGCTACCACACCAACCCGTCTCCACAGACCGTGGTCGAGGTCGGCGACGTCCTCATCGCTCTGGGGAGCGACGACGAATTGGCGGCGCTGCGCCGACGCCTGTAATTCCTCGCCAAAAGCTCCGACGAGGCAGTTTGCGGCCGATGGGAGAGCAGTGTCCCAACCAAGTCGTGTGGCACGATGGAAGGACACCGCCACCGGCGGTGACGTGGTTCAGCTCGAAAGCGAGGTCGCTTGGCACCGATCCGGCTCGCCCCCCAGGAGAGTCCCGCCGGTCATCCGTGCGCCGATCCTCTGCTGTACCAGAGCGACCAGGCCCTGCTCGCCTACCTTCTCCAGGACATCCGCTCGCTGATGCGGCGATGCTGCAAAGGGGAGCTGTCGCTGGAGCCCTACGAGGTGCTCGAGTGGGACGTACACGGCCTGCAGCGGCGGGTCGTGATGTGCGACCCGGACGCGCTCATGCGGCCCGAGACCGTTCAGATCGTCGGGTTCTTCGGAGACCGCCTCGCCGACGCCGACGCGAAGGGACTGGACAGCGTGGAGATCGACCTGCTGGGTGAGTTCCGGTCCTACCCGGGCATTCTCAGCTACAGCTCGGTCGAGCTCGTCGAGCACCACTGGGCCAATCTGGTCGTGCACACCCAGCCCGGGGATCGAGAGGCGTGGCGAGGTAGTGCCGTCCATCGCATGGCGGTCGACCATGTTGCCCCGCGCGTCTACCGGAGCGTGAGAATTCACAATGGCCGGCTGACCGGCGGGGTCATCGGTCCGAACCACATCGACATCGAGGTCACGAAGTACTGGGACTACACCGTCGACCCGGTGTGGCATGCGATCCGCCCGGTCCTGGAGATCGACCCGGTCGACGCAGAAGCCCCGTTTTCCAACATCACCGGATCCGATCGCTCGTGAGCGACGACAACCTGGTCGCGACGACGCTGCTCGCCGGCAATTGCGACGAGGCGCTGACCGGCTTGTGCGACCTCCTCGCCGCCGAGGGGATCGTCGTGCGCTTCGACCAGCGCCAGGGTCACGATGCTCGCCGGCGGGCGGCGTTCGCCGGGCAGATGGACATCGTGTGGGTCTGCGGGCTGCTGGCGGCTCAGGCCCTCGGCGATGGACGCCTGGGCGGCTCGATTCGCTTGGCGCCGGTCTTCACCGGCCAACGGGCGGCGGTGTATCAGTCGGTGGTCATCGCCCGGGCCGGATCCGGACTCGCCTCCCTCGCCGACGCGGCGGGGACCCGCTTCGCCGTGAACGAGTACGAGTCCTGGTCGGGGTACCACGCCATGAGACGCCACCTCGGGGCACGGCGCCGTACGATCGATGTCTTCGCCGATCAGGTCGTGACCGGCAGCCACCAGGGCTCTGTGTCAGCGGTGCGGCTTGGAACAGCGGACATCGCCGCGATCGACGAGTCGGTCTGGGCGTGGCTCCCCGCCGAGGAGATCGACGGCCTGGTCGTGATCGACCGCACCGGGCCGGCCCCCGCCCCGCCTGTGGTCATGAGAATCGCCGGCGAGCGGCGTCACCGACTCGAGGCGGCCATGCTGGCGGTGGGACCCGGCGGGCTGGCGGGCGTCGACCAGTTCGTCCCGGTCACAGACGCCGACTATTCGGTGCTGTTCGAGGAAGTACCTCATGGATGACCGATCCGGTGTCGACCGCTCCAGCATGGACGGCTGCCGGCAGGAGGACCTGCTGCGGTTCCCCGTGTCGGAGTGGTTCCGCAGTTGTGACCGGCGGCACATTGACGCACTATGGTGAGATCATGGCGGCGCTCACCTTGACCGACCGACTCTTGATTCGCTGGCACCATCGCCGGGTTGGTCATCCCGATGTCCACCGGTTGCGCGTGCGGTTCGACGAGATCATCACCGCCAACTCCTGGAACCTGGCGCCCACCTTCGACGACCTGTTCGACCGGTACGGCCACCTGTATTGAACGCCCCGGTGGAACCGCTGACGTTCCTGACCTGGAATCTGGCACTGATGGAACGGTCGGCGTCAGCGCCGCCTTGGTGGGGGCTCGAACACACCGAGGCACTCGTCCGCCAGACCGTCCTGAACCGGGATCCCGACCTGGTCGTTCTCCAGGAACTGCCGCGCCTGGTCCCCTACGTCGAAAGCCACGAGATGGTCGGGGCCAATCCCGAGACCCACAGCGGCAATCTGGCCGTCCTGGTGCGTCGCTCTCTGCTCGACCCGGACCCAGCGGTGCGGGTCGTGCCGCGCTGCGCCGTGCTGGTCACGTTCGATCAGCGGCTCACCGTCGCAAACGTCCATCTCCCACCCGGAGGAGGAGCGGCCGCCGCGGCCCGGCGTCTGGAGCAACTGGCAACGGTCATCGAGACGAGCCCGACACCCACGCTGGCCGTCGTCGGCGACACGAACACCAGGCGCGCCGAACTCCGTACTATCGGGGAAGCGGGTCTCGTGGTTCCGGAATTGCCCAGACCGACGTGGGACAGCGTGTCGAACCGGTTTCGTACCAGCGGTCGGCGGTTTCGAGCCTCGTTCACCCGCTGCTTCACGTCACCCGGTGTCACGATCACCGATCTCGACGTGCTCGACCGGCCGGTCGTTCATGACGGCTACCGCTTTCACCTGAGCGACCACTTCGCTCTGGCGGGGACCATGTGCTTCTGATCGAGGCTGGTCCGCGCGGCGATGCCGATCACGCCCGAGCACGTCCCGCCCAAGTGACCGAGTGCTGGTCGAACAGCCGTGAGGCCCGGGCACGAGCCCGGGCCTCACGGTGGGGATGTTCGGGTCGGCGGGATCAGCCGGGCAGAATCACGCTGTCGATCACGTGGACGACGCCGTTGCCGGCCATGATGTCGGCCGTGGTCACCGTGGCACCGTCGATCATCACGTTGCCATCCTGAACCGAAACCTCGATCGTGTCCCCGTTGAGGGTCTCGACCTCGGTTCCGGCGGCGGCGATCGCATCCTCGGCAGTGATGGCACCGGCGACGACGTGGTAGGTCAGAATCCCTTCGAGATCGGGGCTGGCCAGCAGCTCGTCGGCGGTCAGGCCAAGATCGGTGAGGGCCTGCTCGAAGGCGGCGTTGGTCGGTGCGAACACGGTGAAGGGACCCTCACCGCTCAGGGCGTCGACGAGGCCGGCTTCGGTGACAGCGGCGACGAGAATGCTGAAGTCGTCCGAGCTCGCTGCCACGTCGACGACGGTGGCGGGCTCGTCGGACATCTCATCGCTCATCTCGTTGTCCATCGATTCCTCGTCCATCTCGCTGGCACCGAGGGCCTCGGCAATCTCGGGCGGGAGGAGCACAGAGTCGATCACGTGGATCACGCCGTTGCTCGCATCGACGTCGACCGCGGTGACGGTGGCATCGTTGACCATCACGGTCGAGCCGTTCACGGTGATGCCCACACTCTGTCCGTTGAGGGTCTCGACGCTCTGGCCGTCGAGGGTGACGACGGTGTCGCTCAGCACCTCACCGGACACGATGTGATAGGTCAAGATGTCGCCGAGGGCCGGGTTGGCCAGAAGCTCTTCAGCGGTCAGCCCGAGGGCATCGAGAGCGGCGGCGAAGGCGTCGTCGGTGGGAGCAAACACCGTCAGCTCCTCGGCGCCGGTGAGCGGGCCGACCAGCCCAGCCGCTTCTGCGGCGGCCAGGAGCGTTGTGAAGTTGCCCGCCTCGGTGGCCACCTCGGCGATGGTGCCGAGTTCCTCGACAGCTTCGGTGGTCGTCGTAGTTTCCTCGGCCGCTTCGGCAGCGGGGTCGTCGGAGCCGCAGGCGGCCGCGATCAGCCCGAGCGTGAGTACGAAGGGGATCAGTCGGTTCGGTTTGCGCATGTTCGCATCCTTTGCTGGAGGGGACGTTGAATCGCTTCTTCGTCCCGACGGACCCAGCCGGATGCGGCGGCAAACATGACTCCGGTCACATTTAGCACTAAGAACGGTTGTGCCCGGTCCGAGCCACCGGGTCGCCGTCAGTCGACGAGCTCCTCGAGCACGTCGGCGAGCCGGTCGGCCAGCCCCTTCCTGCGTTTGCGCTTCTTGCCCGAGCGTCGCTCACGGACGTCGTCGACCCAGTCATCGCGACGGCGTTCGTTCTGCTCGCGTCCACCCCGCTTTGCCTCGCCGGACCGCCGACCCGAACCCGTGGGGAGATCGGCGACGAGCTTGTCGATCTCGCCGCGGTCCAGCCAGAGCCCCCGGCACCGCGGGCAGCGATCGACTTCGACGCCGTTGCGGACGTGCGGCTCGAGCGCCTCGTCGACACACAGCGGGCACTGCATCAGCGGTCCGCCAGATCGCGATGGACCTGCTCGAGGACCTCGAGGTCACGCTGCAGATCGGCGATGACGGCGTCGTGCTCGCCCAGCCGGTCCCCTCCTCCTGCACCGGGCCGGAGCGCCAGCTCCACGGTCGAGGCCGCGAGGATCTCCAGGTCGGCGATGGTCTGGTCGACCGACCGCTCGAGCAGCTCGATGCGGTCCTGGAGCGCGTGTATCGACTCGTGGCGTCGCTTCAGGCTGTCGACCAACGCCTCGTTGGCGGGGCTGGGGGACTCGAGATTGCGGCGAAGGGCGGCCTTGAGCTCGCGCGTTGCGCGCTCGGTGTCGAGCTGGGCCAGCGTCGCCTCGAGGCGGCGGCGATCGGCGTCAGCGGTGACCAACGAAACCTCGAGGTCCGAAACCCGCCGCAGGATCGACGGGTCGCTGACATGTTCGCCGATGAGTCGCAGGGCCGAATCGAATCGTTGTTGCCACAGCTCGGGCGGTGGCGGCACTGGGGCCCGGGGGCGGCGGCGCAGAACCATGACCACACGATCCTAGCGACGGCCCACCGCCTCGGAACGATGGATCGATTGTTATGACACAGAACACCTTTTCAAACATACTATCTTAAAGTAGTGTTTTGAAATGGATGTAAACGAAGCCACGATGCACGAGACACCCAACCCCCAGGTCCACGGACCGGCTGCCGACGTCAGCGTCGACGACCTGCGGAGCCAAGCCCGCCACCTTTGGCACAGCGAGCCGTCTTGTGAGTCGGCGGCCCGGACGTCGCTGCTCAGCCGCCTCGCCCACCTGGAGTACGAGCTAGAGCGACTTCACTACCACCGGCTAGAGGGCCGCCCGGCCGATCGGGCCGAGCTGGCCGGCCTCACTGCTGAACTGGCCACGCTCCGGGCTCGCTGGCATCCGGCCACGGTGGCCGCCTGATCGTCGCTCGACCAGCTCGTCCCCTCATCCCACCTTGACTCTGAAAGGGATTCCAATGGAAATCATCATCCTCACGCTCTGGGCCACGGTCGGCGTCGCCATCGGTCGTCGCAAGGCCGGTTCGGCCAGCCCCTGGGAGTGGGCTCCGATCGCTGCTGTGTTCGGGCCGCTCTGGGTCGGCGTCGACCAGGAGCTCGACGGTGCCGAACCCTCGCGCCCGGCCCCGGCGACGGTCGGCTCCGAACGATGAGCCCTCCCGA
>JBFGLT010000053.1:0-17520 GCA_041576015.1 Acidimicrobiales bacterium
CATCGCGAGCGATGATGCGGGAGATCTCGCTGGCAGGATCGTCGAGGTCCCCGATCTTGATGGCCTCGGTCGGGCACACGATCTGACAGGACGGTTCCAGGCCCACCTCGATGCGGTGGTTGCACATGTTGCACTTGTGGGCCGTGTTGGTCGCCGGGTTGATGTAGAGCGCGTCGTAGGGGCAGGCGTTCATGCATGACTTGCAGCCGATGCAGTTGTCGTCCTGGAAGTCGACCACCCCGTTTGGGGCTCGATAGAGGGCCGACGTCGGACAGATCGTCATGCATGGCGCGTCGTCGCACTGGTTGCAGCGCATCACGCTGAACTTGCGGGCGACGTTGGGGAACGTTCCGGTTTCGATGTACTTGACCCAGGTGCGATTCACGCCGAGGGGCACGTCGTGTTCGCTCTTGCAAGCGACCGTGCAAGCGTGGCAGCCGATGCAGTTGTCGCTGTCGAGCAGGAATCCGAGTCGGGTCATCGGCGTCCTTCCTTCCTCTGAAGTCCGGGTCGGGCTCGACGATGAACCGGAGGCTGATCGGCGCTCACTATCGCTCCCCTCTCGTGACCGGTGCCACGATAATGACAGAATGTACGGCCTTTGGCACAGGCGGTCAAGAACCGCCGGGAACCCGGTGGCCGGCCTGGTCGGACCACCGTGGTCAGCCCTGCGATCGCTGGTGCTCGGACACCGCCGGAGTGCCGGCGTCGAGGGGCGTGCGCTCCCACAGGAGGCGCAGCGGCATTCCGGAGGCTCCCTCTGGCCGCGGGGTCCTGGTGGCGAGAATCTGGTGCACCTGGAGATCGGCGGTCGAGAACAGCACCGAGGATGCGGCCATGTACAGATTCCACACTCGAGCCCGGCCCTCACCGACCAGTTCGACCGCCTCGTCCCAGTGGGCACCGAGATTGCGGACCCAGTGCCGCAAGGTGATGGCGTAGTGCTCGCGGAGGGACTCCATGTGGCGCACCTCGAAACCGAGCCGCTGCATGTCGCCGATCAGATCGCCGACCTCGTGGAGTTCGCCGTCGGGGAAGACGTAACGGTGGACGAATCCGTTCGGGTCGACCCGGGCCACCGGGCGGCGGCGCCGGCGCCGTCCCACGGCGGGGACGCGTCCGATCTGGTGATTGAGCAGCCGCCCCCCGTCGGGCAGCAGCTCGCGCAGGATGCCGAAGTACTCCTGCAGTCGCCTCTGGCCGACGTGCTCGAACATCCCGATGGAACTGACGGCGTCGAACGCCGGTTCACCGACCAGATCGCGGTAGTCCTGAAGCCGGATCTCGACCCGGTCGGACAGGCCGGCCTCGGCCACCCGCTGGCGAGCCTTGGCCGCCTGCTGCTCGGAGATGGTCACGCCGACGGCCGTCACGCCGAAGCTTCGGGCGGCGTGCATGACCATGCCGCCCCAGCCGCAGCCGACATCGAGCAGCCGCATGCCGGGCTCGAGGCCAAGTTTGCGCCCGATGAGTTCGTACTTGTTGGCCTGCGCCTGCTCCAAGGAGTCGGTGGGGTTCTCGAACACCGCGCACGAGTAGGTCCACGACGGGCCGAGCACGAGGCGGTAGAACTCGTTGGAGACGTCGTAGTGATGGCTGATCGAAGCGGCGTCCCGCCCTTTGGTGTGGGCCCGCCAGGCAGACCCGAAGACCACCTCCTCGGGAGGCGGGGGCGGCGGTTCTCGTAGGGCCGCCGGACCGGCCGCCAGCGCCGCTCGCGCCAGGCCACCCAGCGGTACGTGGAGGTCTGTGAGCGAGGTCCGCATCTCCAGTAGGTCGAAGATGTCGCCCTCGACGTCGATGCCGCCCGACACGTAGGCGCGGGCGAATCCCAGCTCGCCGGGGTGGCGGAGGAGGTGGCGGATGGCGTCATCGGACCGCACGACGACGGTCGTCCGGGCGTCGATCGGCCCGACGAGGGACTTGTCGGGGAGGACGACCCTGACCGCCAACCGGTCGCCGACCATGCTCGAGATAAGTTGCCGCGCCGCATCGGAAATCGTCATCGCATCCCCCTGGTCGCTCGAGGTCGAATCGTGTGGTCCGAGCCTAGGCGATCGCTCTGATCGGCACCCCTTTCCGACCTGACGATGCGCGCCGATTCACCTAAAGTACGGATGTGCCGATGAGGGGAAGGTGGCAATTGTGAGCATCACCGAGCTGGATCGCTCGAGCCCGCTGCCACTGTGGGCCCAACTGGAAACCGAGTTGCGGAGACGCCTCGACTCCGGCGACTTCGCCGACGGGCACTTCCCGACCGATCTGGAGTTGACCGAGACCTACGGGGTGAGCCGGCACACGGTTCGGGAGGCGATCCGGCATCTCAACAAGACCGGTGTTCTCCGCCGGGAGCGAGGTCGCGGCACCGTGGTCAACCGAGCCGAGTTCGAGCAGAGCCTCGGCACGCTGTACAGCCTGTTCCAGTCCGTGGAGTCGGCCGGCGTCGAGCAGACGAGCGAGGTGTTGACACTCGAGGTCGTGAACGACCCGGTGGCCGCCTCTCATCTCGAGCTCGCCGAGGAGGACGACCTGGTGTTGCTGGCTCGCCTACGATTGGCCGGCGGAGCCCCACTGGCCGTAGATCGGGCCTGGCTTCCTGGCCGACTGTCCCAGCCACTACTGGCGGTCGACTGGTCCCACACGGCGCTCTATGCCGAACTGGCCAAGGTAGGCGCACCGGTGCCGAACCAGGGGTGGGAGCGCTTGAGCCCGATCATCCCGAGCGCCGGGGACCGTAAGCTGCTCGGCCTCAAGAAGACCGAGGCGGCGTTCTTCCTGGAACGGCTGGGGAGCCGCAACGGAACCTTGGTCGAATGGCGCACGACGGTGATCCGCGGCGACCGTTTCCGGTTCGTGACCGACTGGACGGCGGGCACGCGCTCCGCACTCCGCCCCCAGAGTCGGTAGGGGATGCCGGGTCACCCGGCGTAGGACAGCAGCGTCTTCATGTAGTTGGCCCGCTCGAACCGGGAAGGGTCGGGCACCGACGCCTGGCTGACGCTCCCCCTCGCCTGCTCGACGGAGGCGTAATCGTGGTCGGTGAACCACCGGTCGAGACCGTCGCGGATCTCGGTCAGGCGGCTCGTGCCGTTGCGGAGCAACGTCGAGGCCAGCATGGCCACATTGGCACCAGCCAGGATCAACTTGACGACCCCGTCGGCATCGTGGACCCCGGTGGTCGCCGCCAGATCGGCTCGCACCCGTCCGTGCAGGATGGCGATCCAGCGCAACACCAGGCGCATCTCGAACGGATCGCTGAGCACGATGTCGGGAACGACATCCAACGTCTCGAGGTCGATGTCGGGTTGGTAGAAGCGATTGAACAGCACCAGCCCGTCAGCTCCGACCGCCGCCAGTCGCTTGGCCATGTTGCCCGGCGAGGAGAAGTACGGCCCGACCTTCACCGCCAGGGGGATCGTGATGGCCCGGCGGACGTGATCGACGAGTCGGAGGTAGCGATCCTCGACCTCGGCGGCGGTGGCATCGACGTCGGCGGCCACGTGATAGACGTTCAGCTCGAGGGCGTCGGCCCCCTCGTCCTCGAGGGTCTTGGCGTAGTGGACCCACCCACCGTCGGAGCTGCCGTTGAGGCTGGCGATGACGGGGATGTCCAGCTCCCGTTTGGCTCGCACGAGGAGATCGAGGTACCAGTTCGGTCCGGTGTTGTAGTCGTCGAGCTCGGGGAAGTAGCCGGTGTTCGCCTCGACGTTGGTGTCGAAGCCGAGATCGACCACGTAGTCGGCGGCGAAGGCTTCATGTTCCACCTGCTCCTCGAACAGCGACGGCAACACAACCGCTGCCGCGCCGGCCGACTGCAGCTCGACGAGCGAGTCGATCGATCCCGTGAGTGGTGACGACGATGCCACCAGTGGGTTGGCCAGTTCGAGCCCCAGATAGCTGGTGCGAAGATCCATCAGTCGACCTCCTCGTCAAGGATCCCGAAGCGGGCGGTTCGTTCCACGTTGACCATCTGTTCGTACAGGTGCCATCGGTCGTCGATGTCCTGTTGGGCGAGGGTCATCAGTTCATCGGCGACAGTCGGGTTGGTGCGGGCCAGCATGGAGAACCGCGCCTCGGTCATGGCGAACTCGGAGAACGTCCGGGTCGGCTTCCGGCTGTCGAGGTGCAGGGCGTGATCGCCATCTTGCTCCCGGAGCGGGTCGAACCGATACAGCGGCCAGTAGCCGCTCTCCACTGCCATCTTCTGGTGGCCCATCATGTCGCTCATGTCGATGCCGTGGGCGATACACGGGCTGTAGGCGATGACGATCGACGGCCCGGGGTGGGCATCGGCCTCGGCGAGGGCCTTCACTGTCTGGGTCATGTTGGCGCCCATCGCGATGTGAGCGACGTACACGTCGCCGTAGGCCATGGCGATCATCCCGAGGTCCTTCTTGGCGGTCGCCTTCCCGCCGGCGGAGAACTTGGCGATGGCCGCCCGCGGTGTGGCTTTTGAGGTCTGGCCCCCGGTGTTGGAGTAGACCTCGGTGTCCAGCACGAGAATGTTGACGTCACGGCCCGATGCCAGCACATGGTCGACCCCGCCGAACCCGATGTCGTAGGCCCAGCCGTCGCCGCCGAGCAGCCAGACCGATCGATCGACCAGATAGTGGGCCAGAGACGTCAGCCGGTTGCTGAGGGGTCCGGGGTTGTCGGCCAGCCAGCGCCGAAGGTCCTCGACTCTCGCCCGTTGGGCGGCGATACCCGGTTCGTCGGATTGGTCGGCATTGAGGATCTCACCGGCCAGAGGACCGATGCGGGGCGAAAGCTCGGAGACGAGCTGGCGGGCCGCCGCCGTGCTGCTGTCGACGGCCAGCCGCATCCCGAGGCCGAACTCGGCGTTGTCCTCGAACAGCGAGTTGGCCCAGGCGGGCCCGCGGCCCGACCCGTCCACGGTCCAGGGGGTCGTCGGCAGGTTGCCCCCGTAGATCGATGAACAGCCGGTGGCGTTGGCGACCAGCAACCGGTCGCCGAGAAGCTGGGACAGCAGCTTCACATAGGGCGTCTCCCCGCAGCCGCTGCAGGCACCGGAGAACTCGAAGAGCGGCTGGGCGATCTGGGAGCCCTTGACCGTCGCCAGTGAGAGCTTGGTCCGGTCGTGCTCGGGCAGACCGAGGAAGAACTCGAAGTTCTCCCGCTCGGCCCGCAGATGGGACCCGATCGGCTCCATGTTGATCGCCTTGTGCTTCACGACCTCCTTGGACTTGGCCGGACAGATGCTCACGCAGACACCGCACCCGGTGCAGTCGTCCGGTGCGACCTGGATGATCGCCTGGCGGCCGGGATCATTCCGGTCCTTCCATTCCTTGGCCCGGAAGGTCTCCGGAGCCCGGTCCAGATCGCCCGGCGCCACCACCTTGAGCCGGATGGCGGCGTGTGGGCAGACGAGGGCGCACCGGGCGCAGTCAATGCAGATCTCGGGATCCCAGATCGGAATCTCGTCGGCGATCGTCCGCTTCTCCCACCGGGCCGAGTCGGTGGGAAAGGTTCCGTCGACGGGCAGGGCGCTGACCGGCAGAAGGTCGCCCTCGCCGGCCATCATCCGCGCTGTCACCCGCTGGATGAACTCCGGTGCGACCTCCGGTACCGCCGGCCGGCGTTCGGTCGCGCTCGTCGGCTCGCTGGGCACATCCATCCGGTGCAGCGCCGCCACGGCGGCGTCGACCGCTGCCATGTTGCGCTGGAGAACGATCTCACCTCGCCGGCCGTAGGTCTTGGCGATGGCCTCCTTGATCGCCGCAGATGCCTCGTCGGGCGGCAACAGCCCGCTCAGATGGAAGTGGCAGGTCTGGAGCACGGTGTTGATCCGGTGTCCGAGGCCGTTCTCGGAAGCCACCCGGCCACCGTCGACCACCCACACATCGAGGTTCTTGTCGATGATCGTCTGCTGCACGCTGCGGGGCAGCCGCTTCCAGGTGCTGTCGGGATCGAACGGGGAGTTGATCAACAGCGTCGCCCCCGGGCTGGCCACCGCCAGGACATCCTGGGACTCGAACGCGCCGAAGTGATGCACGCCGACGAAGTTCGCGTCGCTCACCAGGTAGGCGGACTTGATCGGCTCGGGCCCGAACCGCAGGTGCGACACCGTCGTGGAGCCCGACTTCTTCGAGTCGTAGACGAAGTAGCCCTGGGCGTACAGCGAGGTTCGGTCACCGACGATCTTCACCGTGTTCTTGTTCGCCCCGACGGTGCCGTCGCTCCCGAGCCCGTAGAAGACGGCGGTGTTCACCGAATCGGGTTCGTGCCAAGCCGTCGGGTCGAAGTCGATGCTCAAGTGGGTCACGTCGTCGAAGATGCCGACGGTGAAACCCTGCCTCGGCTGACCGGACGCCAGCTCGTCGAAGACGCCGAACACCATGGCCGGGGTGAACTCCTTGGAGGACAGGCCGTACCGGCCACCGACGACCAGTGGTCGGGTCGGGCTGTTCCAGCGCCGGTCGATGGCGGCGACGACATCGAGGTACAGCGGCTCCCCCGGGGCGCCCGGCTCCTTGGTGCGGTCTAGCACGGCGATCCGGCGGACCGTGCCGGGCAGAGCGTCGACGAATCCGGCGACGTCGAAGGGCCGGTACAGCCGGACGGTGATGACGCCGACCTTGCGACCGTTCCGGTTCAGGTGATCGACGGCTTCTTCGACGATCCCCGCTCCGGATCCCATGACGACGATGACGTCCTCGGCGTCGGGATCGCCGTGATAGTCGAAGATGCGATATCGCCGGCCGGTGAGCTCGGCGAATCGATCCATCTCGGCCTGGACGGCGGCCGCCAAGGTGTCGTAGAACGGGTTGGACGCCTCCCGGGCCTGGAAGAACACGTCCGGGGTCTGTGCCGTGCCCCGGAGGACGGGGCGGTCGGGGTCGAGCGCCCGCAGCCGGTGATCGACGACGCTGTTGTCGTCGATCATCTCTCGGATGACCGAGTTCGGCACGTCGGTGATCTTGGCGACCTCGTGACTGGTCCGGAACCCATCGAAGAAGTGGATGAAGGGGACCCGGGCCCGCAGGGTGGCGGCGTGGGCGACCAGGGCGAGGTCCTGGGCCTCTTGCACCGAACCCGACGCAAGGAGTGCCATCCCGGTCTGTCGCGCCGCCATCACGTCGCTGTGGTCACCGAAGATGCTCAGGGCGTGGGTGGCGACGGAGCGGGCGGCCACGTGGATGACCGCCGGAAGCAGCTCACCGGCGATCTTGTACAGGTTGGGGATCATGAGGAGCAGGCCCTGGGAGGCCGTGAAGGTCGTCGTCAGGGCGCCCGCTTGAAGCGACCCGTGGACGGCGCCGGCCGCACCCCCTTCGCTCTGCATCTCGATGACCTCGGGCACTGCACCCCACAGGTTCTGCTGTCCGGCCTGGGACCACGCATCGGCCAGCTCGCCCATCGGCGACGCCGGTGTGATCGGGTAGATGGCAACGACCTCGCTCACCCGATGGGCCATGCGGGCGGCCGCCTCGTTGCCGTCGATGGTCAGGTGCGTGGCATCAGCCATTGGACTTCCTTTCGGACCTTGGACCCTGTTGGCCGGTCGTGGTCGTTTGTTGTGATCGACGCAGGGCTAGGGTCATGCTGGCCCCCGAAAGGATGCATCATGAGCCGCGACCCCGAACTCCACCCCGACCCTGTCGCCATCGACATCGCCAACCGGATCGGGGTGCTGAGCGAGGAGAAATGTATCGAGCTGATGGAGTCGACGCCGATCGGACGGGTGGGGTTCATCGCCGACGGTGCCCCGCTCGTGCTCCCGGTCAATTTCAAGTGGACCGAGGAGGGAGCCGTGTTCCGTTCCCTCGAGGGGCAGAAGATGGAGGCGGCCGCCGAGGACCAGATCGTCTGCTTCGAGGTCGACCACTGGGATGCCGAGGAGCGGACCGGGTGGAGCGTCGTCGTCCGGGGCACCGCCACCAAAGTGACCCAGTGGGCCGAGGTCGAGGAACTCGAACAGCTCGGGCTCGTACCGTGGGCCAAGGGCGAGTGGCGTCCGCTGTGGGTGCGCGTCAAGCCGTTCGAGATCACTGGCCGGGTTCTGGTTTGAGGGGCACACGTCGGGTGCGAGACCGCATCCACGTGCCCCATCCAAGCTCACCGGCCCGCCGTCCAAGTAGGGACTTGTTCCCCTAATCAACTCACACGACCCCACCGGGGTCGGTGGTGGGCCACCGCGCCGGCCTCGGGCATGGCGGCGGATCCGTGGGTGCGATACCAGTCGCCGTACCGCTCGGCGCCGGCAGAGGCCGTCGCACCGTGCAGGATGACGCTGGCGACCACCGTCCAGGTGATCACGCCGAACAACTCCTCGCCCATGGCCACCTCCTCCTCGAGCAACAACAGCCCGAACAGCATCGAGGCGAGTCCCCGCGGACCGAACCAGCCGAGGAAGGCCACCGTCGGCCGAGCTGCCCCGGTTCCGACCATCGCCACCGAAACCGGGAGCATGCGGCCGATCGTCAGCGCCATGGCGGCACACGCCAGCACGCCCACCGAGACCTCCGAGACGTTGGCATCGATGAACACGTTGCCGAACACGAAGAACGCCAGCATCGCCAGCCCGCGGCCGGCGTCTTCGGTCAGCTCGACCACGTGCTCGGCCCGGCGGGTGCCGTCGGGCGCCGGCATGCCGGTGCGGTAGCCGGCGCGGAAGCTGGCTCCGGCGACGAAGGCGGCCACGAAGCCGTTGGCGTCGACGATCAGGGCGAAGCTGAACGCCGACAGGGCCAGGGCACCGGTGGCCAGCTGGGCGTACAGGCCGTCCATCCAGCCCGCTGAGTCGGCCCTCGCCATGCCCAGGGCGCCGCCGAACCCGACGGCGACTCCGACGAGGACGCCGAGCCCGACCTGCTGGAGCACGAACCGAATCCAGAACTCGAGCCCGGTGTCCTCGCCAACCACCAGGGAGACGAACAGAAGGACCGCGGGAAGCGCCAGCCCGTCATTGAGCCCCGACTCGATGTTAAGGGCCTGCCGGACTCGCTGGGGAACCGATCGGTTCTCGATGACCGCTTGTCCCAGCGCCGCATCGGTCGGTGCCAGGATCGCCGCCACCAGCGCCGCTGGCCAGATCTCGAGTCCGAGGATGGCCCAGACGCCGGCGGCGCCGGCGAGGATCGTGAGCGGGAGCCCGATGCCAAGCAGTCGGGCCGGGAGGCCGGCGTTACGGCGCAGGGCCATCAAGTCGATTCGCACTGCGTCGCTGAAGAGGATCACCGCCAGGGTGATCTCGGCGAGCAGCACGACCGGCTCGATCTCGGTTTCGAGCTCGACGATGCCGGTCCACCGGGCGACGGCACCGGCCGCCAGGAGGACCATCGGCATCGTGACCGGCCATGGCATGATCCGCCGGGACACCAAGGCGAACAGATAGAACACACCGCCGAGCACGACGACGATGACGGGGTCCACGATCGAGTTCTACCGCTCGGACCCCACGCCGTCCAGCAATGGGCTCGACGATGCACAGTGTCCTCCCCGCGCCGGCGCCGGATGCAATCATGGCGGGTGTGACAGCGCCCGACCCAGCCCACGGCCACGGGCACGGCGACCTCGGCGGTTGGGATATCTGGGTGGGACACCCGTCGCTGCGCTGGCTGCTGGTGGGTCTGGCCGCCGCCGGTCTGTTGACGATTCTCGGGGTCGTGCGCTTCTGGCCCGATGGCGCCGGCCGGGCGGCAGCGATCGCCGAGGCCCAGGAGATCGGACTGGCCACCGAGCGGATCCAGGCGACCGTGGAGTCGGTCACCGACGGTCCCTGCTCGTACTCGACGGCCGACAATCCCCAGGACTGCCGGCTGGTGATCGCCGCCCTCGACGCCGCCGGACGGCAGGGCGAACTGGTCGCCCTTCCGGAGTTCAACTTCGGAATCGCCTCGACTCCACCCGACGTGGCGCCCGGCGACCGGGTGATTCTGGGCTACGAGCCGACCACCGATTTCTTCTTCTACGCCGACCTCGAACGGCGCACCCCGCTCCTGTGGCTCACGGCGGCGTTCGTCGTCGTGGTCCTGGCCCTCGGTCGCCTGCGGGGGGCGATGGCACTGTCGGCGATGGCAATCACGATCGCCGTGCTCGTCGGTTTCGTGTCGCCGTCGGTTCTCGACGGCAACGATCCCGTCGCAGTCTCGGTGGTGGCCGCCAGCGCCATCGCCTTCGTGAGCCTGTATCTGACGCACGGGTTCAGCCCCACGACCACAGTCGCACTCGCCGGCACCCTGGTGTCGCTCGGCCTCACGCTCGCCGTGTCGGGCCTGTTCTTCGATTTGTCGCGCTTCACCGGGCTGGCCACCGAGGAGGGTCTCACCATCCCGGTGATCGCCGACGACATCAACCTGGCGTCGCTCCTGCTCGGCGGGGCGATTCTCGGTGCCCTCGGCGCGCTCGACGACGTCACGGTCACCCAGGTGGCGACGGTGGCCGAGCTCCACGACCGCAATCCCCGACTTGGCCGAGCCGAGCTGATCGCCTCGGGCATCCGGGTGGGCCGGGAACACATCGCATCGACGGTGAACACGCTCCTGCTCGCCTACGCCGGTGCCAGCATGCCCCTCCTCCTGCTGTTCTCGGTGTCCGAGCAGTCGCTCGGCATGATCGCCAACTCCGAGTTGATCGCCGTCGAGATCGTGCGAACGCTGGCCGGTTCCATCGGTCTGGTGGCAGCGGTGCCGATCACGACGACGCTGGCGGCGACACTGGTGGCCGGCTCGGCTGTCCCTGCACTCGCCGCCGACGAGACACCCATGGCCGGTCGATCCGGGCCGGCGACACCACCGGACCGCGACGATTTGAACCACCGCCCCGCCTGGTCCGACTTCGCCGCCCCCGACGAGTTCGACCTCTAGCGCCGGTGCCCGACGGGGCGCTCCGGGCCCGTAACTCCCGGTCATGAGGAAACTCTGAGTTTTCTGTGAGAACTCTGAACGCGTGGCCTACTGTCTCGGCGATCCACCCACCTCCCCGAGGAGAACATCATGACCACCGCCACCGCCCGCCGGTTCCTCCACGACCTCGCCGACTCGATCGGCCTCGTTGTAATCGCCGCCCTTCTCGCCGTCGCCCTCGCCTTTGGCATCGGGTTTGGTCCGGGAACCTTCGTGAACCTCGGTCAGTCACCTCATGAGGCGCCCGACACCCAGGCGACCACCTGGCACGGGGCGCCCGGCAACACGCCGGGGTACGGCGGCAACAGCGCCAACCCCGACGGCGAGGGCGTCGACGGCGGCAACGGCATCCACGGAATCGCCAACAACCCCGGCCAGTCGGGCAACTCGCCCGGCGGGGAGGCTCCGGCGTGTGACATGCACAACGGCTTCAACGGCCAGAAGTCGCAGTGCCCCTAGGCCACGACGACCGCCCGGTCCTTGGACAGGGTCATCCGCCCGCCTGATCACCTACCCGACAATCTGTCACGGTCCAACTGATCGGGAACCGTGTCAGCGGCAGTCGGCGCAGTGCCCGTGCACATCGAGGTTGTGACCGACCGGCGCGAACCCGGCTTCGTGAGCCACCTCCTCGAGTGCGGCATCGACCAGCCGTTCGACGCGATCGGAGAGCTCGACGTCGGCCACCGTTCCGCAGTCGACGCAGATCAGATGATGGTGGTGACCGACAAGGGTCTCGGACAGCTCGAAGTGGGCGAACTCGCCGCCGGTGGCCAGCCGGGTGATCACCCCGCTGCGCTCCAGTACGTCGAGGTTCCGGTACACCGAACTCTGCGACAGCGCCGGCTCAGCGGCTAGCACGTCGGGGAGGGTCAGCGGCTGGCCGGCACCGGCCAGCACCTCGACCAAGCGGCGCCGGCCGCCGGTGTACCGGTTGCCGGCCCGAGCCAGCATGGCGGCGATCTCCCGGTGGGTTGACTCGGTCAGGGTTCCCCCGGCCGTCCCGTCGCTCATCGCACCCGCCCCTGGGTCGGCGTCCCGTGCCCGTGATCATCCACCACCTCGACCTCATCGCCGTCGATCCGGACCGAATGGACACCGAACGCCGCCGCCAGCAATCCGGGGACGAGCACGGTGTCGGGCGGTCCGTCGGCGACGACGCTCGTGTTCAGCAGCATCACGCGATCGCAGTGTTTGGCCTCGTCGAGATGGTGGGTCGACAGCACGACCAACCGCTCCCGTAACCGCTCCTCCTCGACCACCTCGAGAATCAGCCGCTGGCTCCGCAGATCCAGCCCCGTGATCGGTTCGTCGAGGAGCACGGTCTGGACGTCGCCGGCAATCGCCGTCGCCACCAGGACCCGCTGGCGCTGCCCGCCCGACAGCTCGCCGAAGGTGCGAGTAGTCAGGTCCCCCACTTCGAGACGATCCAGGGCGTCGGCCACGGCGACTCGATCCGCGCGCCGGAGCGGCCCGAACATTCCCCGCCGGCGGTACCGGGCGGTCGTGACCACCTCGCGCACGGTCAGCGGAAGCCAACGGTGCTGATGCTGGTGCTGGGCGACGTAGGAAACGCCGCCGGCCGGCCGCTCGATCGCTCCCGAGACCGGGTCGTTCAGTCCGGCCAGGAGCCGCAGAAGGGTGGTCTTGCCCGAGCCGTTCGGTCCCATCAGGGCCACCGACGTCCCACCCCACAAGCGGGCGGTGACCGGCCCGAGGGCGCGGCGGCCCCCGAAGGCGACCACGGCGTCGGTCAGCTCGAACACCGCTGACCTCGCCCGTCGGTTTTGAGAATCGGTCCCAATAACATCGGAATCATTCTCATTCTTGAGGAGGATGCCCGCGTTGGCAACCCGTTGCCCCAGTCGTCGATCCAGCGCCGTCCTGGCGTTCGTGGCGATGGTGGTCGTGGCCTGCGGGGCCGACCAGGGTGATGCTGGGGGGACCGATCCAGTCCTGTTGGCCACCACGTCGATCTGGGCCGATGTCGTCAACAACGTCGCCTGCGAGGGCGACACGTCGATCGAAACGCTGATCCCCGCCGGAGGTGACCCCCACAGCTTCGAGCCCTCGCTGGCCGACCGGGCCCGCCTCGAAGAGGCCGATCTGGTCGTCGCCAACGGTCTGGCGCTGGAGGAGGGGCTGGCCGACACTCTCGAGGCCGTCGAATCGGCCGGGGTGCCGATGATCTACGTCGCCGAACTCGTGTCCGACCCTCTCCCCTACCGGGCCGCCGAGAACGCACGCGGCGACGAAACCGGCGGATCGGACGACGACGGCGACCATCACGCCGAGGGCCTCGATCCCCACGTCTGGTTCGACCCGATTCGCGTGGCCGGGGTCCTCCCCGAACTGGGCGACGGCGTCGCCGACGCCACCGGTCTCGATCGGACCGCGATCGATCGCTGCGTGGCGATGTATCAGGACGAACTGGCGGCCCTGGACGCGCAGATCGCCGCCATGGTGGAGGCGGTCCCCCCTGCCGACCGCAAGCTGGTGACCAGCCACGAGGCGCTCGGCTATTTCGCCGATCGCTACGGTTTCGAGGTGATCGGCACGATCATTCCGGCGCCGTCGGGCCTGGCCGAGACCAGTGCGGCGCAACTGGAACGGCTGGCGTCGCTGATCGAATCTGAGGGCGTGCGGGCCATCTTCGCGGAGGAACAGCACAGCTCCGACGATGCCGAGGCGCTGGCCGACCAGGTCGGCCCGGTCGAGGTGGTCAAGCTCCTCACCGGATCGCTCGACCAGGCGGGCAGTGATGCGAGCACCTACACCGGCCTGCTTCGGACGACCGCCCGGGCGATCACCGATGCCCTCCAGTAGGCGGCGACGGCCCGTCGCACCGAGCCTGGCTAGGGTGCTTCCGTGCAGTTCCTGACCGACCCGGTCGGCTGGTGGATCGATCCGTTCGTCGACTTCGCCTTCATGCGCAACGCCGCCCTCGCCGGCGTCCTGGCGGTCCTGGCCACATCGATCGTCGGCACCTGGGTGGTTTTGCGGGGCCTCAGCTTCCTGGGTGACGCCCTGGCCCACGGCGTCCTGCCCGGAATCGCAGTGGCCTTCACCCTCGGGATCGACACGACGATCGGTGCTCTGGTCGCCGCCGGATTGATGGTGACGGGCATCAACCTGGTCCAGAACAACTCCCCGCTACCGGAGGACACCTCGATCGGCATCCTGTTCGTCGGGTTCCTGGCGCTGGCCGTCGTCATCATGTCCAGCTCGACCGGTTCCTACACCGGCGATCTGAACCGATTCCTGTTCGGATCGATCACGGGGGTGGACTCGGCCGATCTCGTGCGCCAGGGCATCGCCGCCGCCGTATCGGTGGGCGGTGTGGTGATCTTCTATAGACCGCTGCTCGTCATGACCTTCGACGAGACCCAGGCTCGCCTGCTCGGCCTGCGTCCCCGGCTGGCTCACGCCGCCCTCCTGGCGCTGCTGGCGGTGTCGATCGTCGCTTCGTTCCGAACCGTCGGCAGCCTGCTCGTGTTCGCGTTCCTGATCGCACCGCCGGCCACCGCCACCCTGCTCGTGCGGCGGGTTCCGGTGATGATGGGGCTCGCCGTGCTCATCGGTGCGGCAGCGGTCGTGATCGGGCTCTTGATCAGCTTCCACCACGACACCGCCGGCGGGGCCAGCATGGCGCTGGTGTCGGTCACGATGTTCGTCGTGACGCTCACGGCGACCGCCCTGCGGCGATCCCTGGCCCGGCGCAACCAGATCGTGGTGGCCTGATCGGGGTCAGTCGATGATGACGTCGTAGCCGGCTTCGTCGATGGCGGCGACGATGGCGCCGAATTCGCCCCCGGTGACCGTCACCGTCTTGGCGGCGAGGTCGACGTCGACCGACTCGACGCCCTCGAGGGGCGACACGCCCTCGGTGATCGCCCTCACGCAGTGATCGCAGCTCACATCGGGAACCGAAAACGTACGGGTGCTCATGCCAGTCCTCCGCTTGGGGTCAGGTCTATGTTTGCCTTGGCGACCGCTCCGCCGCCCCGCCGGTACCCGGCGAAGCGGCGCAGGCGAAGGCTGTTGGTGACGACGAACACCGAGGACATCCCCATCGCGCCGGCGGCGATCATCGGGTTGAGAACCCCGAGGGCGGCGAGGGGAATGGCGGCGGTGTTGTAGGCGAACGCCCAGAACAGGTTGCCCTTGATGGTGGCCAGGGTGCGGCGGGACAGGGCGATGGCATCGGCGACGGCCCGGAGGTCGCCGCTGACGATGGTGAGATCCGACGCCTCGATGGCCACGTCGGTGCCGGTGCCGACGGCGATGCCGAGATCGGCTTGCGCCAGCGCGGGGGCGTCGTTGATGCCATCGCCGACCATCGCCACCCGGTGTCCTTGCGACTGGAGGGTCCGGACCGCCGCCGCTTTGTCGTCGGGTAGCACCTCGGCCCGCACGTCGTCGACGCCGATGGCCGCCCCGACGGTGCGGGCCGTGCGGTCGTTGTCACCGGTGAGCAGGGTGACCGACAGGCCGAGTTCGTGGAAGGCCTCGACCGCCTCGGTCGAGGTCGGTTTGATCCGGTCGGCGACCACGAACACCGCCTCGGCGGTACCGCCCCGACCGGCGAGCACTGCGGTGGACCCGGCCGCCTCGGCGGACGCGGTGGCCGCCTCGACGTCGGCGGGTACTTCATCGAACAGTTGCCGCCGGCCCACCCTGAACTCCTGGCCGTCGACGGTCCCGACCACGCCGAGTCCGGGACGGTTCTCGAAGTCCTCGACGGGTGCCAGATCGGCGCTGGCGGTGGCGATAGCCTGGGCGATCGGATGCTCCGAGCGCGCCTCGACCGAGGCGGTCAGCCGGGAGAGGGCGGACATCTCGCCGGTGCCGGCGCCGGGCACGATCACCTCGATCAGTTCCATCCGGCCCTCGGTCACGGTGCCGGTCTTGTCGACGATGATGGCGTCGACCGCCCGGGTGTCCTCGAGCACCTCGCCGCCCTTGATGATCACCCCGAGCTGGGCGCCCCGTCCCGTCCCCACCATGATGGCCAGCGGCGTGGCCAGACCGAGTGCACACGGGCAGGCGATGATCAGCACTGCGACAGCGGCCGTGAAGGCTTCGTCGGCGGAGTGGCCGGTCAGAAACCAGGTGGCGAGGGTCACAACCGCGATGGCGATGGCGACGGGCACGAACACCGACGAAACGCGGTCGGCCAGCCGCTGGACGTCGGCGCGGCTTCCCTGGGCCTCGTCGACGAGACGAATGATCTGAGCGAGGGCGGTATCGGCCCCGACTCTCGTCGCCTCGACCACCAACGATCCGTTGGCATTGACGGTGGCGCCGATCACCTCGTCTCCGGGACCGACCTCCACCGGCACCGGCTCTCCGGTGACCATCGAGGCATCGACCGCCGAGTGGCCGTCGACGACCACGCCGTCGGTGGCGATCTTCTCGCCCGGTCGGACGACGAACCGCATCCCCACGTCGAGGAGCTCGAGCGGGATCTCCGACCCGTCCTCGAGGCGGGCGCTCCGGGCGCTGAGGTCGGCCAGCTTGCGGATGGCATCGCCGGAACGGCGTTTGGCCCTGGCCTCGAACCACTTGCCGAGCAGGATGAGCGTCACGATCACGGCGCCGGTTTCGAAGTAGATGTGTCCGCCGTCGACACCGGCGACCAGCACGACCGCCGACCACAGCCATGAGGACAGCGACCCCATCGACACGAGCGTGTCCATCGTCGTCGACCGGTGCCGCAGGTTGAGACCGGCGGCCCGGTGGAACGTCCATCCCGACCAGAAGATGACTGGGGAGGCGAGGGCGCCGACCAGCCACTCCCACCCGGCGAAGTGCAGCGCCGGCACCATGGAGAGCACGACGGTGGGAACGGTGAGCACGGCGGCGATGACCAGCCGCCGGCGGAGGTCGGCCTCCCGCTCGGCCTCGGCGTCGAAGGCGTCCTCGACGACCCCGTAGCCGAGTCCCTCGATCGCCTGGCGAACTGCGTCGTCGGAGACGCTCGGCCCGTGGAACAAGGTCGCCCGGCCGGTGGCGAAGTTGACCCGGGCGTCGGCGACCCCGTCCAGACGGGTCAACTTCCGCTGGATGCGGTTGGCACATGCGGCACAGGTCATGCCCGACACCGAGATGTCGGATCGGGTCGTCTCACGCTGTGCCTCGACGTCTGCCATGGGATCCAGCATAGAGCTTCCAGTGCGCTGGAAGGTCAAGCCTGAAAGGTCGAGGCTGGGGCGGGCGTCGCGTCGGTCACATCCGGGGCGATCACCTGGCACCGGTGCGGATCGGTGCACGTGGCCGGATCGAGGGCGGCCGCCCGGTCGGCGAGCTGGGCCAGCGTCCGCCGGGCGGCCCGGAGACGCTCGATCTGGGCATCGATCTCGTCGAGGTGACGGCGCAGGAGGGCGGTGGTGTGCTGACAGGAGCGCTCACCTGCGCCCTTGAGCTCGAGGACCGAGGCGATCTCGGCGAGGGTCAGGCCCGTCGATTGGGCGTCGCGGATGAAGCGGAGGCGCTCGACGGCGCCGGCGTCGTAGTCCCGGTACCCCGAGGCCGTCCGCGCCGGCTCGTCGAGCAGCCCGATTGACTCGTAGTACCGGATCGTCTTGGTGGACACGTGGCCGAGCTCGGCGACCTCGCCGATCTTCATACCGCCAGGGTAATGGGGTCAGGTCTA
>JBFGLT010000054.1:0-17388 GCA_041576015.1 Acidimicrobiales bacterium
CGAGCTCGGCCATGCCATCGACGTCAGCTTCAACGACAGCGCTGATCGCCGGCGCTGGCAAGACCAGCGAGGCATCGGCGACGCACCGTGGTGGCCCGGGAACGGCGCCACCGACTTCTCGACCGGCGCCGGTGATTTCGCCGAGTCCTTCGCCGCCTGGCAGGTCGGCGAGGGCTCGTTCCGGTCGACGCTCGCCCCACCCCCCGACCGTGGCGACGTGGCCTTGATCGTCGAGCTGGCCGCCGGCTGAGGGCGCCGCCGCCATGGGCCGTCGGGCCCGTGCGACCAGCACAATTCTTAGTTAGGTACGGCGAAGAATCGACCGATTCTCCCTAGGTGAACCCCATCAGCCCGCGACTTGCGCTGCCGCCACCCGGGGTGGTCGGCCTGACCGCAGTCGTTTGGGGTGTTCAGATTCTCCTGGGCATGTCCCTCCCCGACGCCATGCCGGCGGCCACCCCGTTCCCGTGGCCAATCCTTGGCCTGGTTTTCGTCATCGCAACGTCGGCGGTGATCCACGTCCACTTCAAACAAGAGAGCGAGAGCTTCGACCTGTTCGACATCCCTGTGGTCGTCGGCTTGATGCTCTTCAGCCCGCGGGAACTGTGGATCGCTCAGCTGGCTGGCACCTTCGTCGCCGTCACCCTCGTACGGCGCCAGCCACCGATCAAAGCCATCTTCAACGTCGGCCTTCTCGGCATGCAGACGGTGATCACCGCCCACCTGTTCCGCCTCACCGTCGTGGTACCGAACCCGTCGGAGCCGGCTCACTGGGGCCCGCTGTTCATCGCCATCATGTTCGGCTCGGTCCTCAACGTCGCCTGCATCGTGGCGGTCGTCTCTATGGTCGAGGGCCGCCTCGACGACAGCAGCCTGCTTCATGTCTTCACCTACGGAGGCGTCGTCACCCTGACCAACACCGGGCTCGGCCTCATCGCCGCCGTGTTGATCTCCGAGCAGCTCGCCCTCGTCCTCCCACTGGTCATCCCGGTGACGGCGTTGTTCCTCGCCTACCGGGCCTACGGGGCAGAGCGGGACCAGCGAGCCCGTCTGGAGATCCTCTACCGATCCACCCGCTCGGTGTCCGAGCTCGGCGAGCGACGCGATTCGGTGGAACGGCTCTTGCGGGAATCGGCGGAGATCTTCCGAGCGACGACCGTCGAGTTCCTCCTCCTCGGCGATCGAAACGGAACGCTGCGCCGAAACCGCCTCGGACCCGACGGGATCAGCGAGGTCCTCCAGGTGATCGATCCGGCCGAGGTGGCCGGCGTCGTCGACGATGCACCGGACGAACCCCGGCTGATCCGGCGGTCGACCGACGAGCCGTGGGGTCGCTACCTCGGGTCGCGCGGGATCGACACCGCCATGGTCACCACGGTCGGCAACGGTGGGAGCGCCATCGGTGTGTTGATCGTCGGCGACCGACGGGGTCATGTCGCCTCGTTCGGACCCGAGGACTTGCGGATGATGGGCACGATCGCCAACCACCTCGCTGTGGCCATCGAGCGCGACCGGCTCAGCGACTCGGTGGCGCAACTTCGCCGTCTCGAGGAATCGCTGAGCCATCAGGCCCGCACCGACCCCCTGACCGGACTGCTCAACCGCAATGGCTTCGAGTCACTGATCGACGAACAGGCCGAGTCCGAGCAACGGCTGGCGGTGGCCTTCCTCGACCTCGACGACTTCAAGGACGTCAACGACACCTTCGGCCACGAGGCCGGTGACATCGTGCTGGCGAGTGTGGCCGAGCGCATTCAGGCCGTCGTCCGGGAAGGCGATGCGGTCGCCCGCCTCGGTGGAGACGAGTTCGCCATCGTGTTCTGCGCCACCGAGCACCCGGAGAAGGTGCTGCCTCGACTGCTCGAACAGGTGACAAAACCGATCACGATCGGCGTCGACCAGACCGTGGTGGTCGGCAGCTCGATCGGCCTGGCGATCAGCCGGCCCGAGGAATCGACGTCGCAGACGATCCGAAACGCCGACATCGCCATGTTCACCGCCAAGGCCACCGGCAAGAACACCTATCAGGTGTTCGACGACGAGATCGCTCCGGTCGATCGCCGGCCGAGTCTGGATCAGGCGCTCCGGGCAGCGGTCGACAACGACGCCTTCTCGCTCTACTACCAGCCCATCGTCGATCTGGCGAGCGGTGAGACGGTCGGTTTCGAGAGCCTTCTGCGATGGCGGTCCGACCATCAGGGACTGCTTATGCCCGCCGAGTTTCTCCGTGATGCGCAGGACACCGGCGCCATCATCCCCATCGAACAGTGGGCGATCCGTCGCGCTGCTGAGGATCTCCGGGAGATAGAAGCGGGACTCGGCACCGGCCCGGCCGGAAACGCCTACTTCACGACGCTGAACATCTCGGCTGAACATCTCGCCCGCCACGCTGCCATCGAAGTCTTGATCGCGACAACCGAATCGCTCGGACTCGAGCCCTCCCGCGTGATGCTGGAGATCTCCGAGGACGAACTGATGCGTGCCACGGCCGATCTGAGCAGGACGCTGCAGGCGATTCGGCACATCGGGTTCGCCGTCGCCATCGACGACTTCGGATCGGGTGACGCCTCTTTGGGTATCGTCCGCCGGAACGAGGTCGATGCGGTGAAGATCGCCAAGACGGTGATCGCCGGGCTGGCAGGAGGCGAGCGGCCCTACATGATGGCCATGATCGAGCTGGCCAGGAACCTCGGTCTCCAGCTCATCGCCGAGGGCGTGGAAACCGAGTCACAGCGCCAGGAACTGCTCGATGCCGGCATCACGCTGGGGCAGGGCTACTTCTTCGCCCGACCCCAGCCGCTCGCCGACGTTCTGGCCAACAGCCGGCCGCCGCTGGACCGCAGGATCCCGCCCCAGGCGCTGGGCTGACGGCGTCCACGGCCGACCGGCCATTAACAACCACGAAACATCGGCGAAACACGAGGTCCGTATCTTCGGCGGAGGCGATACGCGACCAACGTTGTTCGGTGTTGCCGAAACCCAAGCAAGCAAGACACCGAACAAAAGGAAACCGAATAGTGTTCACAACACGGACTGGCGCCCGACCATTGCGTCGAGCGCTCAAACGATATGTCGCACCGGCAACCCTCGCCCTGACAGCGGTGCTCGCCCTCGCCGGACCGGTGGGCGCGCAGGACGTCTCGGCGCAGTACGACCGGGCGGCCGCCGCCGGCGCCGAGGCGATGAACATGGTCGTCCTCGACAACATCTTCATCTTCGTCTGTGCAGTGCTGGTCTTCTTGATGCAGGCGGGCTTCGGTCTCGTGGAAGCCGGTCTGACGCGAGCCAAGAACGCCGCCAACATCATGATGAAGAACCTGATGGACGTGAGCGTCGGCGTGCTCGTCTTTGCGCTCATCGGATGGGGCATCGCCTATCCGGGTGACTTCAACGGCTGGCTCGGATTCGCCGGCTTCGGCGTCGCCGGGTTCTTCGACAACTACCTGGTCGATGTCTCCCCCGAGGCGCTGGCGGCCGACGGCTTCTATCCGCTGGCCGTTCCGGTCGACTTCTTCTTCCAGGCGGCCTTCGCGGCGACCGCCGCCACCATCGTGTCGGGTGCCGTCGCCGGCCGGACCAAGTTCATCGGCTACATCCTGTACAGCATCGCGTTGACCGCATTCATCTATCCGGTGGTCGTCGGCTGGCAGTGGGGCGGCGGATGGCTGTCCGACCAGGGGTTCGTCGATTTCGCCGGCTCCGGCCTGGTTCACATGACCGGCGGCTTCGCCGCTCTCATGGGCGCCCTCGTCATCGGTCCTCGCATCGGCAAGTTCGCCGACGACGGGAGCCCCCGAGCCATGCCGGGCCACAGCGTCCCACTGGCCATCACCGGTGTGTTCCTCCTCTTCATCGGCTGGTTCGGCTTCAACCCGGGATCGCAGCTTCAGGCCGACTTGGCAGTCCCGATCATCGCCGTACTCACCGCCTTCGCTGCCGGCGCCGGTGCCGTGGCCGCCATGGCAACCTCGTGGGCGACCATGGGCAAGCCGGACGTCTCGATGGCCGGCAACGGCATGCTCGCTGGGCTCGTCGCCATCTGCTCGGGCGTTGGCGAGGTCAGCGCCATCGGTGCGGTGGTGATCGGGGCCATCGCCGGGTCGATCGTTGTCGTTGCCGTGCTCGGAATCGAGCGCACCGGCATCGACGATCCAGTCGGCGCCTTCAGCGTGCACGGGGTGTGCGGCTTCTGGGGCTTGATCGCCACCGGCCTGTTCGCCACCACGACCCCGGTCAACGGCGCAGAGGAAGCCGCCGGTCTGCTCTACGGTGGAGGGGTGAGCCTGCTCGGCACCCAGATCCTCGGTGGCATCGCCATCGCCGCATTCGTCGCCGTCACCGCCGGGGTACTCTTCAGCGCTCTGAAGGCGGCCGGAGTGCTACGGGTCTCGGCCGAAGAGGAGATGGCTGGCCTCGATGTCGCCGAGCACGGATCTCCTGGTTACGGGCCTGACATGCTGGTCGCAAACGCGGTTTGATGGCAGGACTCACGGAGGGAAAGGAAACCATATGCAACTCATCACCGCCATCATCAAACCGCACATGCTCGACGAGGTGAAAGCCGCCCTGAAATCGATCGACGTCTCGGGAATGACCGTCACCGAGGCCAAGGGGTTCGGCCGCCAGGGAGGTCACACCGAGACCTACCGGGGCGCCGAATACAAAGTCGACTTCGTTCCCAAGATGAAGATCGAGCTCGTCGTCGACGACTCCCAGGTGGTGCTGGCCACCGACGCCATCGTGAAAGCCGCACAGACCGGCAAGATCGGCGACGGCAAGATCTGGGTCACGCCCGTCGACAGGATCATCCGGATTCGCACCGGGGAGCTAGGCGTCGACGCCGTCTAGCACCTCGCTACGAACCCTGCTTGGGGGCCGGGTCCGCGTTTGCTTCGGCGGCGCGGGTCCGGCCCTGTTGTGCGGCAGGGTTCGACGGAGGGGGCGGGACTAAGCTGGCGGGATGGATGCGTCGCTGTCGGATGAACTGCGGGAATCGGGTCCGGACGATTCGAAAAGCAGGATCCGGCCAAACCAGCTCTGGATCGCCGTCGGGGGGCTCGTCGCACTGATCACGGTGCTGTCGGGAGTCGCGGCAACGGTCTTTCAGTTCCACGACGACTCGGAGATCCAGCGCGAGGTCTTCGTCAATATTCCCGCTCCCCTCAAGCTCGTGTTCTACACCGTCACGCCGATCCTGCTGCTGTGGGCCACCGTCCAGCTGAGCTACCGGGTCCGCAACTGGGAACGGGGAGCACCCGACCGCCGCGCCACCACCCCCGGGAACCTGAAGCACCGGCTGGCCGACTTCCGGGCCGGTGTCTACATGCAGACGCTGATGCGGGAGCCGGGCGCCGGCATCATGCACAGCCTCATCTACTTCAACTTCTTGATCCTGCTGGCGGTCACGACCGTGCTGGAGATCAACCATCAGGTCCCCGAGAGTCTGAAGTTCCTGAACGGCGACGTCTACAAGGGCTACTCCCTCGTCGGCGACCTGGCCGGCCTCGGATTCCTCACCGGGATGGTGATCGCCATCGTCCGCCGCTACGGACCCCGGCGCTGGCGGCCTTACCGCATCGCCGTCAAGAACCGGCCCGAACACCTAGTGATCAACGGAACGCTCCTGGCCATCGGGGTCACCGGCTTCGGGGCCGAGGCGTACCGGATCGCCCTCCAGGGCCGGCCCGACTTCGAGCAGTGGAGCGTGATCGGCTATCCACTGTCGGCGCTGGTCGACGGCACCGGGAACCTGTCCGGTTGGCACCAAGGCTGGTGGATCGCCCATGTGGTGAGTTTTCTCGCACTGCTGGTGATCATCCCCGGCACCATGCTCCGGCATATGTTCACCTCGCCGCTCAACATGTACCTCTCGCATCGCGAACGGCCCAAGGGGGCGATGAAGCCGCTGCCAGACCTGGAGACGACGTCGCTCGAAAACTTCGGAGCCAACACGGTCGACCAGTTCACGTGGAAGCAGCTCCTCGACACCGACGCATGCACGATGTGTGGCCGCTGCACCAGCGTGTGCCCGGCCAATGCCACAGGCAAACCCCTCGACCCCCGGGAGATCGTGCTGAAGGTCGGCGAGGTGATGAGCCGAACGGGCACACCCCCGGTCTCGCCCCCGATCGGAGTCGATCCCGAGATCACGGTCAGCTCCGACAGCGTCTTCGAACGCATCACCACCGAGGAGGTCTGGAGCTGCACGAGCTGCAAGGCGTGTGACGAGATCTGTCCGGTCAACATCGAGATCCTGGACAAGATCCTCGACATGCGCCGGTCGCTCACCCTCATGGAGAGCGACTTCCCCTCCGAGCTAGGGCAGGCGTTCCGCAGCATGGAGAACAGCTCCAACCCGTGGGCGATGAGCCAGAGCACCCGGGCCGACTGGGCCGCCAACCTCCCGGTCCCGGTCATCGACCCGGCCTCTGCACCGGAGCATTTCGACCATGACTACCTCTACTGGGTGGGCTGCGCCGGTTCCTTCGACGACAAGAACCAGAAGGTCACCCAGGCCATGGCCAAACTCCTCGACCGTGCCGACATCGACGTCGCCATTCTCGGACCGAACGAACTGTGCACCGGCGACCCCGCCCGGCGTTCGGGCAACGAGTACCTGTTCCAGATGCTGGCGAAGCAGAACGTCGAGACCCTCGACGGGCTCGGCGTGAAGAAGATCATCACACAGTGTCCTCACTGCTACAACACCCTGGAGAACGAGTATCCACAACTCGGCGGAAACTACGAGGTCGTTCATCACAGCCAGTTCCTGGAGTGGCTCATCGACACCGGCCGGCTCGATGTCTCGGAGGCGACGCTGGAGGAACGGATCGTCTACCACGACTCGTGCTACCTGGGCCGGCACAACGATGTCTACCTCGCCCCCCGGCGGGTGATCGGATCGCTCAAAGGCGTGCAACTCGTCGAAGCGGGCCGCAACGGCACGAAGGGAATGTGCTGCGGGGCCGGTGGCGCGCGCATGTGGATGGAGGAGGACACTGGCACCAAGGTGAACGACGAACGGTCCCTCGAGCTGCTCGGCACCGGCGCCAGTCGGGTGGCCACGGCCTGCCCCTTCTGCTACGTGATGATGGACGACGGCGTCAAGGGTCACGGAGTGGAGGAAACCGAGGTGCGGGTCGCCGACATCGCCATGCACGTTCTCGATGCCATCGAAGCCGGCGAGCGCGCCCAGGAGGCCGAGGAGGACGCTCGCCGAGCGGCGATCACGTCGGGCGACGTCGTCTTCGACTGAGCCGGCAACGCTGACGGGCGGCCCGACACCGGCACGATCGTCGTGAAAGACTGGGAGACATGCTGGGAAGACTCGCCCACATCCGCGTCCTGACCGTCGCTGCCGTTACAGCGGCGGGCGCCCTGATCGGGGCCGGTCCCACCGCCGCCCAGGACGTCGAGCCGACGGCCGCCGTCGCCATGGGCGACAGCTACATCGCCGGCGAGTCCGGCCGCTGGTTGGGCAACAGCTCGAACAGCTGGGGGGACCGCAATGGCACCGACCGGGCCGCCGAGTGGCGAGGCTGGTACTGGCGCTACGTCGAGGAGAACGTCTACGGCGACACCTACGCCAGCGGGTGCAATCGTTCCGACGTTGCGCCGATCGTCTCCGCCGGTCTGGCGGTCGACACCGTCGCCAACCTGGCGTGCTCGGGAGCGAGAACGATCAACCTCCGGTCGGCCGCCAACGGCGGCCGGGAGTACCGGGGGGAACCGCCTCAGGCCGACCAGCTGGCCGCCATCGCCGCCGGCCACGACGTCGAGGTGGTCGTCGTCTCCGTCGGCGGCAACGACCTCGGGTTCGCCGGGATGAACATCGACTGCGTGACCCGTTACGTCACGAGCACGAGGTGGTGGCCCGACACGTGCGCGCAGGCTCAACAGCGCAACGTGGACGGCCGGTTGCCCGCTGCGCTGGAAGGGGTACGGGGAGTGCTGGCCGACGTCCGGTCCGTTCTCGATGCCCACGGCGATGCCGGTGCCAGGATCATCCTGCAGAGCTACCCGAAACCGGTCACCGACTCCGCCGCCAACCGGTACCGGCAAACCGGCTGGAACCGCACCTTCACCGGTGGGTGCCCGTTCTGGGATGTGGACCTCGACTGGGCCACCGGGACTCTCGTTCCGTCCATCACCGAGGGCCTCCGCAGCGTGGCCGCCGACACCGGCGTGGAGTTCCTGGACCTGACCGACGCCCTACGAGGCCACGAACCGTGTGCGCAGACCGCCGCCCACGGCACCGGCGGCATCGATGGCGCCGGCGCCGAGTGGGTCCGCTTCGTCACCCCTGGGATCACCCAGGGAGACGCCGGCGAATCGCTCCACCCCAACGCACACGGTCAGCGGGCGCTGGGGCGGTGCATCGCCCTGGCCGTAGATACAGACCCATCGCCGGACGTCTGTGTCAACACACCCGGCGAAGGGACGACCGGGATGAAACTGCTGGGCTAGGCCAAGACCTGACCCCTTCGAGGCAAACGTAGACCTGACCCCTAGCCTCGCACGGGGCGGCTGGCGAGGACGGCGCCGGTGATGACGAGGACCACGCCGGCGAGGGCGATCGGTGCCACCTCGTCCCCCCGAACAGAGACGCCGAGGAACAGGGCGACGACCGGGATGAGATAGGTGATGAACGATGCTCGAGGCGGCCCGACCCGGGCGATCAGCGAACCCATGAGGGCAAAGGCGATCCCGGTCCCCACCACGCCGAGCGCCACCACGGCCAGGACCGGTCCACCAGCCAACCGGTTGTCCGCCACGTTCGTCAGCGCGAAGGGCAGGGTGAGGATCGTCGCCACGCCGAGCACCCAACCCATCAGCCGTACCGAGCCATAGTCGTGTTGCAGGGGGGCGGCGATGTTCATGGCCACGCCGTAGCAGGCCGTCGCCGCCAGGACGAGGAGGACACCGCCGGTCTGGGCCCGACCCTCGCCGAGGCTGGGAAGGCTGATCAGTGCCACCCCCACCACGCCGACGGCGATCCCGGTCAGCTGGGCGCCACGGGTCCGCTGCCCGAAGGCGACGATGGCGATGGTGGCGACGAACACCGGCGTCGCACCGTTGAGCAGTCCGGTCACCGCCGAGTTGATCCGCTGCTCGGCCAGTGGGAACAATGTGAACGGCACCGCCACCCAGACGACGCCGAGGACGGCGACCCTCACGAAGTCGGCCCGGTCGGGAAGGGAAAAGCCTCGGTCCCGATACCGCGTCAGCGCCAGCAAGGTGATCGCCCCACCGGCCACGCGAACGAACGTGATCATGCCCGGCGTGAGCCCGTCGAGTCCGATGTCGATGAGGAGGAATGACGCCCCCCAGATCAGCGACACCGAACAGAACACCGCCCAGTCGGTGACGGTGAACTGCTCGGTGTTGCGAGCGAGGGCCGACTCGAAGATGGGTCGGGTCGGAGCGGTCACGCCGTGCAGACTACGAGGCGAGCGCCGCCTCTGCGGGCACGCGGCGGACGGGGGCAAGGGAGCGCTCCTGCCCGGCGGTGCTCTTCTCGATGGTGGAGGCCGTGCCGGTGTTGATCGTCAGGTGACCCTCGGGGCAGCGGACGTAGACGATCACACCTTCGCTCGTGTTGTGCATCGACCTTATCGAACGAGTGCCGACCAGGTAGCGCCGATCGCATTGGGGGCAATGGATGTGAAGCATGCTCCCATCATGAGAGCGCCGACTGAAAAGGAAAAGCGATGCTTCTGCAACGATATTCATAAGCGTTACTACATATTCGACGCTAGGCTCTCGCGGTGTGGACATCAGCATCCAGCAGCTCCGCATGCTTCGGGAGGTGGCCAGTCTCGGCACGATCGCAGCTGCCTCCGACGCCCTCGGCTACACGCCATCGGCGGTCAGCCAGCAGCTGTCGGCCATCGAACGCACGACCGGCGTGCCGGTCCTCGAACGGGTCGGGCGCAACGTCCAGCTGACCGACGCCGGCCGGGAGCTCGTCAACCACGCCGACGTCGTGCTGTCCGAGCTGGAGCGAGCCCAGGCGTCGCTCGAACGGGTCCGCCAGGAGGTGGCGGGGGTCGTGCGCGTGGGGCTGAGCGAGTCGATGGCGTCACGATTCCTTCCGCCGATGCTGAGGATGGCCGCCGACCGGTTCCCCGACCTCCAGATCCGAACCGAGGAGTTCGGGACCGAGCTCACCGGCATCGAAGCCGTGCGCAGCGGTCAACTCGATGCCACCTTCGTCATGACCAGCAGCCACGCTCCCCATCTGGACGGGGTGGTGGTCGAAGAGCTGTTCCGGGACTGGTTTCGCATCGTCGTGCCGGCTGGTTCGCAGTGGGACCGTGATGCCGACGAGATCGATCTCGGCGAACTGGCCGGCGCTCCGTTCGTGCTCTCGCCCTACCGGGTGTGGTGCGGACGCCTGGTCCACACCGCCTGTCAGAACGCCGGGTTCACGCCCGACGTCGTTCACCAGATCGACGACTACCCGGCCACCTTGCAGATGGTGGCCGCCGGCGCCGGCGTGTCTCTCGTGCCCGAACTGGCCCTGGCCCGCCAGCCTCCGGGGCTCCGGTTGCTCAACCCCGAGCAGCCGTTCTGCCGACAGGTAGAGCTGGCCTACCGGGAGTCGAGCCGCTCGCGTCCGGCGATGCAGGCCCTGGTCGACCTCTCGATCGAGGCGGCCGACGAGCTCGGCCTCGACCGCATGTGATCAGTCCGTGACCCAGATGAGGGTCTCGGAACCCTCGGCGCCGGCGGTGAAGTTCGGCGAGCCAGCGTCGACGAGCCGGACGGCGTCCCCCTCGCCGAGTTCGCCGGCGCCTTCGAGGGAACCCGAGCCTCGGGCGAGGAAGAGGTGCACGAAGCCGCCGTCGGGCACCGGCACGATCTCCCCCGCCGCCAGCCGACCGGCCCACAGCACTGCACCGCTCTGCTGGATCGCGATGGCGGCGTCATGCCCCTGTCCCGAGGCGACCGGAACGAGCCCACCTCGTGCGAGCTCGTCGTTGATGTCGAGTTGTTGATACCCCGGATCGATGGCCTGGCGGTCGGGAATCACCCACATCTGGATGAAGTGAACCTCCTCGGTCAGGCTTGGGTTCTTCTCGCTGTGCCAGATACCCCGCCCGGCGCTCATCCGCTGAGCCAGTCCCGGGTAGATGATTCCCCGGTTGCCCTCCGAATCCTTGTGTTCGAGCTCGCCCGAGAGCACCCACGTCACGATCTCCATGTCGCGATGCGGGTGCGTCTCGAATCCGGTACCGCCGGCCACCCGATCGTCGTTGGACACCAGGAGCTTGCCGTGGTTTGTGTTCGAAGGATTCCAGTGGTGACCGAAACTGAACGAGTGCCGGGAATCGAGCCAGCCGATCCGGGTGGTGAATCGTTCGTCGGCCCGAATGACGTCGAGGGTGTCCACGTCCGACACAACACCGCCCGCCGCACATCTTATTTCAGATCTGAACCTTCAGTCCTTGGAGTACTGACCGGTCGTCACGATCTGCATCCAGGTGCGACCCGGCGTCAAGGTGATCGCCTCGCCGGCGACGTGCAACATGGCGGGATCCCGCAGGGTCGGTCGCGTCCAGCGGCCGTCGATTCGCCGGCCGTCGGTGAAGACCACGGCGTTGCCCTCCCCGACGAACAGGTACTCGGGAACCGGGGCCCCTGTGCTGTCGAAGAGACCGGTCGGTGCCGAGCCGACACCCACCACGACGACATTGGCGGCTGTGATCGCCTCCCCGTCGGTCGTGTGGACCGCTCCGCCCTGCTGCCGGACCCATCGCGAGCCGTCCCAGTCCCAGCGGACGCTGTTGGCCGGATAGGTGACCCGGAATCCCGAGTCCTCCACACCCTGGGTGGATGGCGTGCCCACCGGCCGGTAGTGGAACTGCGCCGGCGGCGGACCACCCGGCGCCACCGAGGAGAAGCTCGAGGTCTTCGTGTAGAGATTGTGCGGCGCCGGGCGGTTGCTCGAACGCCAGTACCCCGAAGATCTCGCCGCGCTGTAGTTGGCCACGTTGGTCTGATTCAACAGCAGTTGGTCGATCACCTTGTTGGCGCCGGAGTAGACGAGCGCCGGCGTGCCGAAGCCGCTCAGGAACGAGATGTCGGTCGAGCGGCCCGACCTCACCGGACCGACGGTCGTGTCGTTGGTCTGGAACACTGCCGCGAAGCGGGTGATGCCGTACTCGACCTGCTCCTCCATCACGATGTCGGCCTGATTGAGTCCGGTCTGGGGGCGGGCTCGGGAGGCGTTGTCGACCTTGACGACCACCGCCGGACGGCCCGAAGGTGAGCCGGGCAGGCCGGTGAGCGGATGGGTCCCCGCCGCCGTGGGCGGTCGGGAGATCGGCGAGCTGGCAACGACCTCGTCGGGACTCATGAAGCCGAGCACGCCCACATAGAGGCTGGATGGTTGCTGAGCGGTGCCGGACGCACTGGTCACCGCCGGCGCCCCGGAACTGCTCGCCGTCGTGGGAGGGGCGGTGGTGGTGGCTGCGGTCGTCGGCGGTGTGGTCGTGTCGGGCGCGCCGTGCCAGGCCGAATAGTTTGCCACCGGCTCGAATTCGGTGACCAGGGTCGTCGCCGTCGAGCTGTCGGTCGTGGTCACATCGGTGGTGGTGGTCGTCGACTCGACGAGAGGCTGAGCATCGGGGGTGGCTGTCTCCCCCGCAGTTGCACACGCCGCCGCTGCGATCGTCAACGCGATCAGTCCCGCTGCACGTTTCACCACACTCTCTTCGGCAGGGGCCGGGAAGGATCAAGGTGGTAGGGTGAGGCCGACCTGCGGGTGTAGTTCAATGGTAGAACATCAGCTTCCCAAGCTGAGAACGAGGGTTCGATTCCCTTCACCCGCTCGCTGAGAAAACCCAGGTCGATGACCTAGATGGGATGCTGAAACCGGATCTCAGCGGCGAACCTGCCTCCGGGGATGCTGCAGCGGGCGCTGCCTGGTTTGCGGGTTCGGCAAGCAGGTCCCGAATGTCGCCAGCGTCTCCGCCAGGTATCCCTGGTCGGGCGAACTAGCCGCCCGTCGCCCCGTCCATTCGGATCATGTTGACAGCCACCCACAGCGACCAGATCAGGAATCCCGGAGGAAAACCGATGAGCCCGATGATCCCGAAGCCACCCTCGGGGTTTCCGGAGAAGGGCCACAAGGTACCGATCACGGCCACGACGGCAACGAACACGCCAAGCCAGCCGAGCCACTTGGACATCACGCCGCTCTGAAGGATCACCACCGACGCCCCGAGGACGAAAATGGCCATTCCCCAAGGGACGATCGCTGAGAAGATGACGGTGTCGAAATGAGCAAGAGTCTTCACCGTCTCATCCGACGCGGCAGCCAGCGTGTCTTCGAGACCGAGGACCGCCCAGAAGGACAATCCGACGCCTCCCATGGTGACCATCATGATCGCCCCTACGAATGACACCCGTGACCACACGCCTTCGCTCTCGGCATCGGCAGGACCGAGCAGGCTGCGCAGCCCAGATGCGAAGACGACGACGAGTGCGAATGCCAGTGACAGACCGAACGTCACGACCGCCACGGACGTTTCGTTGTCCACGAACCACAGACGAAAGTCGGCCGCTGAATCAGACAGAGACGGAGGTTGTGCCGTTCCGATGAAGAGCGCCACAAAGATCACGACGTAGGCGATTCCGGCCCAGCCAGTCAGCTTCTTCCAGGAAACCGTCATGCGAACTCTTTCTCTCGAGCTGATGGGACCCTACAGGATCGGAGGATGCCCGTGCCGGGCCAACGCGGATCCCGGGTTGGTTGATCGAGCGGATCAGCTCACATTGGAGGGAGCTGGCGGTAGCGAACGGCCCCGCCCCCAAGACTGAGGAGCGGTGTTCTCGAGCGAGGGTCAGATGCCGGTTGGCTGGGTTGGTCAGTACCAGGCGTCTGGAACGGACCGTTTGCGATCGTCCATGAAGCCGCTGAGTTCGCGGTCGATGGCTTCGTCGATGGCCGGCGGCTCGTAGCCGGCCAGCGACTCTTTCCATTGGCGGTTCGCCCGCTGCTGCATGTCGAGGGCCCCCTCGTCGCTCCACTGTTCGAATGAGTTCGTGTCGGCAAGGGTCGATTCGTGGTTGGCGGTGGCGTAGTTGCGCATCGTGTGGGCGCAACTGAGGTAGTTCCCTCCCGGGCCGACTTCGAGGTAGGCGTCCATGGCGAGTTGCTCGTCGTCGACGAACAGTCCGCCGAGTTGCTTGTGCAGCATGGCGCAGCGATCGAGATCCATGGCGAACTTCTCGTATCCAAACGTCAGGCCGCCTTCGAGCCAGCCGGCAGCGTGAATGACGTAGTTGGTGCCGGCGAGGATCCCGGCCGACATCGCATCAGCGGATTCCTGCATCGCCTGGGCGTCCCCCGTCTTCGACGCTGTGTAGTGAGCACCGCACCGCAGCGGCAGCCCGAGCCGACGGGCGAGCTGACCAACCGCATAGGTGGCGAGCGTCGATTCGGCGGTACCGAATGTCGGGGCGCCCGACCTGAGGTTCATCGTGGTGAGGAAGTTGCCGTACACCATCGGTGAACCCGGTCGCACCAGCTGGCTGAGGGCAATACCCGTCATCGCTTCGGCGTGAGCCTGGGCGACCAGTGCCGGGACTGTGACCGGTCCCATGGCGCCGCCGATGATGAACGGTGAGATCACGCACCCCTGGTTGGACCGGGCGTACGCCTTCAGTGCCCCGCTCATCACGTCATCCCACACCAAGGGACTGTTGACGTTGATGTTGCCCTGGATGACGCAATGATCCTCCATGAAATCGGCGCCGAAAACGATCCGCGCCATCTCGATCGAATCCTCGGCCCGCTCCGGAGCTGTCACGGCACCCATGAACGGCTTGGTCGACCACCGCAGGTGCGCATAGGTCATGTCGAGGTGGCGCTTGTTGACCGGCACGTCGACCGGCTCGCACACCGTGCCCCCCGAGTGGTGCAGCCACGGGGTAGCGAAGGTCAACTTGACGATGTTGGTGAAGTCTTCGAGCGTCGCATAGCGGCGTCCCCGGTCGAGGTCGGTCACGAACGGCGGCCCGTATGCGGGGAGCAGGACCACGTGGTCGCCGCCGACGGGCACCACTCGACCGTCACGGCCGTGCAGGTCGAATGTCGCCGGTGCGGTCGAGCACAGATGCTCGGCCAGCCCTGATTCGAACCGAACCCGCTCACCCTCGACGATGGCGCCGGCAGCGCGAAACAACTCGAGAGCCTCCTCGTCGCCGCGGAACTCGACCCCGACCTGTTCGAGAATCCGATCGGCGTGGAGCGCGATCCGGTCGATCTGCTCGGTGGTGAACGGCTCGAACACCCCCAGCCGGTTGCGCAGGTCGGCCCGATCGCCGTACGCCGGGGTCTGGCTCACCCGTCCCGCCCGACCGCGTCGGTGCCCCGACCGGTTCGGTACCGCATGATCCACGTCAGGACCTAGGTTCGACACGCTCCCATCATGCACCTCGCACGGCTGGGGCGACAGGTGTTCCCGCCGTCAGCGCTCCGTTCAGATGTCGTCGAACCTGCCGCCGCGCCCGTGACCGTCGCTGAACCGGCGAGCCCCCTCACGCGTCTCGCCGGACTCCAGGGTCGCCTGGCCGAGCTGGGCCTCGTTCACGATCGCGTCGTCGAACGACAGATCCCATTGGTCATAGACCGACCGGCGGTCGTTGAGCATGCACGTCCGCGGGAACTGCAGCAGCTGCTCGGCCACCAGGATCGCCTCGTCGAGCGCGGTGCCGGTGGCGACCACCCGGTTGGCCAGTCCCATCTGCTTGGCCTCGTGAGCTCCGACAGGACGGCCGGTGAGGATCATGTCGAGCGCGTTCGACTGGCCGACCAGGCGGGGAAGCCGCACGGTGCCGCCGTCGATGAGCGGGACGCCCCAACGGCGGCAGAAGACGCCGAAGACCGCATCCTCGTCGACGACTCGCATGTCACACCACAGGGACAGCTCAAGCCCGCCGGCCACGGCGTATCCCGACACCGCCGCGATCACCGGTTTCGACAGCCGCAGGTAACTCGGACCCATCGGCGCCGACGAGTCATGCCGGTCGATCGGCGCAGTGGGCACCGGAAAGTCCTCGAACGTGCCCGAGCCGATCGACTTGAGGTCGGCACCGGCGCAGAACGTGCCGTGAGCGCCGGCGAACACAGCGATTGCGAGCGAGTCGTCGCGATCGAACTCGACGAACACCTCGGCGAGCCGCCGCGCCGTCGGCGAGTCGACGGCGTTGCGGACATCGGGTCGATCGAGCTCGACGATCAGGATCCCGCCTCGGTGGTCGGTGCGGATCGTGTCGGTCATCGAATCGTCCGGTTCATCGTCTGGCCACTCCCATCGGCCCGGTGAGGATGAACACAACGTTGGGTCGAGGTGTCAATGTCGGCTCCTGTCAGCCCACTGACCGTAGCCATCGGGCGGCACGGTCCGAAAGACCGGCGTCAGCTGTGGTCGGTCGAAGCCGGACTGCCGGGTCCCGATCCCCGCCCGGTGAGATCGGGGAGCATGAACCCGAGACGCATCAAGCCGAGACCCACGACGAAGAACAGGCCGGCTCGCCAGAGTGTGTCCACCTCGGTCAGGTCCACGGTGAGCAACTTGCCGACCGTGAGGGCCAGCACAACCAAGCCGGCCGCCCCCACGTCGGGGACTTTCCCGATCGCTCCGGTGGCGAGGACCCCAACACCGACCACCGCCCAACTCACCGACACCAGCGCCTGTCCCTGCGGCAGGTGCACCAGGACCGATCCGAGCCACGCCAGGCCCAGCGCCAGGACGAGCGCTGCACCGACCCTTCTGAACACCGGCACCCAGAAGAGCCAGGTTGCCGCAGCCAACGCAGCGATGATCACGAAGTGAGCGACATCATCGCCAGCGGCTGCGTCCACCCGCCAGGCGTCCACAGTGCGCTCGGCCACCTGGGAGCCTGATACCGCCAGCAGTACGAAGGCGTTCACAAGTACGCGTACCTCTCGTTCGAGCATTTGGCTCAGCGCGAGCAGGCCAGCCCCCTGGACGGCGATGGCGACGAGCGCTGCCGATGTCGACAACAGGAAGGCGAACCCGATGGAGACCGAGATGCTCGCCCCGATCACCAACGACACGAAATGGACATCGAGCAGGTGCGGCCGAAGGCCGATCGCCGCAGCGGCGAGCCCCGCGCCGGCGGCCAGCCCAGCGAGGCCGAGCGTCGTGTCGCTGTCGATCTCGAACGTCAACCCGACCACGCCGACCACATAGGCTCCGACCAGGGTGGCAAGCTGCACCTCGAGCTGGTGAAAGGCCGATTGGAGCCCGCCCGAGCTCGGGAGCCAACACAGCGACACCACCGTCAGTAGGGCCGCAACCAGCACCGCCACCTGATCCGAGCTCGAGGTCGCCGTGGCGGCGAGGAGCAGCG
>JBFGLT010000055.1:0-17364 GCA_041576015.1 Acidimicrobiales bacterium
AGCAATCGAGCGCAGCACCCATCCACTTGTGCGGGTTCCACACGAGCACATCGGCCTGCTCGACGCCGTCGAACAGGTGCCGTAGCTCGGGGAGCAGCATGGCCGAACCGGCCATGGCAGCGTCGACATGCACCCACAAGCCGGCCTCCCGGGCGATCGTTGCGAGGTCGGTCAGCGGGTCGAAGGCCACGATTCCGGTTGTGCCGAGGGTGGCGACGAGCGCGCACGGAAGGCGGCCGGCGGCCCGATCGATCCGGATCTCAGCAGCGAGCGCCTCGGGTCGCATCCGGCCGCCGTCGTCGGTGGCGACGAGGCGGATGTGATCGCCGCCGAAGCCGGCCAGCAATGCTGCCTTGCGAACCGAAGCGTGCGCCTCGACCGTCGTGTAGACGACCAGCGGCCGATCGAACGACTGCAGGCCGCCGTGGGCCAGGCCGTACCCCGTAGACCGTTCCCGGCCGCAGATCAGTGAGGTCAGGGCACCGGTGGAGGCCGTGTCGTTGATGGCGCCGTGCCAGTTGTCCGAAAGACCGCACAGGTCGCGCAACCATTCGACGACGACCTGTTCGACCTCGGTGAGGGCGGGACTGGACTCCCACGAGATCCCCAGCCCGCCGAGTCCGGTGCTCATCAGATCGCCGAGCGTCGACGACAGCGAATGGTTGGCCGGAAAGAAGGCGAAGTTGGCCGGGTGTTGCAGGTTGGTGAGCCCCGGTACCACCACCTCCTCGATCTGACGCAACAGCGCATCGATAGCCCGGCCCTCCGCAGGACACGGCGGCATTGCGGCGACCACCTCTCCCGGACCGAGGCTGGAGCGGACCGGGCGGTGCTCGAGGCCCGCCCGGAAGTCGGCGATCCAGTCGATCAGCAGGTGGCCGGCCGCCCGGAAGTCCTCCGGGGCCATCTCGGCGGGGGTCACGCCGGCAAGCCTACGGCCAAAGGGCATCCCGCTGCGCCGGCCGGTGCTCAGCTCGGCCCGCCGAGAGGCCGATAGGTACTGCGTGACCACTCGTCGGAGCCGAACGGGCCGATCGCGCCTGCTCCTTCGGGCGGCTGCGCTCGGTGTGGGCTGGGCGGTGTGCCAGGCGCCGATCGGCGCCGAACCGGCGGTCTCCCAGCAGCTGGCCACCGGTTCGGTCGACGACACCGGAGGCCAGCCCGCTATCGACACGCTGGCCCTCGGAGCCATCGATCCCGTCATCCTTCGTGACATCGCCGTGGCCGCCCAACCACCGCCTGACATCGACCCATGGCGCAACGGTTCGTCGGTGATCGAGAGCTGGCAGCTGGCAGCCGGCCGCAATGCGGCGGCGCAGCGATCCGAGGCGATGCGTCTCGAACACGAGGCGGTGGCGGCCGGTGGACGAAACCAGGTCAGCGAGCTGGCGTACGCCGCCGTCGTCAGCCGGGACGAGGTGATCGAACAGCGGCTGACCGCGCTGATCGTCGACCAGTTCGTCAACGGCGAAGCGGCCGACCTCGATCAGCTGTCCGGATCGACGGACCGGATGCGGGTGAACACCCCGACCGAGGTCGCCACCGAGACGGTCCTCACGCTCAAGCAGCGGTCGGAGACGGCGGTGAACCAGCGCCTGGCCGACCGGCGTGAGCGCGCCGATGTGGAGCAGTCCGTAGCCGACGAGGCTCGCCTCCAGACCTACCGGGCCAGCGATGCTGTTGCCCTCGACCGAGCGGCCCGCAAGTTCAGCCTCGACCACAGCATGGAGCTGCGGAGGCGGACCGACGCCACCCTCGAGGCGTCCGGCGCAGCGCCGCCGACGGTCAACGTGGGAGGCTTTCTCGTCAGTCCCTCGATCGCCGGGGCGGTCGCCGATCTGCTGGCGGCGGCGGCCGAAGAGGGCTTCGTGCTCGGCGGGTGGGGATACCGCACCACCAACGAGCAGATCGACCTGCGGATGAACCACTGCGGAGTCACCGGCCACGCCATCTTCGATGGGCCCTCCACCGCTTGTGACCCACCGACCGCCCGGCCCCTCCACAGTCAGCACGAGCTCGGCCTGGCCATCGACTTCACCGAGAACGGGGCCATCCTGTCCGCTTCGTCTCCAGCGTTCGCCTGGCTCCAGGAGAACGCCGCCACCTACGGGTTGTTCAACCTCCCCAGCGAGCCCTGGCACTGGAGCACGACCGGACACTGAGGCAGGACGCCGGCGCCCTACCCCGGCGCCGCCACGAGCACCTGGCTGGCGCGCCGGACGTTGGATGATCCGATCGTGATCGTGATCCGGTCGCCGCCGACGGCCACCACGCCAGGATGGGCACAGCAGGCGATCGGGTCGGTCGTCATCACCGGAACCCAGGTCCGCCCGTCAGCGCTGTATCGGACGACGAACTGCTGGGTGGGAGCACCCGGCTCGCGTGACCCGGGGAGGCCGGGAACGAGACCGTCGATCGGACCGCCGTCGACCGCCGGCGCATCTTCGATGAACACCTCGTGGTCCCCTTCGGAGAACAGCTCGTAGACCGCAACCAGCCCAAGTTCGCCGACGCCGCCACCGATGGCGAACTGACCACCGGCGTCGGGACCGTCCTCGCCGATCGCCGACCACTGGCCGTCGATGAAGGCGACCACCGACACACCGCTCTCGCTGGCGAACAGGGCCATCGGGACGCCGTCGACCGCACCGGTGCCGATCGGCCACCCCGTCGCCGCCGACTCGTCGAACACCCAGGCCGTCCCGTCAGTCGAGTAGCCGGCACGGAATCCTCCCTGCCGGGAAAGGGCCACGGCGACGAACCCGTCGCCGACGGGCCGGATCTGTTGAAGATGGGCACCGGCGGGCACCTGATCGGACAGATCGGTGATCGCCCGATCCGCAGCCAGAGGATCGTCGATGTGCAGTGTCGTCGCCGAACGAAGCGTCTCTCCTTCGAAGTGATCGTCGAAGCCGGGGAGTCCGAGATCGGTCCACGGGATCACCTCGACCGGCCCAACGTCACCACCGGACTCCTCGCATTCCCGTACGCTCTCCTCCTCCGCAGCGGCCATCGCCTGCTCGAACTCCCGCCAGTTGCCGGATTCGGCGGCGGCCTGCTCCAAAGGTGCCAACTGGGCGATCGCTGCGTCCATCCGCCGAGCCACGCACTCCCCGATCGTCCGCCCGGCCGATTCGTCGAAGATGTGGAGCCCGTCGGCCCTCGGCTCGGGCCAGAACGACCCGTTCTGGAATTCCGCCGGCATCAACCTGAAGAAGTCGATGAAGCCGTCGTGGACCGAGCTGACGACGACCCCTCCGGGACCGGCGCCGACGGAGTGCTGGCTGAACGAGTCCACCCTGGTGGGATCAACGCCGAACGCCGGCGCCAGCTGCTCGAGCACGAGCGACTGCACTTCGGAGCCGTCGACGCCGTCGATGCGAAGCTCGAACTCCGGATCGTCGCTGGTCGAATCGGGCCCGGTCGACAGCACGTAGAGCCGGCCATCGAACACGGTGAAGCCGGCGTTGAACGACAGATCGAGGACTTGCTCGCTCCAGGTTTCGCCGTCGTCGGTTCGCCACAGAGCCGGCTGGAAGGACTGCACGCTGGTGGCAGGCGCCGTCGAAAGGACATACAGCGTGGCCCCGTCGGCCGCCCAGCCCGAGGCGAACCCGATCGGCGAGCGTTTGGTCTCCCACACGAGCCGCAGGTTCGGGGCGTCCGCCGCCTCCCCGGCGCCGGCCACGGGCCGGGCGACCTCGGTGACGATGCGATCCCCGCCGAGAGCAGCCAACCCGACCACCGACAGCGCGCCGAGGCCGATCAGCATCACGGCAGCGCCGACCACCGCCATCCGCCGTCGACCACGTTCTGAGGACCGGAGGTCGACGATGGCCTCGACGCTGGTCAGCGGCGGATCGAGCTCCGCCGACAACGCCACGACAGCGGGCGTGAGCGCGGGGTCGGCGTCGACGGGCTGACCGAGCAGGGCGGACCGGACCGCCGCTTCTCGCTGGTCCGGTGTGGCCCGCCGGAAGGCGCTTTCGGCGATGGTGTCGTGCACGCGGCCGGTCAGGGGATCTGCGAGATCCTCCTCCACCCATGGGAGCCGCTGGGCCAGCAACCGGGGCCGGGATCGGGCCCAGCGGAGACCCCTGTCGAAGGCTGCGTGCACGGCTGAGTCGGTAGTGCCGTGCCGGTCGAGGTCGGAGGCCAGCCGGCCGAGCGCGTGGTCCGCCGCCCGAACACCGAGATCGATGCTGTCCAGGGCGATCGCCAGACAGGTGCTCAGCCGCCGGTGCTCCCGTTGGACGAACGCGTCAAAACCCTCTGTGAGCAGGTCGTTCTTGTCGTCGACATCTTCCATGTCACGCTCGGCTTTCGGCCACGGTACCCGGTGTGCTGTATGACGTTCGGGCGGCTCCGGAGGTTCCCACTAGCGATTGAGCTGGTCGACCAACCGGGCTACCACCGGGTCTCCCGGCGAGCGGGCCACCGCTTCCAGCAACGTCTGGCGAGCGGCTGTCTCGTTGCCTCGCTCGATCTGGAGGGCGGCCAGGGCGATCAGAGCATCGACGGCCGCCGGTTCGAGGTCGGCGGCGGTTCGCCACGCCCGCTCGGCGATCGCCGGATTACCCGCATCGAGTTCGGCCCGCCCCCGCAGCTTGTGGACCAGCGGATGGTTCGGTTCGGACACGACGGCCAGGTCACGAAGCAAAGCCAGCCGCTCCTCACCGTCGACCAGTCCAGTGCGCTGCAACCGCAGCGCGGGGTCCGCAGGCGCCAGGCGGAGTCCGGCGTGGTTCTCCTCGGCGGCGGCCCCCACATCACCGGCCTCGAGCAGCTGCTGAGCGGCAACAAAGCGGCTGCGGAACGACCACGGCACGTCGTCGCGAGCCACCTCCACCAGGCCGGCGACCGCCACCGCGGCGGCGAGTCCAACGACGACCGGTCCGGCCACAGTGTCCATCCGGCGACCGATCAATACGAGCCGCTGCGGTGGTGCCGGCACGCCGGCCGGCACCACGGCGCCAGCCGCCAGCCAGAACACCGGATCGACTTCGGCGAGCGGGAAGAGGACCATCGACTGGGTCAGGTAGGCCACCGAGGCGCCACCGAGAGCGGCTGCGGCAACCGGACCCGATCGGATGGCGACGAGCGCTCCGGTGATCACCAACACCCAAAGGCCGGCGACGAGGAAGAGCGCGATCGCCCCACCGCTCAACCCGACGTCGAGGACGGCGTTGTGGGCCCGGTCGGTGATGACTTCGCGGCCGTAGGTCTGCACGTAGGGCGCGTCCACGAAGCGCCCGAAGACGGTGCGATAGCCCTCGGGACCGTAGCCGAGCGCCGGTGCGGCTCGCAGTGCCGACCAGCCGACCGCCCATTCGTCGAACCGCCTGGTGATCGGGGCACCGGACCCGGTGGCCCACACCGACGACAGCGATACGTCCGAGAGGGCCACCCACAGGGCGCCACCCCCGGCCACCAGGCTGGCGATCACCCAACGGAGTCCCGAATGGCCGCGCAAGACCGCGGCCGCCAGTCCGGCCACCAGCAGTCCCCCGGCGGCGCCCCGGGAACCGGAGGCGGCCAGCCCGGCCAGTCCGGCGGCCGTCCCTAGCAACCCGATTCCCCGCCAGCCACCGCCGGCCAACTGGTCGCCGCCGGCAGCCGCCCCGACTGACAGCGGGATGACGAGCGCCAGAGCCGCGCCCAGATAGGCCGGCTGACCGAGCAGGGAGCCGGTCCGGCCGGCGCCGTCCACGAGTTGGATCATCGCCCAGAGACCGAGGATCACCGACCCCAGGGCACCGGCCCGGCACAGCGCCACGCGTTCCCCGGCGGTCAGGTTCAACCCAGCTCGGGCATACCCCGCCATGGCCAGCCAGGTCAGCGCCCCATAGCGGCGGTCGGGTGTCCCGATCAGGCCGGTCAGCGGTTCCGGTCCGGTCAGCGCCGCCACGGCCGTGACCATTGCGGCGGCGACGAGGATGACGGCCGGACCCCATCGCCGATCACGGCCCGGAAGACCGACGAGCAGCAACCCGCCGGTCAGCACGATCACGTGCTTCACCGGCCCGTACGGGTAGGAACCGACAGGGCTGGCGACCACCAGCGCCGCAACCGCGATCGCGATCGCCCAGCGGCCGTTCATGGACCCATGATGGCACGAGCCTCCGAGGGACCAGGGCAAACGTAGACCTGACACCTCCGAGGCAAACGTAGACCTGACCCCCAGACTGGGGGGGTGAGCTCGGGGGATCGGCCGTTTCGTTTCTACGACAACCGTCAGAAGTACCTGGCCTTCGTGACCAGTTGCGACGAGAAGTGGCGTGTCGCCCAGCGGGCCGCCGCCGAGCTCGACAACATCGCTCCCGTCCCGCCGGCCATCCGGGTGTTCGACGCCGGCGTCGGCGACGGCACGGTGCTTTCCCACCTCATGCGGGCCATGCACGCGCGCTACCCCACCGCCCCGTTCTATGTGGTCGGCAAGGAGATCAGTCTCGAGGACGTCCGCCTCACTCTGGAGAAGCTGCCCGATCGGCTCGTCGAGCACCCCGACACCGTGTTCGTCATCACCAACCTCCACTACCGGGAGGCGCCGACGCTGTGCCCATCGACCGACGAGAAGCGTCAGCGGATGGTCTACCGCAGGGTCGAACTCGGCGGCGAGGAGTCCTACACGTTCGGCGAACAGCTCCGCCAGCTCGACGACTTCCTCGTCGAGCACTGGCAGGTGACCCAGAGCGAGCGCACCGGGAACCCGCTGTACGTGCACCCGACGGTGCTGGTCATCCACCGGCGTGACCACCGGTTCGCCCTCGACGCCGTGATCCCCAACGACGGTGGCTGCCGGGCCGACTACGACCTGATCATCGCCAGCCAGCCCTGGCGGTCGCGCACCCCCGCCGACTTCAAAGTCGACAAGGTCCTCGAACCGATGGCCCGCAGCCTCCGGAGTCACGGGTCCCTGCTCGGCATCCAGAGCCGGGGCGGCGGCCCCGGCATGGAGATCATCCACCGCATCTGGCCGGGCGAGGACCCCTTCCCCGTCGACCGGTACGAGCTGATCGAGCGGCTCCGGGACAAGCTCGGAACCGACGCCCGCCGGTTCGATCTCCTCGCCTTCCCCGACGACGAGTCCAACCTCCGGTTCTCGATGCACACACTGCCCAGCGAGATCGCCAACATCGGCACCTCGACACTGTTCGCCGCCTGGAACGCGGCGATCTACGTGGCCCAGGTGGAGGACCGGCGGGTCGAGGAGGCGATGGCCGACAGCTCGTACCTGCAGACCGTCGCCGAAGTGCTCCGCGAGTACGGCGGCCTCTGGTTCAACGACGAGACCTTCGTGGTCCGCCGCCTGTGACCGGCCCGCCCGCCATCGGACTGGTGCTCGGCGCCGGAGGGACACCGGGTGGCGCGTTCATCCGCGCCGGTTTGACCGCCCTGGCGGCGTCGACCGGCTACCGGCCGGAGATGAGCACCACGGTGATCGGTACCAGCGTGGGTGCGTTGAACGCCGCCCGGATACCAGCCGAACCGTCGATCCCGCCGCTGGCGGTGGCCGACGCTGTCGGGGACCTGGCCCAGCGGCTGGCGCCAGCGCCTCGGTCTCTGTTCGACCGGCTGATTCCTGCGCCCCGCCAGGTCCTCGGCCGGCTCGTTGGTCGCCTCGCGCCGCGAGGTTCGCATCGACCCGGCTATCCGGTCGCATCGCCGCCGTACCACCCCGGCGTGCGGGTCGTGTCGTGCCGGCGAAGCGACGGCTTCCGGCGGATCACCCCGCTCCACCGAGCCACCGACCCGGCCGCCGAACTCTACGCCTCGGCGGCCGTTCCGGCGTTTGTCCCGCCGGTCCTGCTCGACGGGACCGAACACGTCGACGGAGCGGTGTGGTCGACCACCAACGCCGATCTGATCGGCCCCGCCGACCACGATGTCCTCATCGTGATCGCCCCGATGGTGCCCGGCCGCGGTGGCTCCCTCGTGCACCGTGCCCACCGGTCGGCGATGCTGGCCGAGGTCGACCCGTGGGTGCGGGCCGAGAAGCCGGTGCTGGTTCTGGTTCCCTCCGAGGATGCCCTCATCAACCGATCCGAGACCGAGGCCTTCGCCACCGACGCTCGACGGCAGGTCGAAGCGGCGCTCGTCGGCGCCTGAGGGTCCCGGCCCGGCCGGTCAGTCGAAGACGCCGGCCGGCACCACGTCCCGGGGACCGGACTTGTTGCCCTGGCATCGACCCAGCGGCGCGTGAAGGTGGTCTTCTGCGCTCAGCCGCCGGCTGGCGGCTCGAAGGCCAGGATCTGGCCGTGTTGGTCGACGATGTGGGCCAGGGACACCACCTTGCCGTCGCTGTCGAACTTCCACAGGTGGATCTCGGTGTCGGCGACCCGTTTGCCGGTCGCCTTGACCACGAGGTCGAACCGGATGATGGCGGCGGTCTGGTCGTCGCTGGTCAGCATGGCCAGCACCTCGAAGGCGTCGAACCGGAGGTGCTCGTCGACGGTGGCGAAGAACTCCCGTACTCCCTCCCGACCTCGGCGCGCCTCGTACCACGGCAGACCCCAGTGGGGGACCTCGACGTCCCAGGCGACATCGTCGGCCAGTTGGTCGAGGATGAACTCGACGTCACCCCGACCGAACGCCTCGTAGATCGCCGCCACGGTCGTGCGGTGCGCCTCGATGTCGGTGTCCCCGAGGACGCCGAGCTGTTGCATCAGCGCCCCGCTGTCGTAGTACTCCCGTTCCCGAAAGATCTTGCCGTCCCGCTCCTCGATGACATTGCAGACCGGTAGGTCGACGGACCGGCCGGTTGGTGCGATGCCCTCGAGCTCACCGCGGTGGGTCCCTGTGGCCCGAAACTCCACGACCGACACGTTGCCCGTGGCGTTCTGGTGGAGGATTTCGAACCGCAGGTCGGGGAACGCTTCGGTGTAGGTCTGCGCTACGGCGAGAGCGGCCGCCGTCCCGGCCTGCTCGGCCCCGTCGCCGGCGGTGTAGGTGTAGTCGGAATGCAGGAGCGACTCCAACCGGCTCCAGTTCCGCTCGTGTACTGCATCCAGCATGGATCGATGAAGTTCGGCCACATTGCTCATGGGCCTCGTCTCCTTGGTCAGCGGGCCCCGAATGGGCCCTCTCGAGCCGATCATGCGCCTCCGCGGTAGCGATGTCACGCGTCAGATGAGCTGCTACGGCGCTGCCGTGCCGGCCCGTGTGCCGGCCTCGGTGGAGGCCTCAGCTGTCCATCGCCCGTCGGGCCAGATCATCGATGTCGAAGCCCACCGAGACCGGACTGCGGAGGTCGATGTCGGCGCCGAGATCGATGGCCGGTCGGAGGATCTCGGCCCGCCGACACACCCAGCCGAGGAGCTGCTCCGCGGTCGGTCGAGAGCCGAGCACGACGCGAAGGAGTGCGACGTGGTCCTCGGGGATCCGCAGGTAGGGGCCGACGGGCGCGAGCTCTCCTCCTCGCTCGACGGTGCGAACCAGCACGGCGTCGCCGTCCTCGAGAGACTCGGCGAGCTCGGCGTCGATGATCGTGGTGCGGTGTCCCTGGTCGGGGTCGACGAGCTCGACAGCGGCTCCGGCGATCCCCGTCACGTCGAACGCCTCCCGGTGACGGGACGTGTACTGGGACAGGAGCTCGACCTCGCCGTCGGCGAGGAGCGTCCGCCGGGCCGCCAGATAGGCCGCTGCGCCGCCGCCCTCCACGACGAGCACGTCCTGGACGAACGGTTCGGCCAGGGCCTCCGGGAAGCTCATGACGCACCATTCGGTGCTGACGATGTCGGCCAGTCGGGACATCTGCGCCGACCAGGGAGGGGAGGTGAGGAACGCCTGAAGCCGGATGTCGAGCACGTCGACCGCCTCGTCGTCGCCGAGGCGGAGTTGCCGGGCGCAACACGAACGGTACTTGCGGCCCGAACCGCACCGGCACGGGTCTCCTCGCTCGGCCTGCCGGCGGTCTCGCTCGGCTCGCTCGAACACAGCACGGACGGCGTCACCGACCGGGTGTCCGGGTGCGAGGAGGGTCAGGGCCCGTTCGTGCTGGCCCTGGTCGAGGAGGAGAAGTCCGAGTTCGTCCCGGACCGGGAGGAACTCTGGATCGGCTGCCGCCGCCGAGTCGAAGTGACCGAGCGCTCCCGCGCCGTCGCCCAGGCGCAGGTCGATCATGCCGCGAAGGTAGGCGATGGCGGGATGGTCGGGCTCGCTACGGGCCACTGTCTCGACCAGGCGCCGTTGATCCATCCACGCCTCGATGGTCGTGGTCGTTCGAGGCTGCCAGACCTCGGCAAAAGCGGCCGCGAGCCGACCGGTGCCGACCGCCGCCGTGAAGGCGGCGGCGTCGATCAGGTGCCGGCCGCCGGTCCAACGTCGCCACTGATCGACCAGCAGCCGCAGGTGCCGGCTCTCGGCGCGGTCGAGGCCGAACTCGATGACCAGCTCGTCGACCTGGCGGTCCACCGCATCCTCGGCACCTGTGACCCACTCCTCCCCCGCTCGCCCCCACTCGCCGTCACGTTCGGCCAGTCCGGCCGCCACCAGCAGGTCGGTCACCGGGAGGGTGGGAGCCCGGAAGCACCGGTCGTTCAGGAACATGGCAGAGGCGACGAGCGACCGCGCCGAACGTCCCTTCCCCGGTGGCAGCACCTCGGCAACAGCCGAGCGGAGGGCCGCCACCTCGGCTTCACCGCTGGTCAACCGGTCCGGCCCGATCACCTCGACCGCCAGCTCGTCGGGCGGCAGGAGACCGAAGCGTTCGGTCGTGAGTTCGGCGGGCGCCCCTACGACGAGGTACCGACCGGCCGAGCCGAACTCGCGTGGCACCGCGTCGGTCACGAACACCCGGCGGTCACCGGCGGTCACCGGTACGCCTGCTGGTGGATCGGGAAGGTGGCGTTGAATGCCTGCGAAGACGTGCAGGTCGTCGAGGTGTTCGAGGTCGAGACCGTCGTCGGTCCGAGCGGTGAACCGGCGACCGGCGACCAGCGACGCGCTGGAGTACACGACATCGTCGACGCCGAACAGGTCGGCTCGCTCGAGGACGGCGTCGCGCAAAGCACCGATCGGATCGTCGCCGAGCAATGCACCCGGGTCGATGCGCTGGCCGGCTCGCTCGAACGGGGCAGCCGCCGCCAACTCGGCGTGGAGCTGGGGCAGGGTCAGGAAGCGCCGGCGATCGACGACGTCGACGATGGCCTCGGCCAGAAGCTGGCCCGTCGTCGGGGCCGGTCGAGACTGTTCATCAACGCCCATGGGGCTCCAGCGGTCGGCGAAGGTCGGTGGCATGGCGATGCTAAACCACCGCCTGCGCACCACCGGTGGATGGTCGGCCCACCTGGGGAGGCGGCCCCACCTCTGACGGGCGGGCGGTGAGCGCGTAGGATGCAGACATGGCCAACGTCGACTCCCCTGCGACCACGAAACCGTTCGGCACCGTCTTCGGAGAGGTGATGGCAGCGGCGGTGTTCGCCGACGCTGCGTGGGGTGAGCCGGCCATGGTGAGCACCGGACAACTGGTGCTCCACCCCGCGACACACGCGCTGCACTACGGGAGCAGCTGCTTCGAGGGGCTCAAGGCGCATCGGCAGCCCGACGGGTCGGTCCGGACGTTCCGGGCTTCTCGCCACGCCGAGCGCATGCACGCCAGCGCCGAGCGGTTGATGCTGCCGCCACCACCGCTCGAGCTGTTCGAACGGATGGTCTCCGATTCGGTTTCGGCCAACGCCGAGCTCACGCCCGAGCCGCCCGGATCGCTGTACATCCGCCCGACCCTGATCGGCACCGAGCACAACATCGGGGCGGCCGCCCGGCCCTCCACATCGGCGCTGTTCTACGTTCTGGTGAGCCCGGTCGGTCAGTACTTCAGCGGCGGGGAGCTCCGCCTGGCGATCGAAACCAAGATCCCGAGGACGACCCCGCAGTTCGGCATGGTCAAGACCGGTGCAAACTACGCCATGGCGCTCGGCGTGCTCGCCGATGCCAGGCGCCGATTCAACGCTGATCAGGTGCTGTTCGCCCCCGACGGGTCGGTCGAGGAGACCGGCGCCGCCAACTTCTTGGTGATCGCCGACGACACCATCGTGACCCCGCCGCTGTCGGACGCCTATCTGCACGGCGTCACGCGGGACACGATCCTCACGATCGCCGACTCGCTCGGATTCGAGGTCGAGGAACGGCCACTGCAGGTGAACGAGTTGATCGAGATGGTCGAGCTCCCCACCACCGAGGTGGTGCTCTCGGGCACCGCCGCCATCGTCGCCCCCGTTGGCACCCTGATCCACGACGGCACCGAGTACCGGGTCGGGGGCGCCGCCGCCTCGTCGCGGACCGCTCGCATCCGCGAGCACGTCACCCGGATGCAGCAGGGCCGAATCGACCGTCCCGATGGTTGGTGATCCGGGGCCGTCAACGAGGCACCGCCGCCGGCCGGCGGGCACAATGCTCGGGTGAGCCCTTTTCCCTCCGGCAACTACCCAGGTCTGGATCTCGAGTTGAGGGATCACGGCATCTTGTGGATGACGCTGGCCCGTCCCGAGAAGCTCAACGCCACCGACGGCGATCTCCATCTGGCCCTCAGCCGCATCTGGGACGACATCGACCGGCATCCCGAGATCCGGGTTGTCGTGGTGACCGGCAGCGGCGAGGCGTTCTCCGCCGGCGGCGACCTCGACTGGATCTCAGGGATGACGGGCGACTACGACACAATCCGTGGTGTCCTGCGGGAGGCCGGCGACATCGTGTACCGAATGCTGCGATGCGAGAAGATCATCATCTCGGCCATCAACGGGGTGGCGGTCGGCGCCGGCTTGGCTGTCGCACTGATGGCCGACATCTCGCTGATGGCGAGGGAGGCCCGGTTCACCGATGGTCACCTGCGACTCGGCGTGGCGGCCGGGGATCACGCCGCCATCTGCTGGCCCCTCCTCTGCGGGATGGCCAAAGCGAAGTACTATCTGATCACTTCGGATTTCGTCGACGGGGAGACCGCCGACCGGATCGGGCTGGTGTCCAAGTCGGTCCCGGCGGCCGACTTGCTCGCCGAGGCCGAGCGGGTGGCGACCAAGATCGCCACCGGGCCCCAGGATGCGGCACGGTTCACCAAGCGGTCCCTCAACCTGTGGTTCAGTCAGTCCGCTCCCTCCTTCGATGCATCGCTCGCGCTGGAGATGCTCAACTTCCTCGGTCCCGACGCGGCCGAGGGCGTCCGCGCGTTGCAGGAGAAACGCCGGCCGGAGTTCGACTGATGGACCGGACCGTCCTCGAGGTCGACGGCCCGGTCGCCACCATCACCTTCGACCAGCCGGCCCGGCGCAACGCGATGACGCTGCGCATGTGGTCCGGTCTGGAAGCGGCGTGTGCGGCCCTGACCGGCGGTGAGGAACCGGCGTCACGGGTCGTCGTGCTCACCGGCGCCGGCGACGCCTTCGTCGCCGGGGCCGACATCAGCCAGTTCGCAAAGGCGAGATCCCATCCCGCGGATCAGGAGCGCTACAACGCCGTCGTCAACGGGTGCTACGCCGCCGTAGCGGCGCTCCCCCAGCCAACCATCGCCAAGATTCGAGGATCGTGCGCAGGTGGCGGGGTCGGGATCGCAGTGAGCGCCGACCTGCGCATCGCCGCCGACGATGCAGTGTTCATGGTCCCTCCGGCCCGGCTGGGCATCGGCTACCCGGCCGACGGCGTCGCTGCACTGGTCCACCTGGTCGGCCCGGCCTGGACCAAACAGCTGATCTACAGCGGCGATCCCGTCGACGCCCGCACGGCGTTGCGGATCGGACTGGTCAACGAGGTTGTGCCAGCGAGCGCCCTCGACGAGCGGGTGGCCGAGTTGACCACCTCGATCGGCGAACGGGCACCGCTCAGCCAGCGGGCCGCCAAGGTGGCCGTGCGGGCGGTCTACGACCCTTCGCTGCGGTCCGAGGCCGACGCCTGGGTGGCCCGCTGCGCCACCTCCGCAGACTACGGCGAGGGCATCGCCGCCTTCATGGAGAAGCGCCGCCCTCATTTCGGCGGCTCGTGACGGGCGGCAGCGCTCAGGAGCGGTTCGGCACCGGGATGCCGAGGATGGCGGCCGCTTTGTCGATGACGTCGGCGTCCACCCACACCTGGTAGCTCTCGGCGGCCATGAGATTGCGGGACGAGAAGTCCCGTGTTCCCCGCTGGGCGAGGTGGCCCAGCGCCGACCACGCGCCGCCGACGACCGCACCGACGATCAGGTAGGTCACGATCAAGGCCAGGCCCGAGGTGTCCTCCTGTCGCTCGACGAAGAAGAGCAGCAGCAGGCCGATGAACGACCCGAACCACGCCCCGCTCAGGGCGCCATCGCGAAATGCGGTGGCAGCCGTCTTGCGACCGGTCACGTGCTCAACCCGACGCAGGCGATTCCACACGATGGACGTGGCGGCGACCGGGAACCCGGCGTCGGATAGTACGTCGATTGCCCGCTGAGCGTGAGCGTAGTCGGAGTACTCGACCAGCAGTGTCGGCGGCCCGACCTGGGTCGGCGACTCCGAGGAACGTTCGCTCGGCGAATCCGGTGGCATCGAGACCATCCCTCGATGCTACTGCCGCAGCGTCGTCACCCCCGCCCGAGACGGAGAACCGGATCCAACGCGCCGGGGCGAGCCGGCGGTCAATTCACGTGGTCGGGGAGGGCGCCCGCCGGCAGCTTCTGGACCCGTTGTCTCCGCTTGCGGCGCTCGGGGATCATCGAACGCATGCTCTCCAGTTTCCCGAAACACAACAGACGGTCGTTCGCCTCGAGCTGGCGTTTGTGTCGGGGATTGGGGATGACATCGGTGCCCCGGTGCAGGGTGAGCACGGCGATGTCGCGTTGCTCCAGGCCGGACTCGGCGATCGTCTTGCCGACCAGTTCGTGTCCCTCCCGGACGAGCAGTTCGGCCACGCCGTAGCCGGTCGACACCGTCAGTCGTTGGCGCACGTCGAGTTCGGGGAAGCCGGTCTGGTTGGCGATGTAGTCGACGATGGCCCCGGCGACGTCGAGACCGGTCGCCGTCTCGATCCCCTCCAGCCCCGGCGAGGAGTTGACCTCCATGATCAGCGGGCCCTCGTTGCTCTCGAGCATGTCGACACCGGCGAGCCGCAACCCCATGATCTGGGCGGCGCGCACGGCCGCCGACTGGTACTCGTCGTCCAGTTCGATGCTCTCGGTCTGGCCCCCTCGGTGCACGTTCGAGCGGAACTCGTCGCCCTGGGCGACCCGGCGCATGGCGGCGACCACCTGGTCGCCCACCACGAGGGCGCGAATGTCGCGACCGCGAGACTCGGCCACGAACCGCTGGAGCAACACGTTGTGCCCTTTGATCTGGAGCGTCTCGATGATCGCCTCGGCGATCTTCACTTCGGGCGCCAGCATCACCCCGATGCCCTGGGTGCCCTCCAGGAGCTTGATCACCACCGGTGCGCCCCCAACCCGTTGGATGGCGGCCCGGACGTCCTGGCGGTCCCGGACGAAGGCGCTGGAGGGAATACCGATGTCGTGACGGGACAGGATCTGGAGGGAGCGGAGCTTGTCCCTGCTGTTGGTGATCCCGTTGGCCGTGTTGGGCGTGTAGACGTCCATCTGCTCGAACTGGCGGACGACCGCCGTACCGAAGTACGTGATCGAGGCGCCGATCCGGGGAATGACGGCGTCGTAGTCGCTGAGCGGTTTGCCTCGGTACTGCAGGTCGGGCTCCACACCGGAGAGGTCGATGGCGAAACGCAGCGTGTTGAGCACCTTGACCTCATGGCCCCGATCGTCGGCCGCATAGCGAAGACGCTTGGTGCTGTAGCTCCGGGGCGCCCGGGAGAGAATGGCGAGCTTCATTGTCCTGCTTTCGTCGAGTTCGGGTGGGTACGGGCGGGGGTGGCGATGTGAACGAGCGCGGCGCCGCGGTTCACCAGCGGCTGCTGTTCGTGTCCGATGACGATCCCAGCCGATCGGGTGATGATCCGACCGAGCTGGCGGCCGAGCGTGTTGTGGATCAAGCCGAGCTGCTGGCCTTCGGCGACCGAGTCGCCGAGGCCCACCTCGATCAGCGCCAGGCCGGTTCGGCGAGCTCGAACCCACCGGCTGGAACGGCACTCGACTGTGTCGGTGTGGGCCGTCGGGGCGGAATCGACGACCCCGGTGTCGCGGAGCACCCGCAGGACGCCGTCGACGCCGATGGCGATGGCCGATTCGTCGAAGCGCCACGCCTCACCGCCCTCGTACAACAGCATCGTCTTGCCCGCCTCGGTGGCGGCGGCCCGGAGCGATCCGTCACGAATCTGGGAGTGCAACATGACGGGGGCGGCAAACGCCTTGGCCAGACCGATGGTGACGTCGTCGTCGAGATCGGCCCGCACCTGGGGCAGGTTGGTTCGGTGGTCGGAGCCGGTGTGCAGATCGATGCCGATGTCCGAGACCGACACGATGTGCTTCATGAAGAGGTTGGCCACCTGCCCGGCGAGCGATCCGCGCGGACTCCCCGGGAACGATCGGTTGAGGTCGCGACGGTCCGGGAGGTACCGATCACCGTTGAGGAACCCGTGGACGTTCACGGTGGGGACGGCCAGGATCGTGCCGGCGATCCGGCGTGGCTCCAGGATGCGGAGGACCCGCCGGATGATCTCGATCCCCCCGATCTCGTCGCCGTGGATGGCGGCGCTGATCCAGACCACCGGTCCGTCGGTTCGCCCATGAAGGATCTGCACCGGCAGGGCGACCGCCGACCCGGTGACCAACCGACCGAACGGCAGTTGGGCCTCGGCCCGGCGGCCGGGCCGCACCTCGACGTCGGCCAGCTTGAACGGGGGACGGGTCGGCATCGTCACCGACCTCGATTGGCAGCGAGCGTACGCCGGTCGGGACGGCCGCCCACGTAGGAGCGGCCCGGATCGACGTAGTAGTAGCCGCGCAAGGCCTGGCGGCCGAGCAGCATTCGGAACCCCATGTCGGAGCGGTCGACGAGGGTGAGTTCGACGTCGTGTGTCGTTCCCGCCACAGTCACCGGTGTCCTGATCACCGGCCGATCGGTGGTGACGCCGACCGACGACTTGACCAGCCGGTGCTCGATGATTTCGGCCCGGACGCGCACCGGCGAGTGTTCTGTCGCCTGCCACGGGAAGACGGTGAACTCAGCTACCTCGCAACCGTCGAGGGCGAGCACTTCGAGGTCGACGGCGTTGAGCGCCGATGTACGGGCCCCGGTGTCGACCTTGGCCTTGATCCAGCGGACGTCAAACGCGGGGAGCGACACCCATTCCCGCCATCCCACGACCGGCCGTTCCGGGACCCCTTTCACTCCGGCAGGACGTAGCCGCTCGACGGGCCGATCCGACCGCCGGTCACACCCATGGACAATTCGAGTTGCGGTCGCCGAAGGTCGTCCCGGTCCGGTAGCGGTCCAGCTCGAATGGTTTCAGCTC
>JBFGLT010000056.1:0-17249 GCA_041576015.1 Acidimicrobiales bacterium
GACGCCTCGGTGGAGGCGCTGGTGGAGGCCGTGGCCGGTCGCTACGACATCCCGCACCGGTGGTACGCCCTGAAGGCCAACGTGCTCGGCTTGGACAAGCTCGCCGACTACGACCGTGCGGCATCGGTGGCCGAATCCGACGAACAGATCGGCTGGTCGAAGGCATCTCAGATCGTCAGCGACGCCTACGCTTCGTTCTCCGACGAGCTGGCCAGCGTTGTGAACCGGTTCCTCAGCGAGGCCTGGATCGACGCACCCACCCGACCGGGCAAGCGGGGCGGGGCGTTCTGCGCCTACACCGTTCCGAGCCACCACCCCTATGTGATGCTCAACTGGACGGGCCGCACTAGGGACGTGTTGACGCTGGCCCACGAACTGGGGCATGGCGTGCACGCCTACCTGGCCCGAGAACAGGGCATCTTCCACCAGACAACCCCGCTCACGCTGGCCGAGACCGCTTCGGTCTTCGGCGAGACCGTCACCAACAATCGTCTCTTGAGCCTTCTCGACGATCCCAACGAACGCTTCTCGCTGCTGGCCTCGACGCTCGAGGACTCGATCGCAACCGTGTTCCGCCAGGTGGCGATGAACCGGTTCGAAGACCGCTGTCACACGATCCGTCGTACCGAGGGGGAGCTGTCGGTCGAACGCTTCGGCGACGTTTGGCACGAGACGCAGGTCGCCGTACTGGGCGACGCTGTCGAGGTCACCGAGGGCTACCGCCACTGGTGGAGCTACATCCCCCACTTCATGGGGACCCCGGGCTACGTGTACGCCTACGCCTATGGCCAGCTCCTGGCCCTCAGCGTCTACGCTCGCTATGCCAGCGAGGGTGATGCGTTCGTGCCGGCCTACCTCGATCTCCTGCGGGCCGGCGGATCCCGCTCTCCGGAGGAGCTCGGCGCACTCGTGGATTGCGACCTGAGCGACCCGGGCTTCTGGGACGCCGGCCTGTCGATCGTGGAGGATCAGCTGCTCGCCGCCACCGCCGCCGCCGAGGCAGCCGGGCGGGTTTGACTGACCGCCTCGTGGTTGCCGTCGATGGGTGTCGTGACACTACCCGAACGGAGGCAACCGGCTGGGGCCGATGACGCTCGTCGGGACCGACAGGAGCCCACGCACGGCCGCTACCGGTCGCTCGGTCAACCGATGGCCAGGTCGATTTCCCGGGCGATCCGGTCGACCACGAGTTCCGCGGCGGCGTGGACCTCGATCCTGGCGTGCTCGAAGATCACATCGGCGTGGACTGCCGACGGCCCGACGAATCGATCGTGCATCGGCTTGACGGTGGCGGCGAACTGTCGGCGAACCGACGCTTCGGTTCGTCCGCGCTGAAGGACGTCCCGCTCGATTCGCCGCTTCAGACGCACGTCCTCGGGGCACTCCCGAAAGACGCGCATGTCGAACTGCCGGACCAATCGGTCATCGGCCAGCAGGAGGATGCCGTCGATGACGACGACCGGAGTCGGGTCGATCCGCCTGGTTTCCGTCAGACGGGTGTGGGTGGCGAAGTCGTAGACCGGGCACTCGACCGGCGACCCCGCTGCCAACAGCCCGAGATGGGCCGAGAAGAGCTCGACGTCGAGCGAGTCAGGGTGGTCGTAGTTGACCTCAGCCCGTTCGGCCGGCGAGAGGTGGGACTGATCCCGGTAGTAGGCGTCGAACTGCAGCAGGCAGGCGTGCTCGGGTCCGAGGAGGCGGAGCACGGTGGCCGCCAGGGTGCTTTTGCCCGAGCCGCTCCCCCCGCAGACGGCCACCAGGAAAGTCATCGGTCCGGAGTCTAGGTGACCGACCGGGCGGGCAACAGGCTCGTCGGTGCGGCACACTCTGCTCATGGCCCGATCGCACGACCGGTTCCGAGCCCACCCCTGGCACGGGTTGTCGAGCGGTGACGCTCCGCCCGATCTCGTCGATGCGTTCATCGAAATCACGCCCTTCGATGCGGTCAAGTACGAGATCGACAAGCGCACCGGGTATCTGCGAGTCGATCGCCCGCAGGGGTCGTCTGCCCTCCCGCCGACCCTCTACGGGTTCATTCCGCGAACCTACTGTGGCGACAAAGTGGCCGCCCTCACCCCGGCGTCGGAGGTGGGCGACGGGGATCCCCTGGACATCTGCGTACTGTCGCAGCAGAGGATCGATCGAGCCGAGATCGTCGTGCCGGCCAGGGTCGTCGGTGGGATCGCCCTGCTCGACGATGGCGAGGCAGACGACAAGATCATCGCCGTGCTGCGGAGCGACCCGGTGTTCGAGTACGCCAAGGACCTCAAGCACCTACCCAGCACGGTGGTCGACCGGATCGTCCACTACTTCGGCACGTACAAGATGCAGTTCTCCCACGGCGGGAACACGAACCGGATCGAGGTGGTCGACACCTACGGGGTCGACCACGCCCGTCGGGTCGTCGGCGCCAGCATGGTCGATTACACCGATACCTTCGTTGCCATCGACAGCGGCTGAGATCAGGCGACGAACGCCCGAGCCCAGGCGAAGATCTCCGGCCCGAACACCACCGAGACAACGCCGAAGGCGACAAACAGCACGGCGCCAACCACGATCATGCCGACCGGTATCGGCCCGTCCTCCGGGACGCCGGGCGTCCGGGCCCGGATCCAGCGCACCACCGGATTGTCCGGCTTGATCAGGTTCAAGCCGATGAGGATGGTGAGAACGCCCTGGCCGGGGAGCACCAACATGGCGACACCGGCGATCACGAGGACGACGCCGAGCGCAATGCGGAGGATGCGCCGTAGACCGGTCGTCTGCTCGCCGGGTTGGATGCCGGCTTCGAGTTCGGCGTAGTCGAGATCCACTGGGCTCAACGATAGCCCAGAGTCGAAACGGTTGGATAGATCGGCCGGCCTATCCGCCGGTCTCGCTCAACGGATCGCCGTCCCACCGTTCGAGACGGGCGAAGCTCGAGACGGGATTCCGTGTCAGCTTGGTCAACTCCCGAACCGGCCACCCCATTGGCACCATCGCCGCCACGGCGACGGTGTCTGGAAGGGCCAGCAAGGTCTTGAGTTGAGGCTCACCGGCGGCGGGAAACGTGGTGAGCGCCGTGGTCAACCCGCGAGCCCGGGCGGCCAGGTTGATGTTCTGGACGAACGGATAGATCGACGCTCCGCTGACGACGCCGATGCGGTCCAGCCACCGGTCCACGCTGGCGACGACCGACAGATCCACACCGATGACCAGCAAGACCGGTGCGCCCGCCAGGTTCCGGAACCAGCTCACGTCGACCGACTCGTCGGCCATGACGGCGTCGATGTCAACCGAGGTGTCGGCGACGGTCGAGAGCGGGTTCTCTCCGGCGGCGATCTGAGCCAGGTAGACCCGCAGCGCCGGCACCCCGCACTCGACGACCTGTCGCTTGGTGTCGGGGTCCCGGACGATCACGACCCGCCACCCCTGACGGTTCCCTCCACTGGGCGCGAAACGGGCCACCCCGAGAACCTCGGCGATCAGCTCGTCCGGCACGTCATCGTCGGTGAAGGTCCGCCCCGTGAAGGTGGTGCGCATGAGCGCGTCGATGGCGGCGACATCGTGCATGGCTCCACCGTAGACCGAGGTGCACCCGTTCGGAGTGGGTCACAGATGGCGGCGGATGCGTTGCGGGCTGATGGGGCCATCGGTGCCGAGGTGCTGAGCCCAGAGGCTGACCCGGTACTCCTGGAGCATCCACCGGAGCTCGGGGTCGGCGTCCGGGCCGAGATCGGCTTCGATGGCGGCAACCGCGGCCATGTGCTGGCGATCCCGGTCGATGCCGGCCGGCAGCCGGCCGAGCCGGTGTTCGAGCGCGAGCAGGTACCGACGGACGTGGGGCAGCCGGTCCGATCCCTGGGCGGCAAAGGAGCCGGGGAAGACAAGGGACCGCAGCTGCCGGCTGACGTCGTCAAGCGCATCGTCGATCGGTGACGGCTGTTCGGCCAGGCCACGCATCTGCTCGACGATCCGGCTGGCGGTTTCGAGGACTGCACTCACAGCGTCGGCGACCACTCTCAGGTCCGCTGTGTACCGGTCGGCGGCATACCGCTCCAGAGCCCGCATCTGCGGTGCGGTCCATGGCGCTCCGCCGGCCGAGGCGATCAGCCGATCGAGGACGGCTGTCACCAGGTCGTCGATCACTGCGGCCATGCCCAGGTGGAGGTCGGGACTGCCGGCCAGCACCGTCGTCGCCAGGGTTGCTTCCCGTGTGAGCGCCTCGGCCGCCGAGCGGGCGGGCCGGTGTATCCCGAAGCGGAGGAGGCGCCGCACTCCGGCCCAGTGCCGCCGGGTTTGTTCGGCTGCAGTCGGCACGACGGTCAGGGCCACCGAGTCGCCCCGATCATCGAGGGCAGGAAACACTGGCACCAGAACTCCGAGCTGTTCGCTCTCCACCTGGCGGGGGATGGTTCCACCCGGCCAGGCGTGCAGGCCGGCTCGTTCGATCGGGTGAGGTGTGGCGGCCAGCTCGTCGCGGATCCGGCCGGCCATTCGGTCCTGGAGTCGGTCCAGGTCCTTGCCGGCGGCGAGCATTGTGCCGTCGGGCGCCACCACCTGGAAGGTGGGGCGCAGCCGGTCGGGGAGCCGGGTGGGATCGAGGAGTCCCTGGGAGATCGGTACCTCATCGACGAGAAGTTGCCGCCGCACCGCCTCTTCGATCGGCAGATCGTTCGACGGTGGCCAGGGCGGGAGTCGTTCGGCGATGGCGGTTGCGGTACGAGGCAGCGGAGCGAACAGCGTACGGGTCCCTCGTGGAAGCGTACGAAGCAGTTCGGTGACCAGTTCGGCGCGGACGCCCGGCACCAGCCAGGAAAACGGCGCCGCTCTGGCGCTGGGAAGGTGCGCGAGCAGAAGCGTCACGGTGATCCCGTCGACCGGGCTCTCCGGGTCGAAGGTGTAGCGGAGATCGGCTCCACCGTCGGGCCAGCGATCGGGGTAGCCATCGATCGCCGCCGGATCGGGAACCAGGTCGGCGACGGACAGGTCGAGCAGATCGCTTTGGCGGTCGACGGTGGTCCGCCACCAGCGCTCGAAGTGGCGAACCGACACCACATGATCGGGGATCCGGCGGTCGAAGTGGTCGAACATCGCCCCAGCGCGGTCCTCGGCACCGTTGCGGCGGAGCTTGGCATCCCACCGCTCGGCGGCGGCCGTGACGGCTCGGTTGTGGGAGACGAACTGGGCCAGTCTCGAGCCCTCGGGCGGGTCCCACTCGTGCCGCACGAGGGCATGCTCGATGAACAGCTGTCGGGCAAGGGACTCGTCGACGCGGTCGAGGTTGATGCGCCGATCGTCCACGATCGACAATCCGTACAGCGTCGCCCGTTCGACGACGGTGGCGGTGCCTCGGTCCCGATCCCAGCTCGGGTCGGTGTACCGGTAGTCGATCAGGTGGTGGGCCGCATCTTCGATCCAGCCGGGCTGGATCGGTGCAACCATCCGGGCGAACAGCCGACTGGTCTCGACCAGTTCGCCCGCCATCACCCAGCGGGCGGCGGTCGAACGGGCTGCCGAACCCGGCGCGATCACGAAACGGGTCGAGCGGGGCCCGAGGTACTCCGGGAGGGAGCGGCGGCGGTCCTGACGTCCCGTGCGCCGGGCCGGACGGCTCTCGTCACGCTTGCCGATCTGGCCGAGAAGGCCGGCGAGGACGGCCCGGTGGACCGAGTCGCCGTCCAGGTCCTCGGGCGGACGATAACGCGGCGGCGCCAGCTCGAGGTCTCGCACCGCCCGCTTGAGCTGGGCGTACAGGTCCTGCCACTCGCGAACGCGATTGTGGTGGAGGAACTCGCGCCGGCAGAGCCGGCGGAAGGCGCTCGAGGACAGGCGGCGACGTTCCGTGCGAACGTAGTGCCACAGGTTGAGAATCGTCAGGATGTCGCTCGATTTGTGCTGGTGCCGGGCGTGTGACCGGCGGGCCGTTTCAGCCTGGTCGGTCGGTTCCTCCCTGGGGTCCTGGATGCTCAACGCTGCCGTGACCACGAGGACGGCGTCGAGGCACTGCTGCTTGTCGCCAGCGAGGATCATCCGGGCCAAGCGTGGATCGACGGGCAGACGGGCGAGCCGCCGGCCGAGCGACGTGAGCCACGGGCGAGCCACGGAGAGATCGGGCTCGGGATCGAGAGCCCCCAGTTCGACGAGCAGGCGGACGCCGTCGCTGATGTTGCCAACATCGGGGGTTTCGACGAACGGGAACTCGAGGACATCGTCGAGTCCGTCCGGCGCGATCCCGGAGGAAACCATCTGGAGTACGACCGACGCGAGGTTGGTGCGCATGATCTCCGGATCGGTGAAGGGCGGGCGACCGGCGAAGTCCTCCTCTCCGTAGAGACGGATGCAGAGCCCGGGCCCGAGACGGCCGCATCGACCCGCTCGCTGCTCCGCAGACGCCTGGCTGACCTCCTCGATCGGCAATCGCTGGACCTTCGTGCGCTGGTTGTATCGGGAGATCCTCGCCAGACCGGGATCGATCACGAACCGGATCCCCGGCACGGTGAGCGAGGTCTCGGCGATGTTGGTGGCCAGGACGATGCGACGACCGCGATGGGGAGCGAAGATGCGGTGCTGCTCGGCGGCCGAGAGGCGGGAGAAGAGCGGGACGATCTCGGTCCGCTCCGGAACGCTCTCGGCCAGGGCGTCGGCAGTATCCCTGATGTCGCGTTCGCCGGGGAGGAAGACGAGGACATCGCCGGGACCCTCCGCCTCGACCTCGGCGACCGCGCCCTGGATCCCGTCGATCATGTCCATGCCGTCGTCCAGAGGCCGGTAGCGGATCTCGACCGGATAGGCCCGACCGGAGACCTCCACGACCGGAGCGGGACGGCCTTCGGGGGAGGCGAAGTGCTCGGCGAAGCGAGCGGTGTCGATCGTTGCCGACGTGACGATCAGCTTGAGGTCGGGACGCCGGGGCAGGAGTGCCTTCAGGTAGCCGAGAAGAAAGTCGATGTTGAGGCTGCGCTCGTGGGCTTCGTCGATGATGAGGGCTCCATAGCGCGACAGCATCTGATCCCGCTGGACCTCGGCCAGCAGAATGCCGTCGGTCATCAGTTTGATTCGAGTGGTGGCACCGACCCTGTCGGTGAAGCGAACCCTGTAACCGACCGCATCCCCGATCTTCGTGCCCAGCTCCTCGGCGACACGTTCGGCGATGCTGCGGGCCGCGATCCGCCGGGGCTGGGTGTGACCGATCCATCGAGGCCGGGATCGTGTTCCGGAGTCGCCGGCGCCTACCTCGAGGCAGAGTTTGGGGAGCTGAGTGCTCTTCCCCGAGCCGGTCTCGCCGGCGACGACGACGACTTGATTCTGGGCCACGGTGCGAAGCAACTCGTCCCGATGGCGGCTGATCGGCAGGTCGGCCGGATAGCGGATGGAGGTCGTGTCGATCCGGCTCACGAAGGCCAGCATGCCCTGCGGTCGCTCGCCCACCGTACCTTCAGGGGATCAAGTGGCTGGTCTATGGTCCCCCGAATGCAGCTGCGTGAGTCCATCGATCGCCGGATGTCGGTTCGAGCGTTCGTCGACACTCCGGTCGAGGACGCCTTGATCGCCGAGCTGCTCCGCGTCGCGTCGCGGGCACCCTCGGGCGGCAACCTCCAACCCTGGCACATCTACGTGGTCAACGGGGAGGCCACCGAGCGGCTGATCGAGGCGGTCTATGGTCGGCCGCCGGAGGAGAGCGAGTACCCGATCTATCCCGACAAGCTCCACGAACCCTACCGCAGCCGCCGGTTCACCATCGGCGAGCAGATGTACGCAACGATGGGGATCGTCAGGGAGGATCGGGCGGCCCGGTTGGAGTGGTTCGCCAACAACCAGCGGTTCTTCGGCGCGCCGGCCGGTCTGTTCTGCTTCGTCGATCGGAGGATGAACCACCCGCAGTGGTCGGATCTGGGCATGTTCCTCCAGACGTTCATGCTGCTCGCTGTCGAGGCCGGCTTGGACACGTGCGCCCAAGAATCGTGGAGCGTGTTCCCCCGGACGGTCGCCGCGTTCTGCGGCGCACCGGCGCATCAGATGCTCTTCTGCGGAATGTCGATCGGCTACCGAGATCCAGATCATCCCGTCAATGCGCTCCGTTCCGAGCGGGCTCCGCTGAACGAGTGGGCGACGTTCGTGGGGGTCGATCAGATTTCGTGAACCGGGGTGGCTGGGGAACAATGGGGCCATGCCAGCACAGCCTTTGAACACTGACGACCTCGGCGGTGAGATGTACAACCTCGCCATGAGCGAGGCGGCCCGGCCGCTCCTCGACAAGGTGAAGAAGTTCATGGAGACCGAGATCGAGCCCATGAGCGTCGAGTTCCACCGGCTCGGCGAGGGCCGCGAGGACAGGTGGAGTTTCGTCCCCGGCCAGCTGGAGCTCCTCGACGGCGTCAAGGCAAAGGCCAAGGAGCAAGGACTGTGGAACTTCTTCCTGCCTGACGCCGAGACGGGGGAGGGGCTCTCGAACCTCGACTACGCCTACATCGCCCAGGAGCTCGGCAAGAACTCGCTGGCGTCGGAGTGTCTCAACTGCTCGGCCCCCGACACCGGCAACATGGAGGTGCTCGAGCGGGTCGGCACGCCCGAGCAGAAGGAACGGTGGCTCCAACCACTCCTCGCCGGCGAGATCCGCAGCGCCTTCGCCATGACCGAACCAGGCGTCGCCTCCTCCGATGCCAAGAACATCTCGACCAGTGCGGTCCGCGACGGCGATGAGTACGTCATCAACGGCGAGAAGTACTGGGCCAGCGGTGCCGGGGATCCGCGCTGCAAGATCATGATCGTCATGGTGAAGACCAACCCCGAGGCCGCTCCTCACCTCCAGCAGAGCCAGATCCTCGTGCCCATCGACACCCCCGGGGTGACCGTCATCGGACCGATGCTGGTGTTCGGCGCCGACGATGCGCCACACGGGCATATGCACATCCGCTTCGAGGACGTGAGGGTCCCGGTGACCAACATGTTGCTCGGGGAGGGGAGAGGCTTCGAGATCTCCCAGTTGCGACTCGGGCCGGGCCGAATCCATCACTGCATGCGCTCCCTCGGAGCGGCCGAACGGGCCCTCGAGTTGATGGTGAAGCGCGGTCTCAGTCGCGAAGCGTTCGGACGGCCGCTCGTGAAACTCGGCGGGAACACCGAGATCATCAGCCGGGCCCGGATCGACATCGAGGCGATGCGGTTGATGGTGCTCCGGGCGGCCAAGGCGATGGACGTGCTGGGGAACGAACAAGCGCGGGTCTGGGTGTCGGCCATCAAGGCGATGGTCCCCGAGCGGGTGTGCCAGATCATCGATCAGGCCATCCAGATGCACGGAGCGACCGGAATCTCCCAGTGGACCCCGCTGGCCGAGATGTACACCCAGCAGCGCACCCTTCGCTTCGCCGACGGGCCCGACGAGGTTCACCACATGGTCGTCGGTCGCGCCGAGATCGCTCGGTACTAGCCGTCGACCTCCGTGCGCAGCCAGGTGGGCAGGTAGACCGGATCGGCGAGGTCGTCGGGATGATGGCCCGGCAGCGCCGACACGACCGCCAGCGGCAGGAACTCGAAGGCGTACGTGACACTCCAGACGAGCAGGTTCCAGTGGGCCCGCGGTGAGAAGATCCTGCGCTCCACCCACAGCAATCCAAGCGTGCCGATGAAGGCAAAGAACGCCAGCACGACGATCGAGGCGATCGTTCCCAGGACGTAGTTGGCTCGACTGCCACTCACGGCCGCCCAGACGTCGTGGGCCGCTCCCTTGTGCTCCACCTCCTCGGCCAGGTGCCACAGATACAGCCGAGCGGCTATCGGATGGGCGTCGTCGAACAGGTTGATCCGCTCGTCGACCCAGCGCGCACCGGCGTAGGCGACGGTCTCGGCTCCTGCGGCGAAGGCAACACCGAACTCGGTGCTGCGACGCCCGAGCCGTTCGAAGGTCCACGCCATGAGCCGGTCGATCCATCGGAGTCCGGGATGGGCGTCGAACACCAAAGTGTTGAAGCGCCGGTGCTGCGCATGGTGCTGGCGCTCCTGGCGGGCGTAGGCGAGGGCGGCCGGACGAACTGCGTCCGGAAGCTGGTCCGCAACCTGTTCCACCGATCGCACAACGAAGGGCTCGACGTGGGGCATGAGCAGGGAAACGGCGTTGGCGGCGCAGGCGAACTCCGGCTTGGTCCGATGCCACGCCAGCGGGACGTCACTCCAGTCCAGGTGGGGATTACGCTTGCGGATCCGATGGTGAGCGGCAGGCTGCGCGGTCGTCACCCTCTCTTCATCGGCTGCACACCGGGCGGTGTTGACCGGTCGGGCATCGTTGCAACACGGGGAAGGTTTTCGCCTCCCCCCCGCCGAGGCTGTAGTGTGCCCCTCGTCACGTGTGTTCTGAGGGGGAGATGTGTTCGTGGATCCAGTCCAGGCCGTACCGAGTCTTCCGGACGGATTGCGCCCTTGACCGCATCCGACACCGACGTGGTCGAGACGGTCATCGATCTCGCCGAAGCCGAACGGCAGCGGGCAACCGGGGGGATCGACGGGATCATCGGCCGCCTGCACCCACTCGGGTGGGTGGCGGCCGCCTTCGGGCTGGCTGCACTCGTGATGACGCTCGTCGACACGGACTATCTGGTCGGCAATCTGGCCTGGTGGCACTGGGTCCTCGTGCTCGGCACGATCGTCGTTAGCACCCAGTTCGAGATGCTCGACGCCCTTCGGCGGGGGATCGAGAAACTCAGCGACTATGCGATCAACGGGGCCGGTGTCGAGCTGCGGGCCGGAACCCTGACGGCGGTGGCGGTGGGGGTGGCGGCGTTCGTGCTGATGTGGTTGCTCCACGACATCGAGGCGGCGGTTGCCGGGGGGTTCGGGTTCGGTCTGTTCGTTGCGTCGGTCCTCATGGGGCCGGTCTGGGTCCTGGCGTGGGGGGTGTTCCTCCTCGCCCTGTACAGCTCCCTCAGCCGGTACCTCGCCCGCTTCATCGAGGCCGACCTGATCATCTCCGAGGTCGGCGCCATGTCATGGCAGGCGTTCGGCCTGATCGCGCTGTTGGGTCTTGGTTACGGCGTCCGTGAGGGCGTCAATCCCCGGATCGACTTCTGGTGGGCGGACTTCTCGAACCGGCGGAAGGCGTGGCTCGATTTCGTGCTCCACGTGACGCTCTTCATCCCGTTCCTCATCGCCGCCCTTCGGATTCTGTGGGCCTACGCCAAGATCTCGCTCGGGTTCCGGCCCGACCGATCCGGCCAGGGCCTGGCCGGCACCTGGCCCGAGGGGTGGCGGGTCTGGGAGACCTGGGAGCAACAAGGCGACGCCGGACAGCTCCCGACCGGCCCGATCCAGGCGATGATCTTCGTCGGCTTCTGCTTGTTCCTTCTGCAGATCGTCGCCGAGACGATCAAGCACGGCTTCACCATGGTCAACCGGGAAGATCTGGGCGGCTTCCCCGAAATGGCCGAAGCCCCGCTGAGGGTGGAGTAGGGGACGCACGGATGCTGGACGCACTCGGTCTCGATCTCGCTGAGTTCTTCGCCATGGTGATGTTTCTGATCTTCATGACGTTGATCCTCACCGGATACAACGTGGCCTTCTCGTTTGCGTCGACCGGACTCCTGTTCACGTTCCTCGGCGATGCATTCGATGTGTTCGATCCGAACACGCTGAACTCCCTCCCCCTCAAATGGGCGGCGTTCCTCGGGCGGTCCGGCGACACGACCCTCCTCGCCGTCCCGCTGTTCGTGATGATGGGAGCGATCCTCGAGCGGTCCGGACTGGCTGAACGGCTGCTCCGCGCCATCGGCATGTTGATGGGACCCTTGCGCGGTGGTGTCGCCGCAGCGGTGATCGTCGTCGGCACGCTCCTCGCCGCCGCCACCGGGGTGGTGGCCGCCACCGTGATCGTCATGGGTCTGCTTTCGCTCCCCGCCATGGTGCAACTCGGGTACGACCACAAACTGGCGACCGGAGCGATCACCGCATCGGGGACACTGGCCCAGCTGCTTCCTCCCAGCCTCGTGCTCATCCTGCTCGCCCAGCAGATGGGCGTTGGCATCCTCGGACTGTTCGCCGGTGCCCTGATCCCCGGCCTCATCCTCAGCGGATTGTACGTGGCCTACGCCCTGGGGATTTCCTACATCAACCCGGCCGCCGGGCCGGCGATGCCCAAGGACCAGCGCACGCTCAACGGGTCGCTCACGCCCGCCCACTCGGTCTCGATCGCCGCCATCCTCTCGGTCCTCCTCGGGTTGGTCGTGCTGTCGGTCTCCAACGCAAATGCTGCGTTGATCGGCACGCTCGGCTGCTTCGTCGTCATCGCCGGCCTGCTCATGGTCGGCTCCATGCTGACCGCCGAGGTCGTCGTCTCCATCATCCCGACGGTGCTGTTGATCGTGGGGGTGCTCGCCGCCATCTTCCGCGGCATCGCCACCCCGTCCGAAGCGGGCGCCATCGGGGTCCTCGGGGCGCTGATCCTCGGGGCGCTCAACTACTACTTCGACAAGGTCCTGCTGGCCGACGGCGGCGACCACATCGAAGTGCGATGGCGGCTCACCCCCGATGCGTTCCAGGCGTCGGGCAAGTCGACCGCCAACATCACCATCTTGGTGCTGACCCTCGTGTTCGCTTCATCGTTCTTCAGTCTGGTGTTCTTCCAGCTCGGCGGATCGGACAAGACCTCCGAGTGGCTCACCGCCATCGGCGGGGGAAAGGTCGGATTCGTGATCGTGGCGATGATCGCCGTGTTCATCCTGGGGATCAATCTGGAGTTCCTCGAGATCACCTTCATCGTCGTGCCGATCTTCCTACCGGCCATGCAGGAGCTCGGGTTCACCACCATCGAGATCATCTGGTTCACCGTGCTGATGGCCGTGAACCTCAACATGGCCTTCATCTCCCCACCGGTCGGATTCTCCCTGTTCTACCTCCAGAGTGTTGCCCCGCCCGAGGTGAAGACCGCCGACATCCACAAGGGGGCGATCCCCTTTATGGTATTGCAGGGGCTGGCGCTGGTCATCCTCGGCGCATTTCCCGGCATCACAGAGTTCTCCTTCGACCTTTTCGTCACGTCGGGGGCGTCCTAAGATCCCTTCATCCACAGAGGAGAGGCACATGGAAAGAGAACCAGAAGAACTCGAAGGTCCGTCGGTACCGAACATCAGCCGCCGTTCCTTCCTCAACAAGGCCGGGATGGGCGTCGCCGGTCTGGCCGCGACGTCGGCGGTCCTTGCCGCCTGCAGCTCGGACTCGGCGTCAAGCGACGACGGTTCCGGCGATGACGGAACTACCGACGGTGGGGGAGACGACGGAGGCGACGGAGGCGACGGCGGTGGCGACGGTGACACCGTCGATCTGGTCCAAGACTCCGACCTGCCAGAGATCGAGCTGGAGATGGCCACCTCCTGGCCGACCGGTCTCGTCACCCTCTTCGGGGCGGCCCAGATCTTTGCCGAAGAGCTGTCACGGTTGACCGCCGGCCGGTTCCGGATCAACGTGCGCCCTGCCGGCGAGATCGTCGGCGGTCTCGAGGTGCTCCCCACCATTCGCGACGGCGGTGCCGGCGCCGGTCACACCGCCTCCTACTACTACACGGGGATCCATCCGGCGACCCAGTTCGGTACCGCCGTACCCTTCGGCCTCACGTCCCGCCAGCAGAACGCCTGGCTCTACGAGGGCGGCGGTTTGGAGATCCTTCGGGAGTTCTATGCCGAGGAGTTCGGCGTGATCCAGTTCCCCGCCGGCAACACCGGCGTCCAAATGGGCGGCTGGTTCACCAAGGAGATCAACACGGTCAGCGACATCCAAGGACTGACCATGCGTATCCCCGGTATCGCCGGTCAGGTGTTGAACAACCTCGGTGGTGAACAGGTCTCCCTCGCCGGGGGCGACATCCTCCCCGCCATCGAGACCGGTGCCATCGATGCCGCCGAGTTCGTAGGACCGACCGACGACTTGATCCTCGGGCTCGACCAGCTCGGCAGCCAGCTCTTCTATTACCACCCGGGGTGGTGGGAGCCGGGCCCGTCGCTCGAGGTGCAGTTGCCTCTGGCGTTCTGGAACGACCTGCCCGACGTGTACAAGGCGGCGGTGGAGAACGCTGCGGCCACGTCGAACATCCGCACGATGGCGATTTACGATGTCCTCAACCCGGTCGATCTTCAGAAGGTGAAGGAGTTCGCCGAGATTCGGGTCTTCCCCGACGAAGTGCTGGCCGCCTTCAAGGAGGAGACCGAGAACGTTCTCGACTCGATCGCCGCCGACAACGCTCGCTTCGGCGAGATTCTCGGTCCGTGGCGGGAGTTCAGAGACTCGATCCAGGAGTGGCACGGGCTGGCCGAGACGTCCATGCTCCGCGCCGCCGCGTTGTAGTCACGCGGCGCCGGGGTCTGACCGATCTGCTGGTCAGACCCCGGGCGGCCCGGGGGTTCGCTGGGCGGCGATCGTCTCCATAGCTCGCTGTGAGCCCTTCGGCACGGTGTATTCGACGCCGTCGACCTCCCAGTCGGTTGTGATCAAGGTGTCGCGAACGAGCCGAATGCTCGCGTCGGGTGGCAGGCGACGACGCAGCCGCCGGGCGACCTGCCGGACCCGACCGGCGTCGAGCAGGACCAGACCGTTGGTCGTCGATGCCAGGACCCGGTAGTCGGTCATCGCCGTCAGGGTGACAGCCCCGCCCGCCAGCCCGATGACCAGGCGGGTGGGCCATTCCTCGAAGCCGGCGGCAACGGCTAGCAGCGTGAACGCTGCCCACGCCCCCAGTGCGATCGCATAGCCGGCCCGGTGCCGGGCCCACATGAACGCCGCTTCACCGACCGACTCGCCCGGGGGGAGCAGGTTCATCACGGAGCGGCGGAGAACTGCGCGACGCATCGCCTCCAGTCTAGGAAACCTCATGTCACGCGATCGGCGGGACTCGCGCACGGCCGGGCTATACTAAAACGGGCGGTGTGCGATGGGCCTCAACGGGGCTGGTCTCGCACCGATAGACCTTCGACGGGAGTGCTGCATGCACGGCTGGGTCGGAGTGCCCGATGGGTCTCCCGCTGATCGCCGTGCGTGATCGATGCGCCACACCTACGCAGCGACGCAAGGAGCTGTCATCACCCTTTTAGAGTCCAAGGACATCCCTGGGCACCAGGCCCGGACTGATGAGAACCCGGATGCAACCGTGGCGCCGCCACCGGTCGACTTCACCGACGCCGTTCAGCGCCACCTCGACGGCCTTGCCAACGAGCGCGATCTGGCCGTTCTGGGCGAACACCGCCCGCACTGGGTGAACGCCCTGATCCGCAGGCTCGACGACATCGAGTACGCCATCGAGGACACACGCCGCACCGTTCCCCGCCCGGCCAAATTCCTTCTCCTCGACGACCTCAACGCCGAGGCCGACCGCATCGACTCGGTCCTCACTGAGCTGGTGGGCCCACCTCGACGAGGTGGCCGCCCGGTCGCACCGCAGCCGGGCGAAGCCATCGCAGCTCTCCAGCTGTCGTGGTCACCGGGCACGGTCGTGGCCTGGATGGGCGGATGGAATGCGGGCGTCCGGTCGAACCACGAGGTCCGTGACGCTCTTTCGGCCGCCGGGTCGGTCCTGCAGTGGAACGACCATCCCGACATACCCCTGCTCGACGGCGCCAGGGCCCCGGCCCTGCAGGCGCCGCTCGACCAGGCGCTGGGCTGGGTGGTCTCGCTGGCCGGATCCCGGGAGGACGCCACGATCGGCACCAGCGCCACCTGGATCGGACTGGTGGCGGCCACGGCCGTACGCGCCGTCACGCAGGGCCGGATCGTGCCAACGATCCGCCGGTCACCCCAACAACCCACTGGCGATGGTCGACCACCCCCTCACCATGCCCAGTACGAGGTGGCCTGGAAACCGGCCCTGGTCCAGCCAGAAACCATCCGGCTGCTGTCGGAGTCGTGTCCGGGGTCGGCGACGATCTTCGAGAACAGGCGGGACAATCGCGTGTTCACCGAGGCGGTTCTCCACGATCTCACCAACACGATCGTTTCGACGTCAGCCCACCGGCTCGAAGTGCCGGCCCCGCCGCCCGAGCTGCGGAACCGTGGCGACATGATCGAGGCCATGCTTGCCCGGCTCGACGGCGAACCCTTCGTTGCGCCCACCCGCCTGGCCTCCGAGCTCGGCCGTCGCCTGGACCAGTGGTCCAGCGTCGTCACCCAGCCCGAGAAGCAGCCGCTGGTCGTACAGCTCGACGAGCCCGACGACTCCGGAGCCTGGCACCTCCGAGTGCTGGCCCACGGTGACAAGAAGTCGCTCGACCCGGTCGAGCAGGTGATGGTCACCTCGTCCAACAGCCGGTCGAAGCGGATCCGCGAGAACCTGGCCCGGCTCGAGCGGCTCTACGACGTTCTGCTCCGGCCCGGCAGCCGCCGACGCGGTGAGGTGATGCTGTCCCAGGACGAAGCCTGGACGTTCATGACGACCGTCGGCGAGGTGCTCATCGCCAACGGATTCGACGTGCGCGTGCCCACGCTGAGCCGAAAGAAGGCCACGCCCTCGTTGCGGCTGACAGCCGAAGAACGGCCCGATTCGGTGGTCGGCGCCCAGCAGCTGGCGAACGTTCGCTGGTCGGCGGTGTTCGACGGCGTCGAGCTCACCGCCGCCGATATCGCCCGCCTCGCACTGGAGGCCAGACCGCTGATCCAGACCCAGGGTCGGTGGGTCGAGCTCGACAAAGCCGACCTGCAGCAGGCCGCCGCAGCGCTGGCCGAGCGCGAGAAGCACCAGACCCTCAGCGGCGCCGACATGCTGCGCCACGCACTCGGGCTCGAAGGTTCGCCGCTGGCCGGCGGGGTTTCGATCGCCGGCTCGGGTTGGGCGGTCGATCTGCTCCGTTCGGCCCAGGATCTCCCGACCGACCTTCCCACCAAACCCGATGGGTTCCGAGGCGAACTCCGTTCGTATCAGGCCGACGCCCTGGCGTGGCTCGGATTCCTGGAGTCGGCGGGTCTCGGTGGTTGCCTGGCACTGGACATGGGCCTCGGCAAGACGCCGACCATGCTGGCGCACATCGCCCTGAGTCGAGCGCACGGCCCCTCCCTCGTCGTCGCTCCACCGGCCGTCATCGGGAACTGGGCCTCGGAGGCCCGCAAGTTCGTCCCGGTCGTCAAAGTGCTCGTGCATCACGGCCCGAATCGGGCCGAAGGCCGGAGCATCGCCCGGGCGGTCCAACCCGCCGACGTGGTCATCACGACATACGGCACGGCGATCCGCGACATGTCCCGGCTCGAAGAGATCGAATGGAACAACGTCGTTCTCGATGAGGCCCAGGCGATCAAGAACCCGGCGA
>JBFGLT010000057.1:0-17231 GCA_041576015.1 Acidimicrobiales bacterium
GATCCCGGGGTATCTCTACCTCCTGGCTGCCGCCGGATTCGTCGTGCTCTACCTGCTCTACGGCGACGATGGCGTGCTGGTGAACGAGGGATATCTCTGGGCGGCGCTGATCGCCGTGATCGTCGGCGCCTACAGCATCGTCAGCGGCTGGAACCTGAACGTCGACGAACGTGACGCCCTGGTCGTGGCGGCAGCCGAGGTCGGTCAGCCGATCGGGCCTGCCTCGGCGCAGCTCAGCTGGCGTGGGTTCCTCAGCCGGCCCGTCTGGCGCATCCTGTGTTACACCGCCGAGGATCCACCCCTGACCAGGGCACTCGTCGTCGTCGACGGCGTCGACGGGCATGTCGTCGAACGGATCGTCGAGGACAACCCCGAGGACTGGAGCGAGCTCGGTGGCTGACCGCTACGACCGGTTGGCGCCACGGGATCTCATCATCACCATGCGGTCGCTCCCTCGCCGCTACGACGAGGTCATCGGCCCTGTTCGCAGCGATCCGGAGCGCTTCGCCCGGCGGAACGAGCACGTCGAGGGCGGCTCGTTGACCGGGGCCGTCGCCGAACTGGCCCGGCACCTCGGTCAGCTCGAAGTCGAGATCGCCAAACTGGCCACCCAGTCCGAGCCGCTGATCACCGGCGCGGCGCTCGGGACCGAGCCTCCGTTGCCGAGCGTTGATCGGCCGATGGGTCTCGATGCCGCTCAGGCGGCGGTCGGGGCGAGCGCAGATGCCATCGCCGCCACCCTCGACCGGGCCTCGACCGAACAGTGGGCCTTCCGGGCGGCGACGACCGATGGTCGTCACATCACTCTCCTCGAGGTCGCCCAGCACGCAGCTCGCATCGGAGCCGAGGGGCTTCGCCGCACCGCGCGGATCGCCGCCCAATTGTAGGGACCCCGGGGCCGTGCCGGCCCGTTGCGCAGACGACCCCGGCCGGGCCGCTACGCTGGTCTCGTCCACTCGCCACGGAGACACTGTGTTTGACGGAAACTTTCGAGAAGGGGTCGACAAGATCGCCACCCCGATCGGGGTGGCACTCCATCGGCGGGGAGTCTCCCCGGACGTGATGACCGTCCTCGGGGTCGCCATGGCCGCCGGGTGCGGCGTGGCGGTCGCCACGGGGCACTTCTTCACCGCCGCCGTGCTCCTGGCACTCAGCGGCCTCCCCGATGCCCTCGACGGTGCTATTGCCAAGGCATCCGGACGCTCGGGGCCCAGAGGGGCGTTCTTCGACTCGGTCTCGGACCGGCTCTCCGACGGTCTGATCTTCGTCGGTGCGGCGTGGTACTACGCCGGGACCGACACCCCCCGTCTGGCCGTCCTTCCCTTTGCCCTGTTCCTGGCCGCATCGCTCGTCAGTTACCAGCGGGCCAAGGCGGAGTCGCTCGGATTCGACGCCAAGGGCGGACTCATGGAACGAGCGGAGCGGTTCATCGCCCTCGGGATCGGCCTGGTGTTCTCGGCCCTGCTCACCGCCATCCTGTGGATCATGCTCGCCTTGACCGTGATCACGGCCGGCACCCGGTTCCTCAAGGTGTGGCGCCAGGCGTCGGCGGTGTCGCCGGTTCCGGCGCCCCGTCGCGCTCGACCCGGCCGATCGGCCCGAACCGAGCGCCTCCGAGCCCGCCGAGCGGCCCGCTCCGGGGCGTCGATGAGCGACTTCCGGGCTCGAGCCCGGGAGCGCATGGCCGAGTTCCGGCAGCGGTGACGTCGCCCGCCCGCCGTTGAGGACCCAGGTCGGCCTCCTCCGGGCCGCTACCCAGCTCGCCCGGCTGGTGCCGCTCGACATGGCCGGATGCATCGCCCAACTGGCCGGCGCCTGGATCGCCCCCCGGCTGGCAGGCACGTCGCATCTGGCCGGGAACCTGGCTCGGGTCGGCGTCGCCGATCCCGGAGCGAGCGCTGCGCGGGGCGTCGGCTCCTACGGGCGGTACTGGGTGGACACGTTCCGGCTCCCGACCCTGCCCCCCGCGGTCATCGATCGCCGGTTCTCCTACTCGGGATACGACCACATCATCGAGGTCCAGCGGGCCGGTCACACGCCGATCATGGTGCTGCCCCATCTCGGGTCGTGGGAGTGGGCGGCGGCGTGGCTGGGCCGGATCGCCGGGCAGCACGTGATGGCCGTCGTCGAACGCCTGGAACCGGACGAGGTGTTCGAGTGGTTCGTCGACCTGCGACAATCCCTCGGTGTCGAGATCGTTCCGTTGGGTAGGGCGGCCATGGGGCGCCTCGTGCGAGCGGCCACCGAACGGGACCGAATCATCTGCCTGCTCGCTGACCGAGATCTCGGGGGCAACGGCGTCCCGGTCGACTTCTTCGGCCGGCGCGCCCGGCTGCCAGCCGGGCCGGCCCTCTTGAGCCTCCGGACCGGCTCGCCGTTGCTCCCGGTGGCCATCTACGACTACGGACGCACCCGCCGGTGTGTGGTCGAGCCGCCGATATGGCCTGAACGGTCCGGTTCGCTCCGCCGTGACGCCGCCGCCCTGACCCAGCAGGTGGCCGACGCTCTCGCCGCCTTGATCGGTTCCGCACCCCACCAGTGGCATGTGCTGTCGCCGGTCTGGGACGCACAGCGGCCGGACGGCTCCCAACCCCCTTCGCACGATACGGTGTCGTCGTGACCGGTCACGATCGGTCGCTCCTACGGGTCGGCCTGGTGTGCCCCTACTCGATGGGAGTCTGGGGGGGCGTTCAGGCCCAAGTCCTCGGTCTCGGGCGAGCCCTGCGCCGCAAGGGAGTCGCCGCCCAGGTCTTGGCACCCTGCGATGGTCTTCCGCCCGAACCATGGGTCACCCCCCTCGGCAACTCGATCCCGTATGCAGAGAACGGCTCGCTGGCGCCGCTGGCGCCGGACCCGCCCGCCCAGCTCCGTTTGCTCGGAGCGGTGTGGGACGAGAGATTCGACGTGCTGCACCTCCACGAGCCGGCGGCACCGGGCGCGACACTGACTTCTCTGGTGGTGAAACCGGCCCCGCTGATCGGCACCTTTCACGCCTCGGGGAGCATCCGCCCCTACAAGTGGATCAACGGCGTCGTGCGCCGGCTGGCCGAGCGACTGGACCATCGGGTCGCCGTTAGTGAGGCGGCGGCCCAGACCGCCCAGGAATCGCTCGGGGGGAACTACCGCATCATTCCCAATGCCATCGAGGTCAAGCGGTTCTCCGTAGCGACGCCCTGGCCGACCGAGGGACCGACCGTCATGTTTCTCGGCCGTCACGAGGAGCGCAAAGGGTTGCGCGTCCTACTCGACGCGGCATCGAGGCTCCCGGCGGACGTTCGCTTCTGGGTCGGCGGGGCCGGCCCCGACACCGGCGAGCTCCAGCGCCGCTACGGATCGGATCGGCGGATCGAGTGGTTGGGGGCGATCGGTGACGAGGAGAAGGAGCGCCGGCTGGCCGGCGCCGATGTATTCTGTGTTCCCGCCACCGGCGGCGAGTCGTTCGGTGTCGTGCTGCTCGAGAGCATGGCGGCACGGACAGCGGTGGTCGCCAGCGACATCGCAGCATTTGAGACCGTGGTTGAGTATGGCAAGGCGGCCACATTGTTCCAGAACCGAAGCGCAGACTCCCTGGCGCTGGCGCTCCGGCAGGCACTTGCACGGGGGCCCGAGATCGAACGCCGGATCGAGGCCGGCGTCGTACGTGCCGACCAATTCAGCATGGACCGCCAAGCCGAGGCCTACCTTTCTCTGTACCGCCAGCTTCTGGAGGGCGGGACTGCCGCCTAGCACTCGACGGGGGCCACTACGCTGGTCGCCGTGTCACCGGCCGATCTCCCCTCCCGACTGTTGCCACTAACCGTTCCGTACGCGCTGGGCCTGGTTCTGCCGCTGGTTGTCGTCGGCCTGGTCGTCGGCCTGGCGACCGGGGTGCCGGTCTGGCTTGCCGCGGTCGTCGGCGTCGGGGTCGGGGTGGCCATGACCATCTACCGGCTCGGCAAGGTCGACGAGATCGTGCTCGACGCGCTCGACGTCACCGATGCCGACGACGTCGACCATGCGCGCGTGACCAACCTGCTGGAGAGCTTGAGCCTCAGCATCGGCGTCCCCGTGCCAGCGCTCTACCTCACCGACGACACGACGGTCAATGCGGCGGCCGTGCAGGGCACCGGAGACTCGGCGGCTGTCGTCACGGCCGGAGCCGTGGACCAGCTGGATCGTCTGCAACTCGAAGGGCTGCTCGCCGAGGTGATCGTTCGGATCCACAGCGGCGACGCGCAACGGGCAACAGTTGCGGCCGGCATGGTTTCGCTGCCCTTTTCCGAAGGAGCGGGGTCGTTTCTCCACCCTTTTGCATCGGCGCTGCTCACCAGGTTGATCCCCGGTGATCGAGAGCTCGTGGGCGACATGGCAGCGATCGCCTTGACGCGTTACCCGCCTGGGCTGCGACAGGCTCTGGCCCTGGCCGGCACCTCGGGCGAACACAGCCCCGGCACCGCCCATCTCTGGATCGTTCCATCCCCACCCTATGTCCCGGACTTCGACCTCGACGTCCGTCTCGCCGCCCTGAACGAGTTCTGAAATGCGAACCATTGCCCTGTTGCTGGCTGTCTTGTTCGTGCTGTCCGGTTGCTCGGGCGGCTCGGAGTCCGGGGCGGCGACGACCACCAGCACCACGGTCGACGACACGACGACGACCAGCGGGCCGACCACCACCTCGACCGAGCCACCGACGACCGTCCCCCTCCCCGCCGCTCCCTTCACGGGCCTGCCCTTCGCCGGGGACCCTGTCGCGCTGGAGCTGCCGGCGGTGGCGGTCAAGGTCGACAATCACCCGCGGTCCCGGCCGCAGACCGGGCTCGACCGGGCGGACATGGTGATCGAGCTGAGAGCCGAAGGCGTCACCCGGTTCATTGCCATCTATCACAGCGAGCTGCCCGAACCGGTGGGGCCGGTCCGGTCGGCACGCACCTCCGACTACGATCTGCTGACGGCCCTCAACGAGCCCGTCTTCGCCTACTCGGGCGCCAACACCATCGTCGATCGAGGCCTCGTCGCACTCCCGATCTACGCCCGCTACGAGGACCGGGTCGACTTCTTCCGCGCCCAGAACCGAAATGCACCCCACAACCTGTACGTCAATCCCGCCGGGCTGCAGGAAAAGGTCCCCAACGGCGCCCAAGCCCCCGAACCGTGGTTCCGGTTCGGCACCCCCGACGAGGTGGCGAGTCAGGGTCGGGCGATCTCGGGGCCGGTCACCGTGATCTTCCAAGGCTCGCCGGTCGTGCTCTATCAGTGGGACCGAAACGCCGAAGGGTGGCTGCGTACTCAGGACGGCGCCTCTCATTCAACCGTCGGAGGCGACCAGCTGGCACCGGCCAACGTCGTCATCCTGGAGACGCGCTATGGCGTGAGTCCGGCCGACGCCGAGTCGCCCGAACTCGTGTCGATCGGGTCGGGCGACGCAACCGTGTTGACCGACGGCCGGGTCATCTCGGGGACCTGGAGCCGGCAGTCCGCGCAGGATCCGCCGGCCATCGTCGACGACCGCGGCGATGACATCCTCTTGACCCCGGGACAGGTCTGGGTCATGTGGCCTGACCGCTCGGTGATCATCCCCGAGAGCTGATCGATCGCTCCGGTCGACGCGGCGGACGCCTGGGCCCGACGCGGCTCCCCATCCCGAGTGTGGCTGCCATAGACTACGAGCCATGGCACAGGAGGGTTCCCCCAATCGTCAGACCGGCACCATGAGGGTCAAGCGGGGCCTGGCCGAGATGCTCCGCGGTGGGGTCATCATGGACGTGGTGACCGCCGAACACGCCAAGATCGCCGAGGACGCCGGCGCGGTTGCTGTCATGGCCCTCGAGCGCGTCCCCGCCGACATCCGAAGCGACGGCGGAGTTGCCCGGATGAGCGATCCGGCCATCATCGAGAGCATCCAGGACGCGGTGACCATCCCAGTGATGGCCAAGGCCCGGATCGGACACTTCGTGGAGGCCCAGGTCCTGCAGGCGCTCCAGGTCGACTACATCGACGAGTCTGAGGTGCTCACGCCCGCCGACGAGGCCCACCACATCGACAAGTTCGCGTTCGACATCCCCTTCGTGTGCGGGGCCACGAACCTCGGCGAAGCGTGTCGCCGGGTGGCCGAGGGAGCCGCGCTGATTCGCTCCAAGGGCGAGGCTGGTACGGGCAACGTCGTGGAGGCGGTCCGTCATCTCCGGTCGATCATCGGAGACATTCGCAAGATCGGTCAGGCCGACGAAGCCGAGCTGTTCGACTGGGCCAAGCGTCTCCAGGCCCCTCTGCCCCTGATCCAGGAGATCGCCGACACCAAGCGGTTTCCGGTCCCGATTTTCTGTGCCGGTGGCCTCGCCACCCCCGCCGACGCGGCCCTCGCCATGCAACTCGGCGCCGAAGCCGTGTTCGTCGGATCCGGGATCTTCAAGAGCGAGAATCCCGCCCCGCGTGCCCGTGCCATCGTCGAAGCGACGACAAACTACAACAATCCCGACATCCTGCTGAAGGTGAGTCGCAATCTCGGCCGTCCCATGACCGGTATCGGAATGGACGAGATCGACGTTCACCTGGCCGACCGGGGCTGGTAACCCTCGTTGGCCACGATCGGCGTGCTCGCCCTGCAAGGAGCGTTCCACCTCCATGTCCAGGCGGTGCGGGATCTCGGCCACACCGGCCGCCAGATCCGATTGCCCCACGAGCTCGATGCAGTCGACGCGCTGATCCTGCCAGGCGGCGAGTCGACAGCGATGTCCCTCCTCCTGGGCGCCAATGAGCTGACCGACCCGGTGACCAAGCTGGTGAACGACGGGCTCCCCACGCTTGGGACCTGTGCCGGCATGATCCTGCTGGCGGTCGATGTGCTCGACGGCCGCCCCGACCAGGTTCAGATTGGCGCCCTCGACATCTCGGTACGCCGGAACGGATACGGCCGCCAGCTGGCGTCATTCGAGGCGGACATGGTCGTCCCCGAGCTGGGGATCGAGACCGAGGACCCGTTCCGAGCGGTCTTCATCAGAGCTCCACGGGTCGAACGGGTTGGGCCGGAGGTCACCGTTCTCGCCACGGTCGACGAGGATCCAGTCCTCGTGCGCTCCGGTTCCATGCTCGCCTCCGCCTTTCATCCCGAGCTGACTCTCGATCCTCGTCTCCACCGATACTTCATCGACAACCTCGTCGGCTGAGGCACCTGCGCCGCTCGTCGTACACTTGAGGGCCATGTCGGGTCATTCCAAGTGGGCAACGATCAAACACAAGAAGGGCGCAGCCGATGCCAGGCGCGGGAAGTTGTTCGCCAAGCTGATCAAGCAGGTGGAGGTGGCCGCCCGGCACGGTGGCGGTGACCCGGATGCCAACCCCACCCTGCGGACGATGTTCCAGAAAGCGCGGGACAACTCGGTCCCGCTCGACACGATCGAGCGGGCGGTCAAGCGAGGCACTGGCGAGCTGGAGGGCGTGAACTACGAGCAGATCCTCTACGAGGGATACGCCCCCAATGGCGTGGCGCTGTTGATCGAGACGCTCTCGGACAACAGGAATCGCACCGGATCGGAGATCCGGTCGCTGCTGACCAAGAACGGCGGATCACTGGCCGAGCCGGGCGCCGTCGCCTGGCAGTTCGAGCGGAAAGGGATCGTGAAGATCTCCAGAGCGGCCTCGGAGGAAGATGTGATGATGGTCGGGATCGACAACGGCGCCGAGGACGTCGAGGATCTCGAGGAGGTGTGGCAGGTCACGTGTGATCCGGGCGATGTCAACACGCTGCGGGATGCCCTGGAGGCGGCTGGGATCGAAGTCGAGGAGTCCGACACCGCCATGGTCCCGACCCACCTGGTCCCGATCGCCGATCCGTCGGCCGCCAAGCAGGTTCTGACCCTGGTCGATCTGCTCGACGACCACGACGACGTGCAGGCGATCCACTCCAATATCGACCTGGACGACGCCATCATCACCCAGCTCGCCTGAGTTCCCGGCCGCCGGTACGGGCGTGTCAGATCCCGGCAGCGACGCCGAGCAGACGGCTCCTGGTCACGCTGCGCACCCCGCGGGCCAGGAAAAACACCGCTGCAGTCCAGGCGATGAAGCCGAAGACCAGCGGCAGTGACCCGGCGCCGAAGAGCACGCCCGTGCTCTGGCTGTAGGCGATCATGATCAGCGGCAGGCTGACCAGCCCGCTCGCTTGCTGAGCAGCGGCGGTGGACCGGACCTTGGCCGACAGGCGCAGGACGAGGGACAGGCAGATCGCCAGGAAGGGCGGGAGCACCCACAGGATCATCACCCACCACTGGGCGGTCGGGAAGAACCATCCGCCCACCTCGGGCCCGACCACCACGTTGACGATCAGGCTGTACAGACCAAATCCGACGACGGTCGTGATGTAGCCCGGCACGAGCGATGCGATCAGCTTGCCGAGGTAGATCTCGCGGACGCCGGCGGGGGAGTGGGCGAGGAACTCCCCGGTGCCCCGCTCTCGTTCGCCGACGATCGTCGCTGCGCCGACGGCGGTCGAGATGGTGAGCGGGACGATAACCGCCACCGGGGCAAACAGGAACACGGCCAGTGCGTAGGCCGTGCGGCCGGCGTCTGTGACCTCGGTCCCGCCGGACGTCGTCGAGGGGATCTGACTCTGGGCGGCGGCCGGCAGCACATCGAGGGTGTCCGACATCTGGTTGACGACGTCGATGCTGCCGATCGAGGTGATGGTGAACAGCAGGATCGTCGGAATGATCACGAAGAAGAACGAACCCAGCATCGTCATGGGGAGCCAGAAGTCCCGGGCTTGGGCGAGCTGTTTGAGGTCCGTTCGGGCGACGGTGAGAATTCGGTCGATCTGTAGTCCGAACACTGTGACTCCTGGTGTCAGCGGGCCAGCTCGGCGACCCGGCTACGGGCGGGACGGGCGGTTGGACCGGGGGGTGGGGGCAGCTCGTCGCCGGTCGACCCTTTCGCCCGGCGGATGGCGAAATAGATGTCCTCCAGGTTGGGGACGACCGGGGTGACCGAGGTCAACATGGCGCCGGACGCCACCATGCGGCTGACGAGATCGGGCACGACGTCCTGACTCTTCACGGTGAGGAGCGCCGACGTCTCGTCGGCAACGACGTCGAGGACGCCGGGCAGGGCCCCGATGTCGGCGAGGTGCCGCCCGAGCGTCACCCCGATCCTGACCTGCTTGTCCGGGAGGTAGCGGTCGGCCAGCTCGCTCGGACGGCCCCACTCCAGGGATGTGCCGTGCTGCATGATGACGACCTGGTCGGCCAGGCCCTCGGCCTCGAGCAGGAGATGCGTGCACATCAACACCGTCCGGCCCTCGCTGGTCATGTCGCGTATCAGCTCGAGGACGGCGACGGCCGATTCGGGGTCGAGTCCCGACGTGGGCTCGTCGAGCAGGAGGAGCTCGGGATCGTGAAGGATCGCTCGCGCCAGGGCGAGTCGCGTCTTCATGCCGGTCGAGTAGCCGCCGACCTCGAGATCGAGCGCATGATCGATGGCGAACTTCTCGGCGGCCGCCACGATGGCCCGGGTGGCCCGGTCGCCGCGGCCCAGCCCGTACAACTCGGCCGAATAGCGAAGGTTGTCCCATCCGTCGAGCCGGTCGTACAGGCTGGGTTTGGCACTCACCACCCCGCAGCGTCGACGGACCTCCTCGCCCTCTGCGCTCATCGGGTCGAGGCCGAACACCCGGGCCGACCCGACGTCGGGCCCCAGTGCACCGGTGATCATGCGGATGGCGGTGGTCTTGCCCGCTCCGTTGGGTCCGAGGAGCACGGTGATCGACCCCTCGGGCACCCGGATGGTCAGGTCGTTCAGCGCATGAACCTGCCCGAAGGAGCGGTGCACGTGCTGGACGTCGACGACAAGCTTGGGGTCGGAGGCGGAGTCCACCCTGGGAGTATCGGCACGGCGGGGTGCTGCTGTAGCAACCGAACCGGAGCCGGACGGTCAGCGCTCCCAGGGGGGTTCGGTATCGACGTCGAGGCCGTAGTGGGCGATGGCCTCGACGACCTTTTCCTGGCCGATCGTGCCGGCCTCGGCGAGGGCGGAGAGAACCGCCACGACCACGTTGGCCGCGTTCGTCTCGAAGAAACGCCGCAGCGCCTCGCGGTCGTCGGAACGACCGTAGCCGTCGGTGCCGAGCACGTGGAAGGGCCGGGGCACGAACCGATGCACCATCTCCGGCACCGCCCGCATGTAGTCGCTGACGGCGACGATTGGACCGCTCCCGTGCTGCAGTTGCTCGGTGACGTAGGCGATCCGCCGGTCGGGACCAGGGTGGTACTTGTTCCAGCGCTCGACTTCGAGGGCATCCTCCCGGAGCCGTTTGTACGAGGTGGCGCTCCACAGGTCGGTGCCGATCCCGAATCGTTCGGCGAGCTCGGTCTGTGCTTCCCGGGCGGCGGCGTGGGACACCCCGCTGAAGACGATCGACGCCAGTTGGTCGGTGCCTTCGGGCGCTCCGGTCCAGTGGTACAGACCCCGAACGATGCCATCCAGTGAACCCTCGGGCATGGCCGGCTGGTCGTAGTTCTCGTTGTAGATCGTGAGGTAGTAGAAGATGTCCTCGCCGTCGACATACATGCGCTGGAGCCCGTCCTGAATGATGACGGCGAGCTCGTAGGCGAAGGCCGGATCGTAGGCCTGACAGGCCGGTACGGTGCTCGCCAGGACGTGAGAGTGACCATCCTGATGCTGGAGACCCTCGCCCATCAGCGTCGTCCGTCCGGCGGTCGCGCCCATGAGGAAACCGCGCGTTCGGGCGTCGGCGGCGGCCCAGATCAGATCACCCACCCGTTGGAACCCGAACATCGAGTAGAACGTGTAGAACGGGACCATCGGAACACCCTGATGGGCGTAGCTGGTTCCGGCGGCGATCCAGGAGGCGGTGGCGCCGGCCTCGGTGATACCTTCCTCGAGGATCTGTCCATCGGAGTCCTCGGTGTAGGAGAGCAACAGCTCGTGGTCCACCGGCTCGTAGACCTGACCGAACGGGGCATAGATCTCGAACTCCCGGAACATCGAGTCCATCCCGAAGGTCCTGGCCTCGTCGGGAATGATCGGAACGACCCGCTGACCGAAGCCGTCGGATCGCATCATCTCCCGGAGCATGGCAGTGAAGGCCATCGTGGTCGACACCGCCCGTCCACCGGAGCCCTCGTAGAACTGTTTGAAGGGAGCTTCCGGGGCCTCGGGGAGCGGGCGCCGGTCGCGCACCACCCTGGTGGGTATCACGCCGTCGAGCGCCCGCCGCCGCTCCATCATGTAGGTGTACTCCGGCGAGTCCTGATTCGGGCGGAAGTACGGGGGCATACCATCCTCGAGCTCATCGGCGGGGATCTCGTCGTGGAGGTACAGGCGATCCCGGAGGTCCATCAGCTGCGACTTGGTCATCTTCTTGATCTGATGGGTGGCGTTGCGCCCTTCGAACCCTTCCCCGAGCGTCCATCCCTTGATCGTCTTGGCCAGGATGACGGTGGGCTGCCCGCGGTGCTCGACCGCCGCCTTGTAGGCGGCGAACACCTTCTGGTAGTCGTGGCCGCCCCGAGGCAGATTCCGCAGGTCGTCGTCGGAGAGATGGTCGACCATCTGCCGCAACCGGGGGTCGGGGCCGAAGAACTTCTCACGAATGAAGGCGCCATCCTCGACGGCGTAGCGCTGGAACTCTCCGTCGACGGTGGTGTTCATCTTGTGGAGTAGGACGCCGTCGACGTCCTTGAGGAGCAGCTCATCCCAGCGGCTTCCGTGGATGACCTTGATCACGTTCCACCCGGCGCCCCGAAACACGGCTTCGAGCTCCTGGATGATCTTGCCGTTACCCCGCACCGGGCCGTCGAGCCTCTGGAGGTTGCAGTTGATCACCCATGTCAGGTTGTCGAGGCCGTGCCGGGCGGCGAGAGAGATCGCCCCGAGGGTTTCGGGCTCGTCGGTCTCGCCGTCGCCGAGAAAGGCCCACACGCGTGTCCGGGAGGTGTCCTCGATTCTGCGGTCGGCGAGGTACCGCAGGAAGCGGGCGTGATAGATCGAGTTGATCGGTGCCAGCCCCATCGAGACCGTCGGGTACTCCCAGAAGTCGGGCATGAGCCGGGGGTGGGGATAGCTCGATAGCCCGTTTCCGTCGACCTCCTGCCTGAAGTGATCGAGTTGGTCCTCGCTCAGCCGCCCCTCGAGATAGGCGCGGGCATAGACGCCCGGCGCCGCATGGCCCTGGAAGTAGACGGCGTCGCCGGCCAGCCCGGCATCCTTGCCGCGGAAGAAGTGGTTGAAACCGACCTCGTAGAGGGCTGCCGAGGACGCAAAGGTGGAGAGATGGCCACCGATACCATCGGAGGTCTTGTTGGCCCGAACGACCATCGCCGCTGCGTTCCAGCGGATGAAGGCGCGAATGCGGCGCTCGGTGTGTTCGTCACCGGGGAAGAACGGTTGGTCCTCGGCGGGAATCGTGTTCACGTAGTCGGTCGACACCGTCTCGCTGTTGCCCAGCTGGAGTTCCCGGGCGCGCTGGTTCATGCGGCCGAGCAGATAGCGGGCTCGGGTCTTGCCGCTCACGCTGTTGACCGCCTCGAGGGATTCGAGCCATTCGGCGGTCTCCTGGGGGTCGATGTCGGGGAAGTTGCCGAGGAACCCGTTGGTGCTCATGATCCTATTCTGCCCACTCGGGGCAGCCCTTGCTCGGTTTGGCGCCAGGCTGCTGCCGCGCCCGTTTGGGAGGGCCGGTGAGTCGTCCGGCGGAGCCGCCCTGCGTACAGTGAAACGGTGAATGCCCGCTGGACCGACGTGTACACCGACGGTGCCTGTTCGGGCAATCCCGGGCCGGGGGGATGGGCCTGGGTCGTGCCCGATGGGCCGCACCGAGCCGGCGCCGAGGGCCACACGACCAATCAGCGGATGGAGATTCGGGCGGTCCTGGAGGCGCTCACCGATCTCGACGGGCCGCTCCACGTGCATTCGGATTCCACCTATGTCGTCAACTGCTTCAAGGACCGCTGGTACGAGGGCTGGCTCGGAAGGGACTGGCGGAACAGTCAACGAAAGCCGGTAGCCAACCGTGATCTCTGGGAGCCGTTGCTCGATGTCGCTCTGCCCCGAATGGAGGACGGAGCCCTGCGGTTCTCCTGGGTGAAGGGTCATTCGGGTGATCCGATGAACGATCTCGCCGATCGGCTGGCGGTCGCCGCCATCGAGGAGCTGCGGGATCTCGAGGGCGCCGGTCGGGTCGACAACACCGAGGCCGGGGAGTGCGACATCCCCTGGCCGGTTGGACCGGCGCTGGTCGTGGTCGGCAGCCCGAGGATCACAACCGAGCAGGCGGAACAGATTCGCACTGTGATCCGATCTCTCGATCGGGATGCCACGGTGGTGAGCGGGCTCCGCAGGGGAGCCGAGTTGGTGGCGGCCGAGGAGGCGATCGACCGGCGACTTCCGCTGGCTGCCGTGCTTCCCTTCGACGACCCAGCACGCAACTGGCCCGAGGAACTGCGGGCCCGGTTCGACGCCGCGCTGGCGCGCGCCGCTCACGAGGTCGAGCTGGGCGGGGACGTGGCGTCGCCCGCCGAGTCGATGCGAGCCCGCAACCGCTGGCTCGAGCGTGCCGCCCTGGGAGCACTCGTCGTTGGCGACCCGGTGCTCGCCGAACGCTACCGGGCAGCGGGACTGACCGTGATCGAGATCGCCTGACCGGCGCGATGGGCGTCCACGGCTAAGGGCGGGCCGGGATGTGCCGATACTCGAGATGTGGGTCTTCTCGACAATCTTCGCAAGCGAGCGTCCGAGGAATCGGATGAGACGGTGGAGGAGTTTTCGGTTCCCGACGCAGAGCCGGCGGCCGGCGTCCCGGACGACGACCCCTGGCTGGCGACCGTGGAGCGGCGCCGAGCCGACACCGCCGCAGCAGAACACCCGGTCCCGGTAGACCAACCGGCGTCGTTTGTGCCGGCGGAGGACACCCTGGGAGCGGTCATCGATGCGGCCGCCGCCCCGGCCTCACCGATGGCCGAGCCACTGCCCGATCTCGGCATGGTGTACGCCGGCCTCAGTGCCGAGGGCATCACCCCCGTCCCGGCCGGTGAGCCCGATCCCCGGCAGGTGGACGGGCCGTCGTCGCCGGACGCCGAACCTCATCTGGCCGTCCTGGGGCTGGCGGCCGGTGCCTCGTGGGACGAGATCGCCATGGTCCGCCGTCGCCTCCTGGCCGAGAACCCGTCGATCGGGACGGCCGAGCAGCTGCAGCGCCGCCAGGAGGTCAACCACGCCTCGGCGGCGCTTCGGTTGCTCTACGTCGACTGATCGACGGTCCGCCGCCGTCAGGGGCGGTTGAGGACGTCTCGAAGCGCCACCTCGAGTTCGGGATGGACGAACTCGAAGCCGTCGGAGTGCAACACCTCCGGCACCACTCGAGCGCTCTCGAACAGCAGCGCCTCGACGAGCTCGGTGCCGTACAGCAGCGCCGGCCCGAACTTCGGGATGGGCAGCAGAGCCGGTCGCTTGAGGACCCGCCCGAGGATCCGGGTGAACTCGGAATTGGTGACCGGATTGGGTGCCACCAGGTTGACCGGGCCGGTCACATCGGATGTCAGAAGGTGGATGATCGCCCGGACCTCGTCGTCGAGGCTGATCCAGGACTGGTACTGGCTGCCGTCCCCGAACCGCCCTCCGAGCCCGAGCTTGAACAACCAGAGCTGCCGGCCGAGCGCGCCGCCGTGCGGGGAAAGGACGATCCCGGTCCGGAGGAATGCGGTCGGGATGCCGGCGTCGACCGCCGGTTGGGCGGCGGCCTCCCAGCTGGTGACGACATGGGCGAGGAAGGTGTCGGCGGCCGGAGCCTGCTCGGTGATGACCGAATCGCCGCCGTCCCCGTAGACGCCGGTGGCCGACCCGGAGAGAAACCGGCCCGGCTTGTCGGCGAGTCCGGCGATGGCACCGGCCACGAGGGATGTGGTGTCGGTGCGGCTTTCCACGATCAACCGCTTGTACGCGTCGGTCCAGCGGCGGTCTCCGATTCCGGCACCGGCGAGGTTGACCACGGCGTCGATGCCCTCGAGGGACGAAGCATCGAGCTGCCCGGCCGCCGGGTCGTACCGGATCTCGTCCCCCCCGCGAGCGGGCCGCCGCACCAGGCGAATCGGGCGGTGTCCTGCGTCGCGCAACCTGCGCACGAGCGCCTTTCCTATCAGGCCACTGGATCCGGTGATTGCGACGTCCATAGATCCTCGACCCTACCGGGGCGCTCCCGCGCGGCATAACCTGAATTGATGAGTACCCGGCTGCTGCTCGGCCTGTCGCTAGCCTGCGGATTGTTGATCCTCGGTGCCTTCGCCGTGCAGCTGTTGATCTCGCGATGACGGGCAGGTCGGGGCCGGCCGGAGGTTAGGCTCCAGGCAGGACTGCGTACACGAAAGGGTGTGGTCGTGCCAGAGAATCATTTCGACGTCGTCGTGATCGGGGGAGGTCCAGGTGGCTACGCCTCGGCGTTGTACGGAGCATCGGCCGGCCTCGACATCGCCCTCATCGAGTACAACAAGCTCGGGGGGACCTGCCTGAACGTGGGGTGCATCCCGGCCAAGGAGTTGCTCGAGACCGCCGCCGTCCATCGCACGGTCACGCATGCGTCGGACTTCGGCGTTCTCGCCGAGTCTCGCGGGGTCGACTGGAGCACCACGCTCAAGCGCAAACAGGGAATCGTGGACCAGCTCGTCGGCGGGCTGGGAACGCTGCTCAAGAATCGCAAGGTGACGGTGTTCAGCGGCACTGGGACACTCGGTTCAGATCACCGAACGGTCTCGGTCTCGGGTGGTGAGAGCGGCGATGTGCAGGTGACCGGCGATGCCGTCATCCTGGCGGCCGGATCCCAGGCCCTTACGATCCCCGGGTTCCCGGTGGATGACCGACGAATCGTGACCTCCACCGAGTTGCTGAGCATCCCGGAACTGCCGCGGTCGGCGGTCGTGATCGGTGGCGGGGCCATCGGTTGTGAGTTCGCTTCGATGATGGCCGATCTGGGGGCCCAGGTGACCATCGTCGAGGCAGCGCCGAACATCTTGTTGAGCACCGATGTCGACTGCCGCAAAGTCGTCGAACGGTCCTTCAAGAAACGGGGGATCGACATCCACACCGGCGTGATGGTCACCGGTCAGGAGACCACCGACGAGGGCGTTACCGTCCATTTCGGCGAGGGCCAGCAGGTCACCGCCGACACGGTCGTGGTGAGCATCGGCCGCCGCCCGGCCAGCGAGACGCTTGGCCTGGACAGCACGCAGGTCGAAGTGGACGATCGCGGCCATGTCGTCGTCGACGAGATCGGTCGCACCGCCGTCGCCGGGGTTTGGGCGGTCGGCGACCTGATCAATTCCTCTCAGCTGGCCCACGTTGCCTTCATCGAGGGGATGAACGCCATCAAGGACATCCTGGGCGAGGACGTGACACCCATCGATTACGACTCCGTTCCCTGGTGTGTCTACTGCCACCCCGAGGTCGCCTTCGCCGGACTCACCGAGGAGCAGGCAGCCGAGCGTGGCATCGAGGTGGTCGCCAGCAAGCACCGGTTCGCCAGCAACGGGCGGGCAATGATCGTCGGCGACACGGACGGTCTGGTGAAGATCGTCGCCGAGAAGCTCCCCGACGGCACCGGTGGGCGCATCGTCGGGGTACACATGGCCGGCCCGTGGGTCACCGAGCAACTCGGCCAGGGCTATCTGGCGGTCAACTGGGAAGCGACCGTCGACGAAGCGGCCGCGTTCATCCAGCCCCATCCGACGTTGTCGGAGACCTTCGGCGAGACCGTACTGGCCCTCACCGGCCGGTCGCTTCACTGACATCGGGAGCCCGTACGGGTTCCGTCCGGGCAGCCCACCTGCTAGACCAAGAAAAACCACCCGACTCCAATTCCAACAGATCAACTAGAGGAGCTGTTCAACCGTGGCCGAAATCGAGATGCCCCAACTCGGCGAGACCGTGACAGAGGGCACCATCACCCGCTGGTTCAAGAGCATCGGCGACTCGGTGGCGGTGGACGAGGTCCTGTTCGAGGTGTCGACGGACAAAGTCGACACCGAAGTGCCGTCGACGGCCGCCGGCGTGCTGTCCGAAATTCGCGTGCCCGAAGGCGAGACGGTCGAGGTCGGCACGGTGCTGGCGGTGGTCGGTGACGGGGCGTCGGCGCCCGCAGCCGAGGAACCTCCGGCCGCCGAGACCCCGCCCGAACCCGAACCCGAGCCACCCGCCGCAGCTGAACCCCCGCCGCCGCAGCAGTCGACCGCTCCGCCGCCGCCGCAGCAGTCGAC
>JBFGLT010000058.1:0-17225 GCA_041576015.1 Acidimicrobiales bacterium
CCGCCACCGCCACCGCCACCGCCACCGCCGACCGTCGCCCCTCCTCCACCACCGTCGTATGGGGCCGGGTGGGGCGCCGGGCCGCTCGCCCATTACGCACAACAGCCGCCGCCGCCGAAACCGGCCCGGCAGCCGCCACCGCCGCAGCCGCGCTAGAGAGAGTCCTCAGCCGAACACCCACGGGTCGGGCATACCGGACTGTTCGATCAGGCGGAACCGCTCGATAGCGCGGCGGGTTGCGGAGCGCAGACCATCCTCGGCATCGACACCGGCGCGGCGAGCCAGCTCAACCAGCGCCAGCAACCCATCGGCGATCCCCTGTTCGGAGGGCTCCAGCCGGCTCAACCGGGCCACCAGGTCGTCGTCGGTGAGGTCGACCGGCGCACGGGCGGCTCCCTTCCTCAGGACCTTCTCGGCGAAGGCGAGGGCGGGGAGGGCCGACGGAATGCCGTCCATCACCGACTCCCGCCCCTTCTCCGACGCCTTGGCCTGCTCCCAGTGGTGCAGCACCGCCGCCGCGTCGGCTGCCTTGGCGTCACCGAACACGTGCGGGTGCCGGGACACCAGCTTGTCGTGGACTTCCCGAGCGATGTCGGCGATGGTGAACTGTCCGGCCTCAGCCGCCAGTTCAGCGTGGAACAGCACCTGGAACCAGAGATCGCCCAGTTCCTCCTGGAGATGGTGATACCCCTGACCGGACGCCTCGTCCACGCCGTCGATGGCCTCGAGCACCTCGTAGGTCTCCTCCAGCAGATGTCGCCTGAGCGACCGGTGGGTCTGCTCTCTGTCCCAGGGGCAGTCCTGCCGGAGCCGGTGCATCAATTCGACCGAGCGAACCAACTCACCGGCTACCGGGGCGGTGACCTCCGGCAGATAGACGCTCGTGAGGTGGTCCGCCACCACGGTCCTGTCCAGGTCCGGCCACCGCACCTCCTCGACCCGTTCGGCCGGCGTCCCGAGTCCCTGGAGGATGACCGCTCGCTGCTCGGGTCCGGCGTCGACCGCCAGCTTGATGTCCGACAGCACCCAGTTGGCATGCGCGTGGGCGACAAGAAGAGGTCCCGAATCGCCTGCCGCGCTGTGCGCAAACGTGTGGCCGTCGATCAGCCGCACCCGTTCCTCGACCGGATCGATGCCGAGCCGATCCCACGCCAGGTCGAGGAAGGACACGGCCGGCAGGACGCGTAGCACGACGGGCGCAAGGCGCAAGCGCCTGACCGTTTGCTCGAGAACCAGCGGCGAGCCGGGGACGGCGTAGAGGACCCGACCGTGACGTTCGTCAGCTTCGACGAGCCGGTCCGTGATGGCGGCATAGACGGCGTCGAAGGTTTCGGCCGTCTCGTAGACGTCGTCGAAGGAGGTGGCGTTGCGGACCAGGCCGGCGGTCGGGTGTCGCTTCGTCCGCAGGAACCGGACGGGGTGGTCGACCATCGCCGCCACCGTCTCCTGGGTGACGAGCCCCGGGTCACCGGGGCCGATCCCGACGACGGTGATCAACGGGGGGCTTCGACGACCACCTGGCCGGCAGCGTCGTCCCACACGCCATAGGCGGGAGCCACCGTCACCTCCACACCGTCCCGGAAATCGGTGTAGTAGGCGAATCCCTCCTGCTCGGCCAGCGAGCTGTCCTCGGGAATGGTGTCGGTGTCGTAGACCTCGATGACGTGGAAGCCAAACTGGGTTTGGACCGGTCCGATGACCTCGCCGACCGGTGCGTCCACGATGGCGTCTCGGAACTCGGCGACATAGCCGGTGGGATCGGAGCAGCCCAGGTCGCCGCCGTTCGGCCCGGTCGGACCGATCGACAGTTCGGCTGCGAGATCGGCGAAATCCTCGCCGGCCGTGAGTCGTTCGACAGCGTCGCTTGCTTCTTCCTCGGTGGCGAGGAGGATGTGTCGAGTGCAGGGAACATCGATGCCGAGCCCGGTGAGGAAGGCGTTCGTGACGGTCGCCTGGCGGATGCGTTGGTCGATCACCATGTCGAGGTACTCGCTGGTTCCCGTCCTGACGAGGTCGAACTGCTCGTCGTCGAACTGTCCCCGCAGGATCTCGTTGATCGTCTCCACCTCGGCGTCATAGGCGTCGGCCGGAATCTCCGTGCCGAGATCGGCGATGGTGGCGTCGAGCAGCCGGATCTGGATCAGGGTCGAGAGGATCACGTCGGAGGGGGGTATCTCGTTGAAGAGTAGGGCGACGGCGGCGTCGTTCTGGGCCAGTTGATCGGCGATGCTCTCGACCTCATCGGCGGCGATCGATCCCGTCGTGCCATCGGGGAAGACCAGCGTGGCGGCATCGGCGAGGTTGTCCGAGCGGGACACGCCACAGGACGAGACGAGCAGCAGGAGCACGGTCAGGAACGGGACGAGGGGCTTCGAACGCACCGAGCCAGCGTAGGCGACGGGACGACGACTACAGTCCCACCGCATGCGGGTCGTCGGGGTGCAGCACCGGATCGACTGGCACGATCCCAGCTCCACGATGGCTCGCCTCACGCCCCTGCTCGAGCAGTCGGCGGCGGTCGGTGGCGATCTGATCTGTCTCACCGAGATGTACTCGACAGGGTTCTCGATGGACACCGACGCCGTCGCCGAGCCCGTCGACGGGCCGTCGGCACGGTTCCTGGCCGAGTCGGCGCGCAGGTTGAGCGAGCGGTCTGAGCGGTCGGTGCACGTGGCGGCGTCGGTGCCCACCAGCGACCCGGCGGTGGCCGACCTGCCGGTCAACCGGCTCCTCGTCTACGGGCCGTCCGGCCTCCTCGGACGGTACGACAAAATGCACCCATTCTCACTTTCCGGTGAGGATGGCCACTATGCCGCCGGTTCCAGGACGCTGACCGTGAGCATCGACGGCGTCCGGATTTCGTTCTTCGTGTGCTTCGACCTGCGATTCGCCTACGCCTTCTGGGACCTGGCGGCCGAGTCCGATCTCTATGTCGTCGTGGCCAACTGGCCGGCGAAACGCCGGCTGCACTGGCAGACGCTGCTCCGGGCACGAGCGATCGAGAATCTGGCGTACTGCCTGGGAGTGAACCGGGTAGGTGAAGACGGCAACGGGTTCGGTCATGCCGGCGACACGGCGCTGTACTCGCCTCGTGGGGAACTGCTGGCAGGGGCCGCCGAGATCGAGACACTCGTGGTCGGCGATGTCGAGCCGGCCGAGGTGGCCAGGACACGGAACCGTTTCGGCTTCCTCGCCGACCGCCGCCGCTAGCCCGACCGATCCTCGGACGCCGCCTGGGGCTGATCCTCCCCGGCGGCCCGGGGGACGGACTCGTGCACCTGCCGAGTACGGCGCCGGTGCCGGGCGGCAGCTCCGAGCTCTCCGAGATTGCTGACGAACAGCACACCGGCGGCGAGTGCCAGGGCGGCGCCGATGGCGAACCGTCCGACCGTGAACGCGCCACCGATGGCAAAGGCGAAGAAGGCGGCGGCCACGGCGTAGACCACCGACAGGCGGAGCACGGCCTGGACCCGGCGGCGGGCCAGTTGTTCGGCCAGGGTGACACCGGCGCCGACGGCGGCGGTGAAACCGGCAACGGTGATCGAATCGAGCACCAGGACGGCGGCGAGGGACAGCAGCACGAGAGGGACGCTGACCAGGCTCCAGATGGTCAGGATGTAGCCCGTCTCGGCCGGAGGAGGGAGGGGGATCGCCGGGTTGTCCAGGTGGGCGCGGTGGTCGAGATCGGGCCGGATGCCGCTCTGGATGCGATCCTGCAGATCGAGCAACTCGGCTCGCTGGCGGAGCAGCTCGGTCAGATGTTGCGACTCCTCAGCCATGTCCTGGGCGGGTTCGGTGCGCGCTGCGAACGGGAGTTTGCGGGCGGTGGAACGGATCTGCTGGTCGATGTCGGAGAGGACTCTGGTCAGCTTGGCCGCCGACACCCGTTTCAACATGGCCGAGGGTGGTGGGGTGCCGTGGAGCCCGGCGAACCCGACGGGGTCGGCCCAGGCGACGCGCACTTCACCGTCTCGGTTGAACTTCGGCCCGCCGGGACCCCGCTCCCCTTCCCCCGGATCGTTGGTCTCGAGACCCCACAACCCGCGGAACCGTCCCACCCAGTCCATCGACTCGTCGAGCTCGCGGATGTCCCACACCAAGGCCTCGATGCCGTCGGCGGTGGCGGTGTCCACGAACGGGGCACCGAAGGCCGGACCGAGCCCTCTCTCCGCCGCCGGGTCCCGGATGCGCAACGCTCCCTGGACCCACCGCTGCAGCCTGAGCAGCCAGCGCAACCCGGGAACGTCGAGGCGGGTGACGTAGTCGCCCGGGCGGAAGTAGAGCGCGTGGGACCCGGCGCCTGCATGCAGGACGGGCCGTCCTCCCTGCACGATCAGCTCGGGGTCCTGCCAGTGGCGGCGCAGATTGGGTCCGAAGATGTCGTGGCTGGAGGCGACGACCCACTGGGGGCTTTCGTCCTTCGGGTCGACGAACACCCAGGCCTGCTCCCAGTCGCCCTCGTGGTCGTTGAGGCCGCGGTAGCTCGATCGCCAGTCATTGAACAGGTAGAAGTACGCGTAGTGGAGAACCAACCATTCGCCGGCCACGACCGCCCGGGCGTAGGTCACCGGTACCGATCGATGCAGACCGAGTCGGTCGGCCTTCATGGCCGCCGCTGTGGCGGATCGGTTCGGCACGGTGGGCCGCACGATGTGAATCAACCGGTAGATGGCGTCGAAGAACCGGCCGAACAGGCCCACCCGGCCGAGACGAGGCGAGAGCAGCTTCCGGGCCAGCCGTCGAGCTTCCTCGCCGACGGCATTGCGTCGGTCCTCATCGCTCACGAATCGGAGATAGTGGTCGGCGAGCCCGTCGCGCAGCCGCTCGAGGGACACCTCGCCCTCGGCGAGCACGACCGACTCGCCATGCATCAATGCCGACGATTTGACGAACCCGTCCACCTCGGTTGGAAGGAAGAGCTCTCTGGCGTCGAACCGGATGATCGGGCAATGCCGTTCCAACAGATGGCGGTACGACTGGGGGGACACCATCTTCCCATCGACCATTGGTCCCCACGATAGAGCACCCCGCCCCGTCCTGGCCCCCGGGCCCGGGCCCTCACAGGTCGTTGACGGCGGCCGTGATGGCGACGATGGCCTCCTTGCCGTCGCCGAAGAGCATCAGCGTGTTGTCGGCGGCGAACAAAGGATTGGGGATCCCGGCGAAACCGGGCGAGAGGGAGCGTTTGATGACCACGACCGTTTTCGACTTGTCGACGTCGAGGATCGGCATCCCCGCGATCGGTGAGTCGGGGTCCTGCCGGGCGACCGGATTGACGACGTCGTTGGCGCCCACGACGATCGTCATGTCTGTCTGCGGAAACCGGGGGTTGATGACGTCCATCTCGATCAGCTTGTCGTAGTCGATCTCTGCCTCGGCGAGCAGGACGTTCATGTGGCCGGGCATCCTCCCGGCCACCGGGTGGATGCCGAAGGTGACGTCAGTTCCCCGCTGCTCGAGGCGGCGGGTGAGGTCCCGCACGGCGTGCTGAGCCTGGGCGACAGCCAGGCCGTAGCCGGGAACGATGACGACCCGCTCGGCCGTGTCGAGCAGCAAAGCGACCTCGTCGGCGCTGGTCGAGCGAACCTTGCCCGCGTACACCTCGTCGGCATCGGCCCCGCCCGTCGCCGCCGGGGCCTCCGAGAACAGCACGTTGCCCAGCGTTCGGTTCATCGCCACGCACATGATCTGGGTGAGGATCAGTCCGCTGGCCCCGACCAGAGACCCGGCGATAATGAGCAGGCTGTTGTCGAGGGCGAACCCGGTGGCGCTGGCCGCCAGCCCTGACAGCGAATTGAGAAGGGCGATGACGACGGGCATGTCGGCGCCGCCGATCGGGATCACACCGCTGACACCGAGCACGAGTCCAGTGACCACCACGGCACCCAGGAGCGCAACCGAGTCCGGCGTACCGAGCATGGCCAAACCGGTGGCCACTCCGAGCCCGAAGAGGGCGCCGTTGACGACCTTGAGTCCGGTGAAGCCGAACGAACCGAGAGATTCCCGGAGTTTGCCGAAGGCCACCAGGGAGCCACTGAAGGTGACAGCACCGATGAGGGCCGACGCCGCCGCCGCCACGGTGAACGTCGTCGACGGGTCGACATCGAGATCCCTGACCTCGAGGAAGGACGCACCGACGACCAGCACGGAAGCACCGCCCCCGAATCCGTTGAACAGGGCGACGAGCTCTGGCATGCCGGTCATCTGTACCCGGATGGCGAGAAGGGCGCCGATCCCCGCCCCGACGGCGAGACCGATGGCCATCTGCCAGTAGGAGAGGATCGCGTTGTCGGTGAGGGTGACGAGAACGGCGAGCAGCATCCCGGTGGCGCCGAGCCGGTTACCCCGCACGGCGGTACGAGGCTTGGACAGGTTCTTCAGCCCGAGGACGAAAAGGACTGCGGCGAGGAGGTACCCGGCCTGGATCACGTCTGTGGCGTAGTCCTGGGCGAGCAGCCTCATCGATCGCTCTTCTTGCCGGTGCGGAACATGCCGAGCATGCGGTTGGTCACCAAGAAGCCGCCGACGACATTGATCGTTGCCAGAGCGACAGCGGCCACGCCGAGCCAGGTCGCCACGGCGGTCTGTTCGGCGCCGGCCGAGACGAGCGCGCCGATCAACGTGATGCCCGAGATGGCGTTCGACCCGCTCATCAGGGGTGTGTGCAGGGTGGGCGGCACCTTGGTGATCAATTCGACGCCGAGGAAGATCGCCAGCACGAACAGCGTCAGGGCGAGGAGGAAGCTCATCGATACCTCATGGATCGAGTCGGGCAGCAGCGTCGGCCACGGCGGGATGCACGATGGTCCCACCGGCCGCAACTAGCGTGCCGGCGGTGATCTCGTCGTCTGTGTCGAGTCGCAGCTCGCCGTCGTCGCCGGTCAGGTGGGTGAGCAGGGCCACGACGTTGTTGGAGAACATTCGACTGGCCGTCCTCGGAGCCCGGGACGGTAGGTCCGTCGGCCCCAGGACGGTTACGCCCCGGTGGACCACCACCTCATCGGCGCGGGTCAGTGTGCAGTTCCCGCCCCGCTCGGCGGCGAGATCGACGATCACCGAGCCGGGCCGCATCCGCTCGACCATGTCGGTGGTGATCAGTTCCGGGCTGCGTGCCCCGGGGATCGATGCCGTGGTGATCACGACATCGGCGTCGGAAAGATAGGGGGTGAGGAGCTCGCGCTGTTGCCGGGTCTGGTCGTCGGCCTGGGCGGTGGCGTAGCCGCCTTCGTCCTCGGATTGCGAGGTGTCGAGGGACAGAGCAATACTGCGCCCACCGACCGACCGGATCTGTTCGGCGGCTGCTGGTCGAACGTCGTAGGCGTCGACCACCGACCCGAGGCGTCGGGCCGTGGCGATCGCCTGCAGTCCGGCCACACCGGCACCGAGAACCAGGGTTCGGCCGGCCGGCACGGTACCGGCGGCCGTCATGAGCAGGGGAAACATCTTGGGCAGCGTCGACGCGCCCAACAGGACCGCCTCGTACCCGGCGACGGTGGCCATCGACGACAGGACGTCCATACTCTGTGCTCGAGTGATCCGGGGGATGAGGTCGAGCGACAGCACCGTCGGGCCGGCTGCAGCGAGCTCGACGGTGTCGGCCACCCGCCACAGCGGGTCGACCTGACCTATCAGAACGTGATCTGGTCCCACGCCGTCACGGACTACGTCGACGCAGACGATCACGCCGTCGACAGCCACCGCCGCCCACCGGTCGACCACCTCGGCCCCGGCCCGGCGGTAGTCGTCGTCGCTGAACCCGGCCCCTTCGCCGCAGCCGACCTCGGCCACCACGGTGTGACCCGAGCCGGCGAGATTCTCTGCCCCGGCGGGGGTCAGGGCGACGCGACGCTCTCGGTCGCGGATTTCGCGAAGGACTATGACACGCACCGAGCGGCACACTAGTCGATCCGAATCCACAGATCCGACCCGTCGGCGGCTGCCGGCTCGGAGCGTGCTTGGCCTTGTCAGAACATCGTGTCGAAGAAGGTGAGCACGTCGCTAGGGAGCTCGCCGGCCGCCGACATCAGACCCACCTGGAGTTCCCCGCCCGCCTCACTGGGGTACTCGTTCGGTTTCCACAGCCCGTTCTTGAACAACCTCTGAAACCGGACTTCCTGGCTGATCTTGAGCTCGACGGGACCCATCTTGGCCATCCATTTCGGACCGCCGAACCCAGGGCCCTTCACGACGACGAGGTCCCGCATACCCAGACGGATCATCTCGGCGCGAACCCGCGCGACATCGAGGAGTCGCCCGGCGACATCGGGTACGGGGCCATAGCGGTCCTGCCATTCGGCGGCGATGTCGTCCACCTCGTCGATGCTGGTGACCGCCGACAGACGGCGGTAGGCCTCGAGCCGCTGGGGTCCGGGCGGAACGTAGTCGTCGGGGATCAAGGCGTCGACGGGGAGATCCAGCTTCACCTCGACCGGCGGCCTGGTTTCGGCACCGCTGAGCTCGTCGACGGCTTCTTTGACCATCTGGCAGTAGAGGTCGTACCCCACGGCGGCGATGTGGCCGCTCTGACCCTTGCCCAGGAGGTTGCCGGCCCCCCGGATCTCGAGGTCCCGCATGGCGATCCGGAACCCCGAGCCCAAGTCGGTCGATTCACCGATCGTGCGAAGGCGCTCGTATGCCTCCTCGGTGAGCACTGCGTCGGGCCGGGTGAAGAGATAGGCGTAGGCCCGCTGGCCGGACCGGCCGACGCGGCCCCGAATCTGGTGGAGCTGTCCGAGCCCCAGCAGCTCGGCCCGATCGACGATCAGGGTGTTGACCGTAGGCATGTCGATCCCCGACTCGATGATGGTGGTGCACACCAGGACGTCGAACTCGCCCTCCCAGAAGCGCATCACCGCCGTTTCGAGGCTGCCCTCGTCCATCTGACCGTGGGCGACCGCCACGCGGGCCTCGGGAACCAGCTCCCGGATCTGTCGGGCCGTGTGCTCGATGCTCTGAACCCGGTTGTGCACGAAGAACACCTGACCCTCGCGGAGCAGCTCCCGGCGGATCGCTTCGGCGACTGCCCGCTCGTCGTACTCCCCGACGTAGGTGAGGATCGGCTGGCGATCGGCGGGCGGGGTGTTGAGCACCGACAGATCGCGAATCCCGGTGAGGCTCATCTCGAGGGTTCGAGGGATCGGGGTGGCCGACAGCGTGAGCACATCGACGTCGGTGCTCAGCGCCTTGATCGCTTCTTTGTGGGTGACCCCGAACCGTTGCTCCTCGTCGACGACCAGGAGTCCGAGCCGGGCGAAGCTGACGTCGTCGGACAGGAGGCGGTGCGTTCCGATCAAGACGTCCACCGCACCATCGGCGACGTCAGCGGCGATCGTCCGCGCCTGCGCCGGGGTGAGGAACCGGGACAGCATCTCGACCCGGATCGGGTAGGGGGCGAAGCGGTCGGCGAACGTCTGGAAGTGCTGGGATGCCAGCAGCGTGGTGGGAACGAGGACGGCGACCTGTTTGCCGCTCTGGACTGCCTTGAATGCGGCCCGGATGGCGATCTCGGTCTTGCCGAAGCCGACATCGCCCACGACGAGGCGATCCATCGGCGTCGATTCCTCCATGTCGGACTTCACCTCGTCGATGGCGGTGCCCTGATCGGGGGTGAGCTCATAGAGGAAGGCGCTTTCCATCTCCCGCTGCCACGGAGTGTCCGGTTCGTAGGCGACGCCCGGCGTGGCCAGCCGTTTCTGGTAGAGCACGACCAGTTCCTGGGCGATCTCGTTGACCTCGGCCCGCACGCGCGCCTTGGCCTTGGCGAAATCGGCGCCGCCCAGCCGGTTGAGGGTCGGGGAGTCGCCGCCGCTGTACGGGCGAACCAGGTCCATCTGGTCGGATGGGACGTACAACTTGTCGTCGCCCCGGTACTCGATCAGCAGGTAGTCCCTCTTGTGGCCACCGATGGACCGGTTCACGAGGCCGGTGAACCGACCGAGGCCATGGTGATGGTGGACGACGTAGTCGCCCGGCTCCAGGTTCTCGAAGTAGCCGTCGCTGCGGCGCCTGGACCGGGCGCGCGCCGCCCGGTGGGGCCGGCGGCGGCCGGTGATGTCCGCCTCGGCGAGCACGGCCACCCCCGCCTGGGGGAGCACGAATCCGCGTTCGAGGTGCTCGACGATCAGGTGGACACCGGGTCGGAATCGATCGGGAACGTCGCCCTCGTGAACGGTCGGGGTGACGTTCCACTCCTGGAGGCGATCGGCCAGCCGCCGGAGGGTTCCGGCTCCCTCGGCACACACCACCACGGTGGCGCCGGAGGCAGCGAGGTTGGCGATCCGGTCCCCCACGTCCGACCCGGCCATGTCCCACCCGCCCGCGTCGAGGGTGGCGACTTGGGGGCCGTCGGGAACAGCCATGAGCGAGGTCGCCGGCGCTTCGGTGGCCGAGAGCACCCGATCGAATTCAACGTGGAGTCGGGGGAACGGGTTCCCGGCCGCGGACGGCTCGTCGAGTGCCCCCCAAGTCCGGGCCAGGGTGACGGCGAGATCGTCCTCTTCGGCGATCAGGTCGGTGGAACGGCTCTTCATGCGGGCCGGCTCGATCAACAGGACGAGGGCGTCGGGTCCGAGTAGATCGGGCAGGACCTGATCGGCCTCGGTGAGCCACGGCAGCCACGATTCCATCCCGTCGAAGAGTTCGCCGTCAGCCAACCGCTGCCACTGCTCGCGGCCCCACGGCTCGCTGGCCATCAGTTGCTCCGCCCGTGTGCGCATCCGGTCGGTGAGGATCAGCTCGCGGCAGCGATGAATCTCGACCTGGCCGACGTCGGTCTCGCTCCGCTGGGTGGCGATGCTGAAGCTGGTCAGCCTATCGACCTCGTCACCCCAGAGATCGATGCGTATCCCGGTGTCGGCGGTCGACGGGAAAACGTCGACGATCGAGCCCCGCACGGCCACCTCGCCGCGATGTTCGACCTGGGACTCTCGCCGGTAGCCCATCGCCACGAGGTCGGTGACGAGGGCGGTCGCGTCGATCAGATCCCCGTGGCGGATGATGATCGGCGCCGCGTCGCTCCCGTGGGGTCCCAGCCGTTGGATCAAGCTCCGCACGGGTGCGATAACGATCGCCGGGGCCGATCCGGAATCGCTGAGCCGCCAGAGCGTTTCCAGTCGACGCCCCATCGTCTCGATGCTCGGGCTCACCCGCTCGAAGGGCAGCGTCTCCCACGCCGGGAACAGCGCCACCTCGTCGGGCCCGAGAAAGACCGAGAGGTCGTGATGAAGCCGTTCGGCCTCGGTGGAGGTGGGGACGGCGACCAGCAGCGGCCGGCGGCCGGTGGCGACGTGCAGGGCTCCCACCGCAGCTGCCCAGGCGGGCTCGGCGACGGCCAGGACCGCCGTCGACCGACCGACCACCCGATCCATGGCCGGGAGGTCGGCGATCGTGGCCAGGAGCGGACCGAACCCGGGGACGCCGCCGGCGATGCGGGAGGGGGTTGCGGTGGTCAGGAGCTCGAGTCCTCGACGCGACGGTTGACGGCGTTCATCGTGACGTCGAGCCCGTCCCGCACGATCAGTTCGATCGCTTCGGAGGCGTTGGAGATGGCCGTGTCGAGCACGGTCCGCTCGGTTTTTCCCGGTCGCTTGAGGACATAGTCCCGGGCTGTCTGGGCGGGGGGAGGTTTGCCGATCCCGATCCGCAGCCGCACGAAATGCCCGCTGCCGACGTGCTGGGAGATCGACCGAAGCCCGTTGTGGCCGGCCAGACCTCCGCCCTGTTTGAGCTTGAGCCGGCCCACCGGCAGGTCGAGCTCATCGTGCACCACCAGCAGTTGGTCGCCCTCGGTGATGCCATAGCGCTTGCGCAGCAGCCGCACCGACTCGCCCGAGTTGTTCATGAAGGTTTGAGGGAAGGCCAGGACGACCCGCTGTTGTCCCATGCGAACCTCGGCGACAAGCGCCCTCTCTTTGGTCTTGCGAAGCGGCTCACCGTACCGGGCGGCCACTCGGGCGACCGCTTCGGCGCCGACGTTGTGGCGGGTGCCTTCGAAGTTGTCGCCCGGGTTGCCCAAGCCGACCACCAGCAGGTCGGCCGGCGTCCCTCGACGTTCTTCGTCCCGGCCCAAGCGCACCACGAACGTAGACTACTCGCCGGCGTCGTCTTCGCCCGCCGAATCGTCGGCGGCCGCCTCTGCGGCCTCCTCGACGTCGGCCTCGTCAGCTCCCTCGATCTCGGCCTTCTCCTCGGCCTCCTCTTCGACGGCGGCGCGCGGCACGGCGGTCGAGACGACGGGAGCGTCGGCGTCCACCGGCGTGGTCACGCCGGGCGGCAGGGAGATGTCGCCGACGGTGATGTTGCGATCCGACGCCAGTTCGGTGATGTCGGCTTGAAGCGAGTCGGGGATGGCGCTCGGCGCACACTCGACGGTGAGGCTGAACAAGAGCTGATCGACCAGCAGTCCGGCTTCTTCGACCGCAGTGGCCTCGCCGACGAGGTGCACGGGCACGTCGACGCTGATGGACTTGGTGGCGTCGATGCGGAGGAAATCGACGTGGAGCACTTCGGCCCGGATCGGATGCCGCTGGACCTCTTTGACCAGCACGAGATCCTGCTGACCGTCGACATCGAGCTTGAACACGGTGTTCAGGCCGGCGTCGGTCTTGAGGGCTTCACGGAGTTCGAGATAGCTCACGTGCACGTTGACCGGGTCCTTGCCGAGACCGTAGACGACCCCGGGAAGGCGCCCGTCGCTTCGCAGCCGGCGGCTGGATGACGATCCGAGCTCACGATTGCTAGATGCGGTGACGACCGTCTGCTCCATTGGATTCGAACCTTTCGACGCTGGCGACGTGGCCGTGGGGCCGACGGATCAGGCTACCGCCGCCGCCCAACCTTTCCGAGCGCACGTTGCGCGTGGACACTTGTCCTAACGGTGACGCTGCCGACGCGACCCGGAGCGCAGCGAAGGCGAGCGGAGGCCAGTATTACTGCATGTTCTGGCCGCCGAAGATGCGGCTGACCGAGGAGTCGTCGAACACTGCCCGTATGGCATCGGCGATCAGCGGTGCAACGGACAGGACTTCGAGCTTGTCGAACCGCTTGTCGTCAGGGAGCGGCAAGGTGTTGGTGACGATGACCGAGTCGAGGACGCTGTTCTTCAGCCGGTCGACCGCCGGGCCGCTGAACACCCCATGGGTGGCAGCGGAGACGACCGACGTGGCGCCCCGTTCGGCAAGGAGTTCGGCTGCGGAGCAGATCGTGCCGGCCGTGTCGATCATGTCGTCGATGATCACGCACCGCCGACCCTCGACCTCGCCGACGATGTCCTTGGCTTCGACCGCGTTCAGCTTGCCCTTCAGTCGACGCTTGTGCACGATTGCCAGGTCTGCCTGAAGTTTCTGCGAGTATCGCTCAGCGACCTTGACCCGGCCGGCATCGGGTGAGACCACGACGAGGTCCTCGCCGTACTGCTCGAGATGGTTGATGAGGACTGGCATGGCGGTGAGGTGGTCGACCGGTCCGGAGAAGAAGCCCTGGATCTGGCCGGAGTGGAGATCGACCGACATCAGCCGGGAGGCGCCTGCCACCTTGAACATGTCGGCGATAAGTCGCGCCGTGATCGGCTCGCGTCCCTCGCTCTTGCGGTCCTGGCGGGCGTAGCCGTAGAAGGGCATCACGGCGGTGATGCGTTTGGCCGATGCCCGTTTGGCGGCGTCGACCATGATCAGGTGCTCCATCACTGCGTCGTTGAGCGAGCGGTCCTCGAGGGACCCGTGGCTTTGCACGATGAAGACATCGGACCCGCGCACCGACTCCGAGAAGCGCACATGCGTTTCGCCGTTGGCGAACTGGGACGGATGGGCCTCGGTGAGCTCGATCCCGAGATTGACTGCAACTTCTTGAGCCAATTCGATGTTGTGACGCCCACTGAACAGGTGCAACTTCTTCTTGGTTACAGCTTCCAGCACGATTGCTCCCCACGGTCATGCGCCGCTCGGTTGTGTACGGGTGCCCCCTTCTCAGGCACCTGCAGCATAGAAAGGTCCGGTGACGGTCCGGTCGGGAATCTCTGCGCCCGGACTGAGTGCTGCGTAGGGGCCAACGATGCACTGTTCACCGATGGTGGCCAGCTGGCCCGTCGACGACCGGACGGTGCTGCGCGCCCCAACCACGCAGTGGTCGAGGTGGGTGTCGGGACCGATGTCGCAGCCCTCGGCGATCGTGGTGTTGCCGCTGAGCGAGACGCCGGGGAACAGGGTGACGTCGTGGGAGAGCACAACAGTCGCATCGACGCTGGTCCGGCCGGGATCGATCATGGTGACGCCCCGCTCCATCCAGTATCGGTTGGTCCGGTCCCGCAGGACCGCTTCGGCCTCGGCGAGGTGCAACCGGTTGTCGACCTCGGCGACGGAGTCAGCGGCGACGCCTACGGTCATGACACTGTGGCCGCTGTCGGCGAGGACGCCGGGGACGTCGCGCAGGAAGTGCCGGCCGCTCACGGCGTCGGGAAGTGTGCGGCGGATCGCCGGCGACAGAAGGCCCCGGCGGACCACGTAGACACCGACCGAGGACTCGACATGCTCGGGACGGTCACCACCGGCGGAGGAGACGTGGATGCCGGCGACTTTGCCGTGGCGGTCGCGGAGCATCCGGGGCACGCCGGGGAGGTCGGGCCTGTCGACGGTCGCCACCGTACAGGCGGCCTGGGAGTCGTGGTGGGCCCGAAGGATCGAGCTCACCACTTCGCCGTTGAGCAGGGGCATGTCGGCGGGGACGATCAGGACGTCGCCCTCGTCGTCGAACTCGTCGAAGCCGCTCATGCCCAGCAGGGCCGCCTCGGCGTTTCCCCGGGGGCGGGCCTGCTCGATGAACCGGGTAGTGAGGTGGTCGGGCGGGGAATCCATGATCCGCTTGGAGATCCAGTCCCCGTCGGGTCCGGTGACGACGACCGCCTGGTCGATCCCGGCGTCGGAAACCGCCTGCAGGACCCAGGCGAGCATGGGTCGCCCGCAGAGGAGGTGGATGGGCTTGGGGCGCTCGGAGACCAGCGGCGCCCCGGTCGCGGTCGCGATCACCAGCGCCGAAACTGCACCCTCTGCCATGTCCTCCACCGTAGTGGCTCGGCCCGGGAAGTGACGGACCCGTACCCGGACATGTCGCACAAAACGCCGAACGGCCAGGCCTCGGGCCTGGCCGGAGCGAACGCGGAAAGCTCTGACTTACTTGTTGCGGCGCTGTACGCGCGTGCGCTTGAGCAGCTTGCGGTGCTTCTTCTTGCGCATGCGCTTCCGGCGCTTCTTGATCAACGAACCCATACGGCCGGTCAGGTTAACGCCGTCGCGACCGAGAACGCTCCGACGGCGGTGAGAAAGGTTGCTACGGTGGCAATCCTTCGCACCCGCGATTCCCGGGTAGTTCAACTGGCAGAACACTGGACTTTGAATCCAGTTGTTGCAGGTTCGAGTCCTGCCCCGGGAGCACTGGCTCGACCGTCGCCCGGGGAACGCTACGTCCTTCCCACCATCACCTGAGCGATCGGTCGCAGCGCCATCCAACCCTGATCGCTCGGCCGGTGGAACCCGGCCTCGACCAACGCCGGAAACTCCGAAAGCGGGACGAACTGGAGCTTGCCGCGCCGCAGGCCGACCATGACATCGGTCGGATCGTCCGAGAGGGCCTGGTCGATGAGGTGCCGAACGCTCTCGGAGGCGAGCCGGGTGGCCTGGATGCGATCGAAGGGAGTCGGGTCACCCCCCTGCTGGACGTGGCCGAGGATGGCTCCCCGCACATCGAAGAGGCCCTCCCCCTCGCGTTCGAACAACGCCTTGATGAATTCGGTCGTGTACACGGCGTCGGCGTGTTCACTGCGGATGACCAGGCCGAGCCGCTGGCCTCGTTCGAAGCTCTCCTTGAGATCGTCGAGGTCGTCCTTCAAGTCGGCGAGCGAGATCCCCTCCTCGGGCAGGTACACACGCTCGGCGCCGGTCGCCAATCCGCTCAGCAGCGCCAGGTATCCACAGTCACGGCCCATCACCTCGACGACGAACGTTCGACGGGACGCCACCGCAGATTGTTTGATCTTGTCGACATCGCTGACGATGCTGTTCAGGGCGGTGTCGGCGCCGATGCTGAGCTCCGAGGCGGGGAGGTCGTTGTTGATCGACGCCGGCATACAGACGATCGGAACCCCGAGCGCCGGAAACCGGGCGGCGGCAGCGCGAATCTCCATCGCCGACAGGTAGCCGGTCCATCCGCCGATCATCAGGATCCCGTCGATCCCGTGCGCCTCGATCTGCTCGGCGATCCCGGGGAACAGCGTCTCGTCGGTGACCGACCGGCTGGTCCCGAGCTCCGCTCCGCCCCGGCTGACCCAACCCGAAACGCTCATCCAGTCCAACTGGTCGATGTCGCCCCGCGACAGACCGCGGAACCCCCGCCGGACGCCGAGAACATCGTGACCGAGATCGATACCGACCCGAGCCGCCACTCGAACCGCCGTGTTCATGCCCGGTGCCGGACCGCCGCCGTGGAGCACCGCCAGCCGGAGCTGACGCTGGCCCGGGTCCGGTTCGTGAGGTTTGGCGCGGACCATCGTGCGGATCATGTCGAACGACGCATGGAAGCTCCCGCCGCGCATGTCCATCGCCTGGTCGTACTGCTGACTGTCGATCAGTTCTTTCACCGATCGGGTCTTGGCGACCGCGTCCATCAACGGCGAGTTGATGATCTGGTGTCCGCGGATCCCGAACAGCTGTGGCTCGCCGCTGGGCACGGCGATCAGGTGCTGCACCGCTGCGTAGCCGAGCACTGTGCTCAGATAGCGGTCGAAGGCGCTGGGCGAACCACCCCGCTGCACGTGGCCGAGGCTCGTGACCCGGGTGTCCTCACCGAGACGAGACTCCAAGACCTCCTTGACATGGGCGGCCGTGATCGGCCGGCCATGGATGTCCTGGGCGCCCTCGGCCACGATGACGAGGTTCGAACGTCGACCGATCGCCCGACCCGCCTCGAGAGCGCGGCACATCGACTCCTCCCACTCATCGGTGTCGGGTGGACTCTCGGGAATCAGCACGAAGTTGGCCCCTGCGGCGAGCGCGCTCATGAGCGCGAGGTAGCCACAGTTCCGCCCCATCACCTCGATCACGAAGGAACGCTGGTGGCTCGACGCAGTACTGTGGATGGCGTCCACCGCCTCCGTGATTCGGTGCAGCGCGGTGTCGGCACCGATCGTCATGTCGGTGCCGAACATGTCGTTGTCGATCGAGCCGACCATGCCGACCAGA
>JBFGLT010000059.1:0-17183 GCA_041576015.1 Acidimicrobiales bacterium
GGTACCCACGACCGCGCAGGTTCCGGGAACCACGGTTGCGGCGGCCGGCACCACTCCGCCATCCCCACCCCCGGCGATGATCGAACTCGACGCCCACGGTCTCGATTCGGCGACCGACCTGAGGGTTTCGGCCTCTCTGTGGATCGACGGTCGAGGGGAGGTCTGGTCGGTCGGTCCCGAGGCCGAGTTGTTTCCCGCCTCGAATCAGAAACTCTTGACCGCCGCCGGTGCCTACGAGCTGCTCGAGACCAATCTCCGGTTCACCACCAGTGTCGTCGCCGTCGACCGTCACGGCGGCGTCGATCTTTACCTCGTCGCCGGCGGCGATCCGGAACGGCGCCTCGACGATCTGAGCGGACTGGCTCAGCAGACCGCCGCCGCCGTCGCCAGCCGCCCGGTGAGGGCGGTCCACGTCGACGCCACCCGATTCGAGCCGCACCGAGTGGCGCCCGGATGGCAGGACTGGCACATCCCCACCTACACCGGCCCGCTCTCGGCGTTTGTGCTCGACGACAATCGGTGGAGTACCGAGCCGGACTATCTGTCCGATCCGGCGCTGGGGAACGCCCGCCGGTTCATCGAGCTGCTCGTCGACGCCGGCGTCGCCATCGCCGACAGCGACCCCAGCCATGCCAGTCCGCCGGCCGATCATCGACTGGTGGCAACCCACGAGTCGAGCTCGGTGGGTGAGCTCATCGTGACCATGCTGCGCCGCTCCGACAACGAGATCGCCGAATCGATCGTTCGGGAGATCGATGTTCGTCGAGGTGGCGTGGGATCGACCCGAGCCGGACTCGAGCACATCGTCGGCCAGCTCGCACAAGCTGGCGTCCGGCTCGGCGGTACCAACGGGGACGGATCGGGCTTGTCCCGGGCGAACCGCCGCTCGGCCCGGCAGTGGCAGGAGTTTCTCGTCGACATTCGGGATCGGCCGTGGTTTTCCGAGTTCTTGGCGACGCTGCCCGTCGCCGGCCAGAGCGGCACCCTGGCCAACCGATTGCGGGGGCCGGTGACCACCGGAAGGGTTCGGGCCAAGACCGGCACGATCATCGGCGGTCGGGCGCTGTCGGGATACATCACGACGCCCACGGGTCCGGCGGTCTTCTCGATCACCGTCAACGGCGACCGATCTCATGACGCCCTGGCGGCCATCGATGCTGTGGTGGCCGAGTTCGCCGGCCTCGAGTGGTGAGGGTGGCAGGCGGTAGCGGGCAGCGGCACACTTGGACCGTGCCGACCACGCGCATCACCGTGCCCGACGCCGCTGTCGACGACTTCGCCGCCGCTGGGGCCACGGTGCTCCGCTCGGTTCTCTCCGACGAGTGGCTCGAACGTCTGGCCCAGGGGGTCGAGCACAATCGCACACATCCGAGTCGCTGGTCGCACTGGTACACCGACGAGAACGAGGCGGTCGGGTTCTGGACCGACTATGTCACCTGGCCCGATGTCCCCGCCTACCGGGACGCCGCCTTCGCCTCGCCGCTTCCTGTCCTCGCTCGAGCGATGATGGGATCGCAATCGGTTCGGTTCTTCCACGAACACGTACTGGTGAAGGAGCCTGGCGCCACCGAGCGGACTCCGTGGCATCACGACCAGCCCTACTACTGCCTCGATGGCGACCAGACCGTCAGCCTGTGGGCTCCCCTCGATCCGGTGCCGGCCGCCACCGGCATGCGGTTCATCGCCGGTTCGCACCGTTGGAACCGATGGTTCGTGCCCCGCCGGTTCATCGACCACTCCTCCTACTCCCCCGGCGGCGGCCGTTACGAGATCGTGCCGGACCTCGATGCCGAGATCGCCTCCGGGGGGCACGAGGTGCTCGCCTTCGATGTGGATCCCGGTGATGTGATCGCGTTCCACTTTCGCACGTTGCACGACGCCCCCGGCAACCGGCTCAGCACTCGCCGCCGCGCGGTCAGCTTCCGGTTCGTCGGGGACGATGCCGTGTTCGCCGAACGGCCCTGGCAGGTGTCGCCCCCCTACGATGCGCGCGGCCTCGTACCCGGCGGTCCCCTCGGCGACGACCCCCGCTTTCCCGTCGTCGCCCTCCCCTGACCCTGGTCACCACTCGTTCCAGTCCTCGGCGGGCCGGCCGAGCTTCGCCAGCCGCCGTTCGGCCCACACCGGGATCCCGATCGACTCGCCTCGTAGGGCTGTCTGGCCGAGGTCGGAGTGTTCGTCCCAGACATGACAGCTGTTCAGGTTGAAGCGCATGGACTCCCGCCGGGAAACCTCATCGTCGCCGACCGGCTCGACGGGGGACGAGCCGGGGTCGAGCATTCGCACGCTCCACATCGCCTGCACCGCCACCGGGGCCATCGCCCGCAGGAGCGCCCCGATGTGCGTGCACCCGTTCACGCCACCGAACCGCGTCGTCACCCCGCGGCCGAATCCGCGGGTGATGGACAGGCCGACCAGCTGGTCGTACCGCTCCTCGATGCGGGTGCACTGGAGATGGGGGGTCACCTCCATGACCACGTCGACGTCGGTGATCACCAGGTGCGGGAGGTCCAGGAGCAGGTCCACCACCATGTCGTGCACGGGGAGCGGCTCGTCGTCCTCCGGGAAGTAGAGCCCTGGGGGCTTCTCGTCGAGCACTCCACCCCGGAGGCGCAGCCGACCCGGGCCCTCGAGGTACGCCCGGACCGTGTAGCTGCGGGTGTGCAGGAGGGGGGACGTCGGATCGGGAGGGAGTCGACTCACCGGCCAAGACTCGCGTGACCCCGAACGATTCGGCAACCCCCGCGGTCCGCCGGTGGCACAATGATCGGCGTGGTCATGCTCGACTGGCACCGGGAACGCAGCTGGGCACGGCTGCTCGACACCGCTCCCGAGAGCGCGGGCATCGACCTGGTCGCAGTTCGCCGTCACCGCCTCGGTCGAGTGCGGGACGAGATGGCCAGGACCTCCATGGCGGCGGTGATCCTGACCGATCCGGTCAACATCCGCTACGCCACCGGTACCCGGAACATGCAGGTGTTCACCGCCCGCAACACACCGTCCCGATACCTCCTGCTCACCGCCGACCATTCGATCCTCTATGAGTTCACCGGCTGCTCGCACCTGGCCGACGGGTTCGAAACCGTCGACGAGGTCCGTCCCGCTCGGACCGCCAGCTTCGTCGCCGCCGGCCCCGGCATCGCCGAAGCCGAGCGTCGCTGGGCCCAGGAGATGGCTTCGACGGTTCGGGAGCTGGTCGGTGAGTCGAACCCGGTGGTCGGGCTCGAACGCGTGAACGCCGGCGCCGCTGTCGCGCTCGCCGGCCAGGGACTCCGTCTGGTCGATCCCCAGCAGGCGGTAGAACGGGCCCGCGCGATCAAGTCAGCCGGCGAGCTGCAGTGCATCCGCGCATCGATCGCCATGACCGAGCGGGCGGTTGGGGCGCTGCGCCATGCCTTGCGACCCGGGATCACGGAGAACGAGCTGTGGTCGGTGCTCCAGGCCGAGGTGATCGGGGGGAACGGTGACTACTGCGAAACCCGTCTGCTCAACTCGGGACCGCGCACCAACCCCTGGTTCCAGGAGAGCTCCCACCGGGTCATCGGACCGAACGAACTCGTCGCCCTCGACACCGACGTCGTCGGGTGCCATGGCTACTACTCGGACTTCTCCCGAACCTTCCATACCGGACCCGACGAGCCGACGGCCGCCCAGCGGGAGTTGTACCAGCTCGCCCACGAGCAGGTACACCACAACATCGGGATCATCGGACCGGGCGTCAGCTTCGGTGAGTACGCCGATCGAGCCTGGGACATCCCGGAGCGGCTTCATGCCAATCGCTACTACCTCAGTGCCCACGGCTGTGGGATGACCGGCGAGTATCCCTACCTCTACCACCGGTCCGACTTCGGCGACGCCGGCTACGAAGGGACCATCGAGCCGGGAATGACCCTGTGTGTCGAGAGCTTCATCGGTGAGCCGGGTGGGGCCGAGGGGGTCAAACTCGAGCAGCAGATCCTGGTGACCGACCGGGGAACGGAGCTCCTCAGCCACTTTCCCTTCGAAGCGTCCCTTCTCGGCGAGTGAGCTGATGACAAGACGGGTACCGATGACGGCGAGCGCACCGGCGGCCGAGGTGACCATCGACGCGGCGTTGGTACGTTCGCTGCTCGCCGATCAGCACCCCGACCTCGCCGGTCTTCGGCTGACGGCGTTCACGGCGGGATGGGACAACGAGCACTACCGGCTCGGCGACCACCTGCTGGTTCGCCTGCCCCGCCGCCAGGCGTCGGCCCGCCTCATCGAGCACGAACAGCGATGGCTACCCGTACTGGGGCCGCTCCTACCCGTCCCAGTGCCGGTTCCGGTCCGGGTGGGACGGCCGGGACCCCGATTTCGGTGGTCGTGGAGTGTGGTGCCCTGGCTCGACGGCCGCGATGCCCTCCACGATCGGCCGGGTGACCGTTCGAAACTGGTCACCCAGCTGTGTGCCTTCCTTTCCCAGCTCCACCGGCCGGCACCGGACGACGCCCCGACCAACCCGGTCAGAGGAATCCGGCTGGCCGACCGCAACGAACGGACCCTCGACGCTGCCGGTCGTGCCGCCGGTGTGGTCGAGCGCCGGGACGAGCTACTCGGCCTGTGGCGCGACGCCGTCGACGCACCGCCGCACACCGGTCCCCCGCTCTGGATCCACGGCGACCTCCATCCGGGGAACATTCTCTGGAAGAGCGGCGAGATCAGTGGAGTGGTCGATTGGGGGGACATCACCGCCGGTGACCCGAGCTGTGACTACTGGGTCGTCTGGGGTTTGCTCGACGCCGGCGAGCGTGACCGGTTTCGCCGCCACCTGGACCTCGACGATGCGGCGTGGCTGCGATCGAAGGGGTGGACACTCACGATCGGTCTGGCGCTGGTGACGATGACCGACGACCAACCGGACTACAACCGGCTCGGCCGCCGCGCCATCCGAGCGGCGCTCGCCGGGCCCTAACTCGCCGAACCCACGGGTCCAAGGTCCCTGGACCGATCACCGGCGGCGACCCACAATCGCCGGTATGACGGGCACAGTGCCAACCGAGACCACCCTCGCCGCCCGGGACGACCGAGGCGTGGCGATTCTCACCGCCAGCATGATCGCCAAACTCGAGCGACAACCTCTCTCCGACGACCCCGGCGTCGAGAACCGCATCCTGTGGACCGACGGGTCCTCGGTCGCCGGTTTGTTGACGATCGCCGGCGGTCACCGGCTCGGTGCCCACACCCACCACCGCAACCACCATCACTTCTGGGTTCTCGCCGGTTCGGCCGTGGTCCTCGGCCAAGAGCTCCAGCCCGGCTCCTACGTCCACATCCCGAGCGGCGTCGAGCACGACATCGACGCCAGCAGCACGCGAGGCTGCACGGTGTACTACCTCTACCTCCGCCCGGCCGGCAGCTGAGCGGAACTCGCCATCAGACCATCTTGAACGGCGACCGTTCTGGCGCGTCGGCACCGCAGAACTGACATCGGGGCGCACCGGCCGCCACCGCCGCACCGCAGGCGCAATGGTCGGCGGGCGGGCGATGGTACCCGTCGGGCCGGCCGTCGGCGGCGTCGATTCGTTCGAGCTTGGCCCGGAGATCGGCGTCGGTCAGCGAGGTGTGTTCGGCGAGCAGCTCCCACATTGCCAGGCAGACCAACGTCAACCGATCGATCCGCTCGTGCAGGTCGTAGCGCACGTCGGTGGCCCGCTGCCGGGCGATGATCTCAGCCCTGGCGCCGGCCCGTGCCGCCATGATCTGACCGTTCAGTTGACCCCGGGACACCGGTGACCCCAACGCCGAGAAACTCGAGAACCGCATGTGGGAGTATCGGGTCGTCTGGTCCGGTTCCTGAAGCGGGGCCGGAGAAAGGGGAGATCATGACTGAACCAGAACGCTGGCACCGGCTGATCGCGGCCGGCGATCTCGAGGAGGGGAGGGTGACGACGGTGACGATCGGGACCCGATCGTTCGCCGTCGCACGGTATCGAGGGGACTACGGCTGCCTCGACAACGCCTGTCCCCACCAGGGCGGTCCGCTCGGCGAGGGTTCCATCGAGGGTGGCTGGTTGCGATGCCCCTGGCACGGCTACGACTATTCCCCCATCGACGGTCGACCACCCGAGGGGTTCGACGACGCCCCCCGGAGCTACCCGACAGAAGTCCGTTCCGACGGCGTGTACGTGCGGCTTCCCCCCGAGCCCGAGCCGGTCCGCACCGTCAGCGACGTGGTCGTCGAAACGCTTGTCGCCTGGGGTCTCACGCACGTGTTCGGCATGGTGGGGCATTCAAATCTCGGATTCGCCGACGCCATGCGCAAGGCCGAAGAGCGGGGCGAGCTGGCCTACATCGGCATCCGCCACGAAGGAGCAGCGTCCTTCGCCGCCGGGGCCTACGGAAAGCTGACCGGTTCGGTGGCCGGCTGCTTCGGGATCGCCGGTCCCGGGTCCACCAACCTGCTGACCGGGCTGTACGACGCCAAGGAGGATCGCGCCCCCGTCCTGGCCATCTCCGGTCAGGTACCGTCCAAGGTGCGGGGCCGAGGGGCGTTCCAGGACACCGACCTCGAAGCCGCCTTCCACGGCGTGGCCGCCTACTCCGAGACCGTCCAGCTCGGATCCGATCACGCCGAACTCGCTGCGCTGGCCATGAAGACCGCACTGGTGGAACGGGATGTGGCCCATCTGATCCTGCCCGATGAGGTGCAGCACGCGCCGGCCGGACCCTCGGCGGTCGTCCATGGACCCGCCGGTCGGGTCGGTTCTCGACGCATCCGGCCACCGACCGAGGCGCTCGACGCTGCCATGGAGAAGGTCATGGAATCCCGTCGACCCCTCGTCATCCTCGGGGACGGTGCTCGCGAGGACGCTGGACGGGTGATCGAGCTCGCCGAGCGGTTGGGGGCGCCGGTGGCGACGACCTTCAAGGCCAAAGGTCTCATCGCCGACGACCACCGGCTCGGGTGTGGCGTCATGGGTCGCTCCGGCACGCCGATAGCCAGCTGGTTCATGAACGAATCGGACCTTGTCATCGTCTTCGGGGCGAGCTTCTCGAACCACACAGGCATCGCCGACTACAAGCCGCTGGTCCAGATCGACCGGGACCCGATGGCCCTCGGCCGGTTCCATCCCGTCGACGTGCCGGTTCAGGGCGACGTCGGCGTGACCGCCGCTGCCATGCTCGACCGGCTTCCCGACCGGCACCGATCCGCTGACCTCGACGACGAGATCGTCGAGCGATGGCGGATCTGGCGAGCCGAGAAGGCCCGGCGCCGTCAGGACGATGCCGGTCGAGGAATCGGTGCGGCGGCGGTGATGGACATCCTGTCCGGTCAGATCGCTGCCAATGCCGTCATCGCCGTCGACGTCGGCAACAACACCTACTCCTTCGGGCGGTACTTCGAGACCTCCGGCTCCCAGCGCCTGCTCATGTCGGGCTACCTCGGATCGATCGGATTCGCATTCCCGGCCGCCATGGGTGCATGGGCGGCGGTCGGCGCCACCCGCCCGGTCGTCAGCGTCAGCGGGGACGGCGGCTTTGGCCAGTACGCCATGGAGCTCACCACCGCCGTCAAGTACGGGATGAAGATCACCCACATCCTGTTGAACAACGGCGAGCTCGGAAAGATCTCCAAGGAACAGCGGGCCGCCCACTGGCAGGTCTGGCAGACGAAGTTGCACAATCCGGACTTCAGCGCCTTCGCGACGCTGTGCGGTGCCCACGGCGTGCGGGTGACCGAGGTGGATGAGCTCGAAATGGCCGTCGCCGGCGCCCTGGCCTTCGACGGGCCCGCTCTGGTGGAGGTGATGACCGATGCCCTCCTCGTCTGAGTACTCCGGCCACCGCGACGCCCTGGCCGAGGCCAGATCGGTCGTCGGTGAGGCGTTCGACCCGGCCATCCTCGAACCAGCGCCCCCGGCGGTCATCACGGGGCCGTTTTTCGCCGACGATCCGGTGGCCCCGGTCAGGAGACCCGACACCCGTCTGGTCGGGCCCGGCCCGATCGGCGACCTGTCCTGGGACGACTGGCTGGTGGAACACCCCGACACCGCCGGGTGGGTGGCCGAGCGCTGGCTGGGCGGGAACCGCCGGCTCCCCGACGTGCCCCAATCGCTGCCCGGCACGAGGACGGCGTTGCACCGCCTGGCCGCCTATGTGATCGCCCCGGCTCGCTACGCCGTCAACGGCAAGTTCGGCCTTCGCTGGACCCTCGGAGGGTTCGGCACCCCGTTCTTCACCGGAGACCGGCAGATTCGCGTGGTCGGCGACATGCTGATCGATCAACGCGCCGGCGACTGTCGGGCGCACCGATTGAGCAGCCTCCGGGCAGCCGCTGACTTCCTCGAGACCGCCATCGATCCGTCGACCGCCGCCGAGGACGACTCGCCCCCGCTGGGCGACGTCGAGGAGCCACTCGGCGTCGATCCGACCGGGTCGCGGTTCCTCGGCGACTGGTTCGGCATGGCCGTCGCCGCCCTCGAGGGACTTCGAGCCGATCCCCGGTCGGTGGACCCGTCGCGTCCACAGCTGTGGCCCGGCCATTTCGACCCGGCGATCGAGGAGGGTGACGACGACCACCGGGCCAGCCACGGTGCCTCGCCCGGGGACGACGCCGTCAGCGAGCCATACCTGTACACCAGCTTCTGGTGGCCCGACCGTGTGGACCTCGACCGGTCCGACCAGCGCTGGAACGCCGGACCCTTCACCGGCGCAATCCTGCCGCTCTCGGCGTTTCCGGCTCAGGTCGATCCTGTCGCTGTGGCGCTGGACTTCTACCGGAGCAACCGCGATGCCGCCGCCGGGCGCCTGTGACCGATCACCGCTGACCGGTTCGGTTGGAACATCCGACCGGGGGTTACCGTTGCAGGTGCTATGCCGCCCCGCTTTGCCGCCCTCGAACAGCGCGACTTTCGGATCCTGTGGGCCGGTGGGCTGTTCAGCTTCATGGGCGTGCAGATGCAGTTCTTCCTGCGGGGGATCCTCGCCTGGGACCTGACCGAACGGGAGGGAGCGCTCGGGCTCGTCTACTTCATCTTCGGGATCGCCCTTCTGGTGGCGACGCCTCTCGGTGGCGTCGCATCCGACCGGCTCCCCCGCCGCCAGGTGATGCTGGTGAGCCTCGGTCTGCTCGTGACGTCGGCGGCCGGGATGAGCGCAGCCGTGCTGACCGGAGTGGTCCAGTACTGGATGCTGTTGGTCGCATCGGCCCTGCAGGGAACCGCCTTCGGGTTCTTCGGCCCGGCTCGTATGGCCATGACCAGCGATCTCCTCGGCCGGGGGCAGCTCGGCAACGCCCTGAGCTTGCAGTCGCTGGCGATGAACGGTTCGCGGATCTTCGCGCCGAGTCTCGCCGGTGCGCTCGCCGGATGGGCGCTGTTCGGTATCGGCGGCGCCTACGCCGCCTCGGCCACCATCTCGTCGATCTCGCTGATCCTCACCGTCCTGTTGCCCAACCCTCCGGCTGCCCTGACCGGGCGTACCCGCCCCTTCAGCGACATCGCCAACGGCGTACGGTATGTGCGAGACGTCCCCGGGATCCGCAACATCGTCCTCACCACCTTCGCAATCCTGATGTTCGCCTTCAGCTACGTCAGCTTCACGCCCGCGCTGGTGAAGGACGTGTTCGGCCTCGGCAACGAAGCGGTTGGGGCGTTCACCTCGGCGGCATCGGTCGGCGCCCTCGTCGCCGGGTTCTGGGTGGCCGGCCTGGCCGACTCGCCTCGAGCGCGAGGAATCATGACCGCAGCCGGGATGCTGTTCGGGCTCACCGTCGCCCTGTTCGGCCTGGCACCAACCTATGTGATCGCCGTGATCATCGCCGGTGTCGCCGGGGCCGGCACCACCACTTACCAGACGCTGTCCAACACGCTGGCTCTGCAGCAGTCCGATTCGGCGTTCCAGGGCCGGGTCCAGTCGATCATGCAGTTGGGATTCGCCGGCTTCGGGATGGCCGCCTTGCCATTGGGTCTGGTCGCCGAGGCCATCGGTCTCCGGGCCACCCTGGTCATCATGGGCACCATCGCCGCGTCGGCAGCTGCCCTCTACGCCCTGATCGGCGGGGAGCTCAACGATCCCGATCGCCCGGTGACCGCTCGGGCCGCGACTCGAGCAGCCGGTGCCCCACCGCTCGCACCAGCGGGTCCGGCACGACCCTGACCACCCCGACCAGGACTTTGTTAGCCAGACCGGTCACCTCCAGCCGCTTGCCGTGGGCGGCGGCCTTCAGGCCCTGGGCGGCCACCGTCTCGGCCGCCTGCCATGCGAACCCTGGCATACCCGACAGGTCGTAGTCGCCGCGCTGATGAAACTCGGTCCGGGTCAGTCCCGGGCACAGTGCTGTGACGGTGACTCCGGTGCCGGCCAGCTCGTCGTGGAGGGCATCGCTGAAGGAGACGACGAAGGCCTTGGTCGCCGAGTAGGTCGACGATCGCGCCGCCGAGGTGAACGCGGCGACGGAAGCGACGTTGAGAATCGTTCCGCGACCACCGATTGCCATGGCCCCGCCGGCGGCGTGACAGAGCCGGTGGAGGGCGACCACGTTCACCATGACCATCCGGGACTGGTCGTCGCGACCGTGGTCGAGAAACCGACCGTTGAGGCCGAATCCGGCGTTGTTGACGAGCAGGTCGACGTCGCCTCGCTCGAGGCGATGCTCCACCCCGGCGAGCTGATCGGCGTCAGCGAGATCGGCCGGCAAGACCTCCGCCGGAGCGGGCAGTTCGGCGGCGAGGGCGGTGAGGCGCTCCCGGTCCCTGGCGACGAGCACGGTGTGGGTGCCGGCGGCGGCGAGCTGGCGGGCGATCGCCTGGCCGATGCCGCTCGATGCGCCGGTGACGAGGGCTCGCTGCCAGGTCGCAGTCACGCCAGTCAGTCGTCCTTGAGCGCCACTGCGTTGGGCGTGACGTTCATCTTCGGTTCGTACTCGATCGGCTGCACCGGACCGTCGGATTCGGTGGCCATCGCAACTTGGAGCTCGGTCACACAGGCCGGGCACGGCCCGTAGAACCGGCCCTTCGTCGTTCCCCGACAACGGGGGCACTCGAAGCGCAGATCGGCGTCGAGGTCGGAGAGATCGATCTCATCTGTTCGCACCGGACCACAGTAGACGCCGGCCACGGTCCGATGGGGGAAGCAGCCGCCGTGATGAGTTCAGGTCACGGGGTCAGGATGATCTTGCCCAGCTTGCCGCCGGCTTTGAACGCGGCGTAGGCCTCGGCCGCTTGGTCCAGCCGAAACGTGGCCGTCACCGGCACAGAGATCGTGCCGGCGGCGACGAGGGGCAGCACGTGGTGCTCGACCCGACGGGCCACCAGCGCTCGTTGGGCCAGCGAACGAGCCCGGAGCGTCGAGGCGTACAGCCGGGCGCGCTTGCCCATCAGCTGCACGAGGTTGAGCTCGATCTTGGATCCGGCTCCCACGCCGATGACCGAGATCCGGCCTTCGGGTGCCAGCGCCTCGACGTTGGCCGGCCAGTTCGGCGCCCCCACGAGCTCCAGGATCACGTCGAAGGGTCCAGCGGAGACGAAATCGGCCGGGTCGACGGCCACGGCACCGTAGGCGGCGACCGCCGACCGTCTGTTGGGATCCCGGACGGTTGCGGTCACGCGGGCCCCGGCCGCCACCGCCAACTGCACCGCAGCGGTCCCCACCCCGCCGGCTGCGCCGTGCACGCAGACGCGCTCCCCCATCTCCAGACCGGCCTGGGTGAAGAGCGCATCGTGGGCCGTGGAGAACACCTCCGGGAAACCGCCGGCGGCCGGGCCCAGGAGGTTGTCGGGGACCGGCATGGCCAGCGATTCGTCGAAGGCGACGAGGTCAGCCTGGGCGTCGCCGGAAACCACCGCCATCACTTGTTCGCCGATCCCGAACCGACGGCAGGCCGGCCCGGCGGCGACGATCTCCCCCGCCACTTCGAGACCGGGCGTGTCGCCCGCTCCGGGCGGTGGCGGGTAGCTGCCCGTCGACTGCAGGATGTCGGCACCGTTGATGCCGGCGCCCACCATCTGGACGACGAGTTCGGTGGCGGCCGGTTCCGGCTCGGGCACCTCGGCGACGACCGGCACCGCATCGACGAACTTCAGCGCTCTCACACCGCCAACCTATGGGGTCAGGTCGACGTTTGCCTCACCGCGCGGTACGGCAGACGTGGACCTGACCCAATGGAGACCCCGGGTGACGGGGGCGGTGATCTGGCCGAGGTCGCCCGGGCGCATGAAGGACACGTAGCCGATCAGCATGCCGGGGAAGAAGTAGCCGAGACGCATCGCATAGTCGAAGCCGAGGTGGAGGCCGATCCCGGCGATGATGGCGACCTGGCGTGTGTGGCGGTTCCACAGCAGCACCGGCAACACTATCTCGAGCCCGATGGCGGCCCAGGTGGCCAGGTTTCCGACGAGCAGGTTGTCCCGGAGCAGGTCGGGAACCCAGAAGCGCTCGAACTCCTCGAGGCCCAGGGCGATCGAGGCCGCTGTCCCGTCATGCCAGCGGCCCCCGGGTGACTTCTCGATGACCGTTGCCACGTAGATGGCGGTCAGCTGAATCTGGAAGACCCGCAGGATCCAGCCCGGCCCGACCGGCCACGACCGCTCACCGCTCGAGCGGACACCTCGTGGACCAACCGAAAGGAACGGCGACGGGGTGAGAACTGCGAACACCGCGTAGTAGAACGCCCAGAGCCGCAGGAGGACGTCGCTCGCATTCGTCATCACCGTGATGTCCTGCTGGAGGCTCATCAGGGCATACCACATGAGCGGTGCTGCGATGCGCACGAACCGGCCGGCGGCGGTGAGGGCGGCGGACACGAGGAGCGTCGTCAGGACGGCGACCGCTGCCCAGTCGTCCCGCAGCCATCGAAGGGCGCCGATCCGCCAGGTGCCATAGGACGGCTGGAGGAGCAGCCCGTCCTCGAAGAAGAACGTGTCGAAGTCGGGGACGAGGGCCAGACCCCACCCGAGGACGGTCAGTCCGAGCAGGATCCGGATCCAGGTGATCATCAGCGTCGAGCGCGGCGTGAACCAGAAGCCCGTCCAGACGTCGAGCGCCCGAGTGAACGGGTTCACGGTCCTGCCTCCCTCGCTTCGTCACCGGCCCGGCGGTCCGTCCCCTCCTCGGCGGCGAAGTGGATGGTGTAGATGTCCTCCTCCTCCCACTGAGAGACATCGCCGGAGCCGGGCTCTGGCACCTCGCGGGTGCGCCTGATCAGGGTCACCGACACGGGACTCCGGCCATCGAACTGGTCCCGGATCCATAACGCGGTGGGGCGCCAGCGAGATCGTTGCTCCTCGCGGCGGATGCGGCTCTCGAACTTTCGCCAGCGAAACTCCCGGTAGGCGCCGAGCAACGGTTCGCCATCGGGAAACTCGTAGCGTTCGACGCTTCCGTCGGCCAGTTCCACATCGGCTTCCACCCGGTAGGAGGTGCTCACCGGATTGGGGGCGAAGTCGCCCCAGTTCTGCGCGATTCCCGCCGCCCACACGACCTCGTGGATAGGTGGGCGAAGCTCGTCTCTCGTATGGCTGTCCGGCATGTTCCACACGACGACGAAATAGCCGAACGCGCCGAGGAGAAGCGACAGCACCAACCGGCCGAGGCGGGTGTCGACGAACCACCCTGGATCGTCGGTGTACGGTTCGCCACCCATGCCGAGGAGCGTACCGGTCGGTCCTTCGACGACGGAGGCGGTACGAGCGATCAGGGGCGGCGTCGCTGAATCGCCTGCACAAACCGTACGGCCGACGGCGGGTCGGCTTCGAAGAACAGCGACGGCTCGATCAACTCGACCTCGGCGACTCGTGGACCGGCCTGCGAAGGCAACAGGTCGACTCGGGCGTACAGCAACGTCCCGAACTTGCGGGTCAGCCAGCCCATCACGCCGTCAGCCACGGCGCGTTCTGTCTCGGTCGGGTGGGCGGAGCCGATCTGCTCGACGGCGAACAGTCCCTCGACGTCCTGGCCGCCCGGTCGAAGCAGGGCGGCCTTGGTGAACGCGTGGTCGAATGCGCCGTCGATGTACACACAGCCGCGCTCGCCGTCGGTGTCGACGCCGGTGAGGTAGGGCTGCAGCATCGCCACCCGATCCGAGTCGATGATCGCCTGGACGGCCCTGACGATCGACACGCCGTCGTCGGCAGCCAGCCGGTACGTGTCGTTGGATCCTGCCGAAACGCTTGGCTTGACGACGACCTCTCTCGCTCCCCATCGCTCCACCCATCCGAGCGCCGCCCCCAGTTCCGCCGGCGGCGAGAGGTGGGCCACCAAGGCCGTGTCGACGACCGGCACGCCCGCCTGTTTGAGCTCGATCAGGTAGCGCTTGTCCAGGTTCCACTCGACGACGTGAAGTGGGTTGGCGAGGGTCGAGACCTCGGAGATGTGCGCCAGCACCGCTCGGAACGCATCGACCCGTCCGAAGTAGTCCCAGCAGGCGCGAAGGACGACGAGATCGAACGCCTCCCACCGGACCGTCGGGTCGTCCCATGCCACCACCTCCCACGCCATGCCGGCAGCGTCGAGCGCAGGAAACAGGAGGGGCCCGTCGGTGTCGAGGTCCATGGCTGCAGAGGCGGCGACGAGCGCCAGCCGAGGTCGCATGCCGGCAGGGTAGGCGGCCGCTCACCCGGTGATCGACTTGACCTCGAGGTACTCGGTGAGCCCGTACGCACCGTTCTCGCGTCCGTTGCCCGACTGCTTGACACCCCCGAAGGGGACGTCGTAGTCGGCGACGGCGCCGTTGACGTTCACCTGACCGACTCGGAGCTTCCGGGCCACCCGATGGGCCCGCTCCCCGTCTCCGGTCTGGATGAACGCCGACAGACCGTAGGCGGTGTCGTTGGCGATGGCCACCGCCTCGGCCTCGCTGTCGAAACCGAGGATGCATAGCACCGGCCCGAAGATCTCCTCCCTCGATATCCGCATGTCGTTGGTCACGCCGGCGAACACGGTCGGACGGACGTAGAAGCCCCGGTCGAGCCCCGGCGGCCGGCCGGGGCCGCCGGCCACGAGGGTCGCCTCCTCCATGCCCACGGCGATCATCTGCTGCACCCGCTCCCACTGTCGGGCGCTGACGACGGGTCCCAGATGATCTCCCGGCCGCTTGGGATCATCGATCTCGATGGCCTCGGCGACGGCCTGAGCCCGCTCGACGACCTCGTCGTAGACCGCCGACTCGACCAGCAACCGGGTCGGCGCGTCGCACGATTGACCGCTGTTCGACATGCAACTCCTGACGCTCTCGGGCACTGCCGTGTCGAGGTCGCAGTCGGCGAACAGCAGGTTGGGCGACTTCCCGCCGAGTTCCAGAGCCACTCGCTTGATCGTCGGCGCTGCAGCAGCGCTCACGGCGATCCCTGCGGCCGTGGATCCGGTGAACGAGACCATCTCGACGCCGGGGTGGGCCGCCAGAGGCGCACCTGTGCCGGGACCGTCCCCGTTGACGAGGTTGAACGTCCCCGACGGGAAGCCGGCCTCGTGAATCATCTCGGCGATGAGGAGCGCCGACAGCGGAGCCTGCTCGCTCGGTTTGAGCACGACGGTGCAGCCGGCGGCCAGGGCCGGGACGACCTTGACGATCACCTGATTGACCGGCCAGTTCCACGGGGTGATCAAGCCGCACACCCCGACCGGTTCGTCCCGGAGCATGCTCCCGCCGCGGTCGCTGGGTCGCTCGAACCGGTGGGACCGCACCGCATCGATGACCGCCTGGATGTGACCGTCACCGCACGGTGCTTGAACATCCCTGCTGAACGTGATCGGTGTACCCATCTCCAAGGTCATGGCCTGGGCCACCGCCTCGGTGTGGTCGAGGTAGATGTCCCGCAACCACTCCAGCAAGAGGATGCGCTCGCCGACCGGGGTGTCGCTCCAGACCGGAAAGGCCGCCTGCGCTGCTGCGACCGCTCGGTCGACGTCGTCGCCGTCGCCGAGCGAGATCGTGGCGACCGTTTGCTCGGTCGCTGGATCGACGACGTCGAAATTTCGTTCGCGAACGGGCGGCACCCACTCACCGTTGATGTAGAAGGCGCGACTATCCGGCATCTGCGTTCCATCCCGTCGGTGTCACCTCGACGCCCGGCCCCGGCGGCTCGTGATCGATCATCCCCGGCGGGAAGCCCGCTGCCAGAACGTTCAGTCCGGTCGCATCCTCCAACCGCCGAATGATGTTGGGCGACAACTCCTGCGGTCCGTAGCGGGCGATGCCGTCGGCGAAGATCCGGTTCAGCAGGGGGGAGATCTCCAGTGGGACGCCGTGGTCGTCGGCCAGCGACTGGAACAGCCCGATGTCCTTTGCGACCAGATCCATGGTGAATCCGATGTCGCGGGACCCGTTCAGGATCAGCTGGCCCTCGGTTTCGTGCACGAACGACGTGCCCGAGGAGATCGCAATCGCCTCGTAGGTGACGTTCAGATCCAGACCGAGGGCCCGGGCGGTCACGAGCGCTTCGGCCACCGACACGAGGTTGGCGGTGGCCAAGTAGTTGGTCATCACCTTGAGCTCCGACGCGGTACCGACGGCCCCGGTGTGGAGAATCCGGCGTCCCATCGTTCCGAGGACGGGCAGCACGCGCTCGAACACCGGTCGGTGACCCCCGACGAGAATGGAGATGTTGCCCGACGCCGCTCGGTGGCAACCGCCCGACACGGGACAGTCGAGCGCATCGGCACCGCCCGCCTCGACGAGCCCGGCCAGCCTCCGGACCTCGGCGGCGTCCGTGGTCGACATCTCGATCCACACCGTACCGGGACCGAGGCCGCTGATGACGCCACCGTCTCCCTCCATCACCTCCGCGCAGATCGCTGGGCTGGGAAGACACGTGATCACCAGGTCGCTTCGCCGGGCGAGATCCTCGGGCGAGTCGGCCCACAGAGCGCCGGCGTCGAGCAGCGGTCGGGCTCGCTCCCGGTCGAGATCTCGCACGATCAAGTCGTGACCGTGGGCCTGCAGGCTCCCGGACAGCTGGGAGCCGAGGTTCCCGAGGCCGATGAACCCGATCGATTCGATGGTCACGGCCCGAACCCTACTTCTACGCTGACGCGGTGGGCCACTACTTCAGCGACGAGGTCGACGTCGAGTCCGCCCCCCGCTCGGTGCCGCTCGTCGTGCCGGGATTCGCCGGTCAGCTGGTCACCGATCGCGGTGTGTTCTCCGCCGACCGGGTCGATCCCGGCTCCCGGCTCCTGCTCGTCGACGGTCCCGATCCGGTCGCCGGTGATCGGCACGTCGTCGA
>JBFGLT010000060.1:0-16975 GCA_041576015.1 Acidimicrobiales bacterium
AGTGAGCGACACGGGATCGCCCTCGATGTCGGCCGACGTGACCTTCACGATCACGGTCGTGCTGCCACCGCCGACCACCACGACGCCGACGACCCTGCCGCCGACCACGACGACCACGGCCCTGCCGCCGACCACGACGACCACGGGCCCGGCCTCGACCACCACGACCGAGGGGTCGTCGACCTCGACCACCGAGCCCGACACGGCACCGACCACCGTTCCGCCTCCCGATCCCCCCACACCTTCACTTCCCGTCGACGAGGATCTCGTGAACATCCTGGTGCCTGACCTCGAACCACCGGGCGGTGGAGGAGCCGGAGAGGGTCCGACCCTTTCCCTGGCATCCGGGATACCCGGTCTGCTCCGCGCCCCGTCCGCCTTCCAGATTCCGTCGACCACGATCGGACTGGCCGGCGCCTGGATCTTCGTCCTCGGCGTCCCGCTCGTCCTCTGGGAGAGAAAGCGGGCCGTGAGCGCAGTCGCTGGACTCGACGCCGACGACACGCTCCCGGTCTTCGCCACGCGGAACTCCACCTTTCCGGTCGCCCACCTCCGCCCCGACGCAGCGATGCTGTGGTCGAGGTACCGGTTCATGGGGCTCGGCGAGGGTCAGCGGGTCAAGATCGAGTCCCCGATCGGACCGGTGTGGGTCGAGCGTGCGCACCTCCGGCCCCTCCACGAGCCGCTCAGCCGGCGGGAGGCGAACCGTTGAGTCCCCATCCCGAGCTGGAGGCCGGCTACGACAGTGCAGCCAGCAGATCCGGCAGACGCGGATCGGCTCGACGGGCGGCGGCCCCGGTGGCCAGGAGATAGACCGCCGCCCCGTAGGCGGGCGCACCCACGATCACCAGGGGATGGGCCCACCAGTCGGTGCGCGCCAGCGCCAGCCCCCCGAGGATCGGCGCCGCCGTCGACAACCCGACCAGCGCCCCGAGGAAGGTGACGATTCCGCTGACGCATCCCTGGCCGAGATCGCCGCTGGCGAACGGGTTCGGGTTCGACTCGTCGGGCAGGAGAGCAGGCGCGAGCGTCGACGTGTACGCCCCGGTCCCGGCGCCGGCGAATCCCATGCCGATCGAGGCCGCCAGGGCGACCGGCGCGTACTGCCAGCCACCGGTCCAGGCGGCGGTGGCGATGATGACGCCGATCGAGGCGGCGACGCCGAGGAAGAAGAAGGCCAGCGAGCGGCCCCGCAGCACGACCGAGAGCGATTCGACGGCCACGACCTCACCCCAGAGCGCTCGACCGTCGGCGCCGAGAAGGTTCGAGGAGGTGATCCCGGCGGTCAGGGCCGGGACGCAGGCGACGAGCACCGATGTCGGGTCGCGTTCGACAATGGCGGCCAGAAAAGGCGCCCCGCCGAGGATCAGCACGATGAACTGGGAGATCACCTGGACGCGATAGCGAGGATGACGGCGGAGGTACCGGACCTCCTTGGCCAGGACGGGACCGAGCGGACCGAGCCGCGCGAGCAGTGCGCCCACCACCCCGGCGCTGTCCATGAAATGGCGGGTGCCGATCTCCTCGACGGCGCTGTCGGCCACCTCGGCGAGGGCGCGATCGAGTGATCGAATCCAGCGGGCGGTGACCAGGACCACGACTGCGGCGCTGAGGGCCAGCACCGCGAGGGCGAGCGCAATGCCCCCCGACCCTCCGGGTTGAAGCTCCTGGATCGCCCAGCCGTGCCAGCCTCCCGGCGCCCACCGGGCCACCGACCCGAACTCGCGGATCCGGTCGCTGGAGAAGCCGACGAAGATCAGGACCTGGGAACCGATCCCGAGGACACCGGCGAACAACCCGGTGAACACGATCATGATGTCCCGACGGTTTCGCTTCCGGAGGGCGCTCCCCAGCGACGTCTGCACCCAGCGGGAAAGGACCGAACTGAGCACGACCAGCGACACGGACAGCATCGCAGCGAGCACGACCCGCAGCGGCCCCTCGGCGCGCAGTGACGCGGCGAGGAACGGAAGCAGGACGGCCAGGGGCCCCGGGCCGATCAGGTTGGCGATCGTCATTCCCGGCGCCAGCTCCCGGGCCGGCACCGGGAACAGCGCCAGCCGGGTCGTGTCGATCGTCTCGTCGCTCGAACCGAACAACAGCGGTCCGAAGGTCCAGGAGAACAGCACGCCGGCCGACAAGAGCGGGAGCAACCCCTCGATGGGTCGACCTCCCCGCAGGAGGACCAGGCACACCAGTCCGCTCGTGCTGAGGGCGATCAGGGTGAACAGGACGAAGGCGACGCCGCCGTCGGTCCGAAGCAGGTTCCGCAGCAGGCGGAGCTTGAGGGTGGCGAAGACACGGATCATCCGAGCCAATCCAGCAGGCGATGATCCCGGGCCCCGTGACCGACGGCATCGGCGAAGACGTCCTCGAGCCGGCGTCCGGCACAGAGTTCGGCGGTCAGGCCTCCAGCGACGACGCGACCGGCATGCACGACCGCGACCCGGTCGCAGAGGCGCTCCACGACCTCCATCACGTGGCTGGAGAAGACGACGGTTGCTCCGTTCTCGACCAGTTGGGCGAGGATGGCCCGGAGGGTCCGGACCGACAGTGGGTCAACGCTCTCGAAGGGCTCGTCGAGAAAGAGCACCGAGGGTCCGTGGAGAATGGCCGCTCCGAGAGCGATCTTCTTGCGCATTCCGGTCGAGAAGTCGAGCACCAGGCGGCCGGCCGCTTCCTCGAGGTCGAGCACCTCGAGCAACTCCCCGGCCCGCCGGCGGCTGACGGTCCGGCCCAAACCCCGAAGCAGGCCGACGTATTCGAGCAGTTCCCGACCGGTCAGCCGTTCGAACAGGCGAAGGTCCTCGGGAACTACCCCGATGTCCTGCTTGACCGCCCGGGGATCCTCCCACACATTCCTACCCCCGACCCACACATCGCCGGCGTCCGGGCGCAGGAGACCTGTCGAAATCTTCAGTGTCGTCGACTTGCCGGCACCGTTCGGACCGACCAGCCCGAAGAACGTTCCCCGAGGCACCCACAGGTTGAGGTCGTCGACGGCGACCTTGGTCCCGAAGCGCTTGTGGAGACCCCGGATGGCGACCGCTGCGTCGTCGCTCACCTACTCCTCCAGCAGTGCTGAATATCCCGGCTTGATGATCCTGTTGATGATGTCGAGGCGATCGCGGAAGGGCCAGAAGGCGCTCTTCATTGCATTGATAGTGAGCCATTGCATGTCGGTCAGGTCCCAGTCAAACGTTTGACAGCACTTGGAGAACTCATCGGTCATGGTGACGTCGCTCATGAGCCGATTGTCCGTGTTCACCGTCACCCGGAACCGCAGATCGCGTAGCAACCGGATCGGGTGGGTTTCGTAACTGTCGGCGGCACCGGTGTTCACGTTCGAGGTGGGGCACATCTCGAGGGGGATCCGGCGGTCCAGCACATAGGTGGCCAGCCGGCCGAGGGCCGGGGTGCCGTCGGGGTCGACGGTGATGTCGTCGACGATGCGCACTCCATGGCCGAGGCGTTCGGCCCCGCAGTACTGGAGGGCCTCGTGGATGCTCGGTAGACCAAACGCCTCGCCGGCGTGAATCGTGATGTGAAAATTCTCCCGCATCACGAGCTGGAAGGCGTCGAGGTGCCGGGTCGGGGGATGACCGGCCTCGGCCCCGGCGATGTCGAACCCGACCACACCGGCGTCGCGGTGCCGTATGGCCAGCTCGGCGATCTCATGGCTCCGGGCGGCGGTGCGCATGGCCGTGCAGAGCGTGCCCACCTTGATCGCTGTCCCCGCTGCGGCGGCTGTGGCCATCCCGATCTCGAAACCGTCGAGCACCGCCTCCACGACCTCGTCGAGCGTGAGTCCGGCGGTCGTGTGGAGTTCCGGGGCGAAGCGGACCTCGGCGTAGACGACTCCGTCGGCGGCGAGATCTTCGGCCGCTTCGGCGGCGGCGCGGCTCAGCCCGTCTCTTGTCTGGGTGACGCCAACCGTGTGGGCGAACGTCTCCAGATAGAGGACGAGGTTACGACGATCGGCTCCACGCGTGAACCAGTTGGCGAGGTCCTCGGGATCGGTGGTCGGCAGAGCGTCGTAGCCTTGCTCCCGGGCCAGCTCGATCACCGTGGTCGGCCGCATGCCCCCGTCGAGATGGTCGTGGAGCAGGACCTTCGGAGCACGGCGGATCTGATCACGGGAGGGGATCACCATGTCCTCACGCTAGCTGTGCCCGCCTTGCCCCAGTGGCGACGTGCCAGGGCGGCACCGATCAGGAGAAGGTCACCTCAGCCGGCGGCCCGGCGCCGAAACCACGCAAAAGAGGCCGTAGGCGATGAACCCCAGACCGATCGTCAACACCACCCACCGCCCGACCGAGTCCCCGCTCACCTCGTACAGCGACCGGTCGAGGCCGCGTGCCTCCGCCGCCTCATCCTGCCAGGCGGCCACCAGGAGGAAACCCCCGACAAGCGTGAGCGCCACGGCGCGACCGACCTCGCCGATCCGACCAAGACCGAGGGTGACCTCCTCGTGAGCGCGGTCGAGTTGCCCGGAGTCGAGTGACTCGTCGAAGTCCCCGGTCACCACCCGCCGGCCGCGTCGGGCGGCGACGGCGATGACCACCAGACCGGCGGCGCCGACCGCCACCCGCCCCAGCGGATAGCTCATCGCTGTACTCGTGAGACGATTGACGACCGATCCCGAGTCCGAGGTGGTTCCGAGGGCGCTCTCCACCGAGCTCCAGGCGAGAATGCCGTAGAAGCACACGCCGATGAGCTTGCCGGCGTGATCGAGCCAGTCGAGGAGCGAGCTTCGCTCGCCGAGCACCGCACTGCTCAACTCCCAGGCGGCGAACAGGAACAGCCCGGCACCCAGGACGAGGAGCAGCACTTGGCCGAGCGGCAACGATCCGACCAATCCCAAGGCCCCCTGCTGCGTGGGCTCATCGCTGCGCTCGAGGAATCCGAGCGTGAGCGACGCAGCGATCAGTCCGGCACCTGCGTAGCTCACGCCCCGGGCGACCCATCCGGCCCGCATCATTCGCTCGGCGTCGGCCAGGCTGGGGAGCGGCGGATGGTTCACGGCATCGACATTAGCGACGACGGTGGACGGTAAACGTCGAGTCGACGGCTGCGACGGACCGCCGTGGGCTCGTTACCGGACACACGCTCGCTACGCTCGCCCCATGGACGTCGAGGTCGTGGCCTTCGATGGGGACGACACCCTTTGGCACTCCGAAACGTACTTCGTGCTCACCCAGGAACGGTTCACGGCGCTGCTGGCCCCCTGGTGCGACCCCGATGAGACGGCCGAGCGACTGCTCACCCGCGAGCGTGAGAACCTCGCCGCCTTCGGCTACGGGGTCAAGGGGTTCGCTCTGTCGATGATCGAGACGGCGGTCGAGGCCTCGGCTGGCTCGATCCCGAGCGGGGCGATCGCCGAGATCATCGAGTGGGCCAGGCAGATGATGTCCCATCCGGTCGAACTGCTCGATGGGGTGGTCGAGACGCTCGACGCGCTGGCCGGCCGTTATCGCCTGATCATCGTCACCAAGGGAGACCTGTTTCACCAGGAATCGAAGGTGGCGGCCTCGGGCATCGCCGATCGCTTCGAGGCGGTCCACATCGTCACCGAAAAAGACCCTCCCACCTACGGTCGGATCATCGAAGGGCTCGGGGTGTCGGCCGACCGTTTCCTGATGGTGGGTAACTCGACCAAATCCGACATCGAGCCCGTACTGGCTGTCGGCGGACAGGCGATCCACGTGCCCCACGATCTCACCTGGGCCTTGGAACACGCCGACGAGGCACTCAACGTGCCCGTCTTCGGCGGTGTACGCGATCTGCTCGAGCTGCTCTGAGGGTGGACGCCGGCCGAGCGGCTCATCCGGTGATGTTGTGCAAGCGCACCAACGGGGGGAGCTCCGGTGGCTCCTCACCGATCTCGAGCGCGCCGGTCAGCAGGTCGGTTGCCCCTGCGAAGCGGCTGGGGTCGGACGCATGAAGCCGGAACACCGGTTCACCTTCGGACACCTCGTCGCCCGGTTTCGACACGCATTCGATGCCGGCGCCGTAGTCGATTGGATCTTCCTTACGAGCGCGGCCCGCTCCCAGCCGCATCGAAGCGACCCCGACGGAGTGGGCGTTCATCGCGGTGACGAAGCCCGAGCGCGGCGCCAGGAACTCGACGGTGTGGGCGCAGCGGGGGAGGGGGGCGTCGGGATCTCCGCCCTGGGCCCGCACCATCTCTTGGTAGATCGGGAACGCGGCGCCGGATGCCAGCACCGCCGCCGGGTCGGCGTCGAGACCGGCGAGACGGACAAGCTCGTCGGCGAGGGCCAGCGTGAGCTCGACCACATCTGCCGGTCCACCCCCTCGGAGCACGTCGATCGACTCGTCGACCTCGAGGGTGTTGCCGACCATGTGGCCGAGAGGATGGTCCATACTGCTCAACAGAGCGCTCGTCGCCACTCCGGCGTCGGTGCCGATCTGCACCATCGTTGCGGCCAGCTCGGTCGCCTCCTCCGGCGTGGTCATGAACGCCCCCGTGCCGACCTTCACGTCCAGCACAAGGTTCCTCACGCCGCCGGCGATCTTCTTGCTCATGACCGACGAGGCGATCAGGGGAATACTGGCGACGGTGCCGGTGACGTCGCGCAGGTGATACAGCTTGGCGTCGGCGGGGGCGATACGGCCGCTGGCGGCGGCGATGACGCAGCCGACCGAATTCAACAGCTCGATCATCCGATCCGGCGTCATCGCCGGATCGAATCCCGGGTGGGACTGGAGTTTGTCGATCGTGCCACCGGTGTGGCCGAGGCCGCGGCCACCGAGCTGGGGTACCGCTCCGCCGCAGGCCACCATGAGCGGCACCAGCACCAGGGAGACCTTGTCGCCCACACCCCCGGTCGAATGCTTGTCGACGGTGACCCGGGTGACAGCCGACAGATCGATCCGGTCCCCCGAGTCGATCATGGCCTCGGTCCACGCATGGAGTTCGGCGGGGGAGAGCCCGTTGAAGAAGACGGCCATGCACAACGCCGCCGCTTGTTCGTCGGCCAGCTCACCCCTGGTGTAGTGATCGATGAACCAGGCGATGGCGTCGGCGGGAAGCTCCCGGCCATCCCGCTTGGCGATGATGACTGTGGTGGCGTCCCAATCCGGCATCAGCCGCTCTCCAATCTCTCGGCGTCAAAGTGGCCCGGAAGCAGGTCGGCGACTTCGTGCGGGCCATCGGGGCTGTCGATCAAGGCGCTCTCCGTCGAGTGTTCCAGCAGCAGTTGCCGGCAGCGACCACAGGGCGTGCAATGTTCGCCCGATCCCGACACCACCACGATGGCGAGCAGCCGGCCGGCCCCCTCGGCCACCAGATCCGAGATGAGGCCGCACTCGGCACACAGCGTCACCCCGTAGCTGGCGTTTTCGACATTGCATCCCCGTACCGTCCGGCCGGACGTGGTGAATGCGGCGGCCCCCACCGAGAAGTCCGAATACGGCGCATAGGCGCGGTCGGCCATGCGGCGGGCCTCGGACCGCAGGTGATCCCAGGGGATCTCTGTCCCGACCAGCTCGGTCATGGGTCGGTCCCGTAGATCCGGTCGCCGGCGTCACCCAATCCCGGGGTGATGTAGGCGTCGGCGGTCAGGCCGGGATCGAGTGCCGCCAGCGTGATCGGCACCTCGTGGTGCGCCCCGTGAACCGTCGACACTCCTTCCGGGCAGCCGATGATGCACAGCAGTCGGAGGTTCCTCGCCCCGTGGACCTTGAGGAACTCGAGGGCTGCGGTCGCCGAACCCCCCGTTGCCAGCATCGGATCGACGACGATGACCTCGCGCTCACCCAGGCGGCCGGGCAGCTTGCTGTAGTACCAGTCGGGCTCGTGGGTCTTCTCATCCCGCTGCATTCCCAGGTGTCCGACACGTGCGTGCGGGAGCAGCGTCAGGATCGCCTCGACCATCACGAGCCCGGCGCGCAGGACTCCGATGACCGCCGGTGCCGGAGTCATCAGCCGCTGTCCGAGGGCGGTGGCGACCGGCGTCTCCACGGCCACCTCCTCGGTTGGGAGATCGCGGAGCCCCTCGTAGGCGGTCAACAACGTGATCTCGGCACATGTCCGGCGAAACTGCTCGGGCTCGGTGGCAGCGTCCCGGAGTGTGGCGATCTTGTGGGCGACCAGCGGATGATCGACGACGTTGAGGACCGAACCACCCATCACGGTCGCCGGTTCAGAAGCGCGGCCTCGGCCCGGCGGGCCAGTTCACGGGCCTGTTCCATGTCGTCGGCCAGGGCGGTCACGTGCCCCAGCTTTCGCCCCGGCCGGGGCCGCTTGCCATAGAGATGGATCTGGACGCCTTCGACGGCCAGCGCCTCGGCCAGATGGTCGGCCGGGTCGACTGCCTCGAGTCCACCGATGACGTTGACGGTGACGCTGGCGTTGTTCAACGCATGGGTCGGGCCGAGCGGGAGGTCGAGGATGGCCCGCACGTGGTTCTCGAACTGGCTGGTCGGGGCATTTTCGATGGTGTGGTGACCGGCGTTGTGGGGTCGGGCGGCGATCTCGTTGACCATCAGCCCTGCCGTCGTCAGGAAGAACTCCACCGCGATCACCCCGATCGCGTCGAGATCGGTGGCGATCAGGCGGGCGGTCTCCATCGCCTCGGTGGCCACGCGACTCCCGATGGCCGCCGGCGCCCGGATCTCGCGGCATGCACCGTCGGCGTTCACGGTCTCGGCGACGGGATAGCAGCGAGCGTTGCCCCCCGGACGGCGGGCGACGATCACCACCAGCTCCTTCACGATCGGTTGGAAGCCCTCGATCATCAGTTGCCGATCGGCTTGTTCGGCCATGACACGGAGGGCATCGTTGATGTTGTCGACCACCCACACCCCCTTATCGGCCTGGCCGCCCGAGCGGACCGACTTGATCACCGTCGGCCAACCGAACAACGATGCGAAATCGAGAGCGTCGTCGGGTCCGCGCAGCTCGGCGAACGGGGCCACGTTGAAGCCCCGATTCATCAGAATCCGGCGCTGGTGGGTCTTGTCCATCGCGGCCCGCAGCGTCTTGGCGCCCGGTCGGATCACGTGGCCGGCGCTCTCCAGATGCTCCACCAGGCCGAGATCGATCCGTTCGTGCTCGAAGGTGATGACCTCACACTCGTCGGCGAACAGCGAGAGCGCATCGGGATGTCCGAAACTGGCACCGGGAGCGGCCAAGGCGGCCGAATCGCCGGAGTCCTCGGCCATCAGCCGCGGCGTGATCCCGAGCTTCACGGCCGCCGAGTGAAGCATCCGAGCGATCTGGCCGGAACCCACGATGCCGAGGGGATAGATCGCCGGGAGCTCGGTCGTCACAACGCAAACACTATCTTGATGCGGTCTCCGCCCGAGGGCTCCGACCGGACTCGCTTCGCTCGGCAATCGTCCAGACTGCTCGCGCTGCGGCCGCGCCGGTCGCGTCCGATGTGCTGGCGCGGCGGCAGCGACGGCATGAGCCCGGACGAGCCCGCACCGATCTAGTGTTGGTCTGAGTGGACCAGAACCGCCGGCGCCTTCTCATCAGCCTCGGCTACGGCGCGGCCAGCGTGGCCACGTTGGGGGCGATCAATGCCCTTCCTGAGAGCACAGGGCGAGCCGTGGTCGATGCCGGAAGCCCGACGTCGCCGCCGCCGTCGGGACTGGCCGACAGCGGCGCGACCGCCGAAGTCGCCGGGATCACCCAGACCGCCCCGCCACCGGCCCCCGCCGACCCGGTCGTCCTCGACGCCTCCCTGCAGGCCGACGCGTCGGCGAGATTCGATGCGGCGCTCATCGGGGGACGGGTGATGGATCCCGATTCGGGGCTCGATCGAGTCCTGAACGTTGGCGTGATCGGCGGCGCCATCGCCTACATCGGGTCCGAGCCGATCGAGGCCGGTACCGTCGTCGACGCCTCGGGGCAGGTGGTCGCCCCCGGATTCATCGACATCCTGTCGTACCGGCCGAACAGTTTCGGCGTCTGGTACAAGGTGGCTGACGGCGTGACGACGAATCTGGGGATGCACGGCATCAACAACTACGCCGCGCCCTTCTTCGACAGGTTCACCGGCGCGGCGCCCGTGCACTTCGGCGGCGCCTTCCACCAGCACTTCCACCGCGGCCATACCATCGGTGCCTCCCCGGACCGGGAACTGAGCCGCCCGCAGATCGACGACTTCGCCCGGCTGTGCGGCGAGCAGGTCGCAGCCGGGTTTGCCGGCGTGGCGCTTTCGCCCGAGTACTCACCCGGTACCAGCCGGGACGAGATCATGCGGCTGGCCGAAGCAGCCGGTCCCGACGCCGTGTTGTTCTTCCACGCCCGGTACAGCGATCCCGATCCGCCGGGCACGAACGCCGAAGCGATCGCCGAGGTGCTCGACATCGCCCGGACGACCGGCTTGCCCGTGCACATCAGCCACATCACGAGCACCGGCGGGACCTTCACGATGAACGAGTCGCTGGGCACCCTGGAAGCGGCCCGAGCGGAGGGACTCGACGTCACCGCCTGCCTGTACCCGTACGACTTCTGGGCAACCAGGCTGCAGAGCTTCCGGTTCGCCGGCGACTGGCGCGCCCGGTACCGCATCGACGTCGGCGACCTGCAGGTCGGAGGCACCGACGTCCGGCTCGACTCGACGACGTACGAGCAGGCCCGGGCCGAGAACAAGCTGGTCGCCGCCCTCGGTTCGATTCCCGCCGAGGAGGTCGACCTGGCCATGCGGACCCCCTGGACGATCGTCGGATCCGACGCCATCGCCGAGCCTGACGGCAACAACCACCCACGAGCGGCCGGCACCTTTGCCCGGACCCTCGGGGTCTACGTGCGGGAGCGTCAAGTGCTCGGTCTCATGGAGGCGCTGGCCAAGATGACGATCCTGCCCGCTCGGCGGACCGAGGGGATGCTGCCGGCGATCAGGCGGAAGGGGCGCCTCCAGATCGGCGCCGACGCCGACATGACCGTGTTCGACCCCGCCACGATCGCCGATCGGGCGACGGTGGCCGCCCCCGCCACCGAGTCGGCCGGGATCAGCCACGTCTATGTCGGCGGAACTGCGGTCCTCGAGAACGGCACCCTGCGCCGCGATCGGCTCCCCGGTCAGCCCCTCCGCTGATTTGGGGTCAGGTCTACGTTTGCCTCGCTGGTGCCAGGTCCCACGTCCTGTCCGCATCCCGCGGCCTCTACGGTTTGGGGAATGGTCACCCATTCGGCCGGGATCGCCCTCTGGCGTTGCGGGGGCGGAGGTGACGTCGAAGTGCTACTCGTGCACCCCGGTGGGCCCTTCTGGACCGGCCGGGACGAGCACGCGTGGAGCATTCCCAAGGGCGAATTCGACCCGGCCTTCGAGGACCCAGCGGAGTGCGCCCGCCGCGAGTTCGCCGAGGAGACGGGAACGGAGCTGCCGCCATCCGCCGAGCTGACGCTCCTGCCGGTCGTCAAGGCATCAGGCAAACACATCCACGCCTTCCTCGTCCGTGGCGAATTCGATCCGGCCAAGCTCCGATCGAACACCACCGAGGTCGAATGGCCACCGCGCTCGGGTCGCCGTATCACGATCCCCGAAATCGACGCGGCGGCGTGGGTCCCGCTTGCCGGGGCCGAGCGGTACCTCCACAAGGGCCAGGCACCCCTCGTCGGACTCATCGGGTCGGCCCTCGACCGGTGAAGCCGCTGGTCTCGCCCCCGCTCAGGACTGAAGGCGGGCGGCGAACCGGTTCATCTTGGCCCGCAACTGCTCGACGTACTCGGCGTGGGCCCTGCCCTCGTTTTCGAGTCCGACGATGAACCGCTGCATCACGTGAAGGGTGAACCACCCGTGATTCTGCATGTCCTCGGGTCCCGCCGACTCGGCGACCGCCTCCGACGAGAGCGAACGCTGCAGAGCGAAGAGCAGGAATTCGGCCCGGTCGGGATCGATCGCCCCCCGCCAGACGAAGTCCTCGCCCGGCTCGGTGTCGGCGAGCGCAACGTCCCATTCGTCGATCAAGCTGCTCCACTCGGCGACGCGCATCCGGGCGACGTCGGTCGGAAGCCCGCCCGGCTGGGTGCGGAGATCGCTGATGACCCGGCGGGTGAACCGAAGCCAGCCATCGACATCGGATGCCTGGACCGGACCCAGCTGGATGAGCACAGCAAGAGCGTACCTGCGTGCGAACATGGCGTCATGACGCTTCGTTTCGGTGTGCTGGGAGCAGCCAACATCTCGCAAAAGGCCCTCTACGACCCCGTGGCCGACACCCCGGGCGTGGAGCTGGCGGCCATCGCCGCCCGGAACCGAGACCGGGCCGAAGCCCACGCAGAGCAGTTCGGGATCGCCCGGGTCTACGACACCTACGAGGAGGTGCTCGCCGATCCGGAGGTGCACGCCATCTACAACCCCCTGCCGATCAGCCTGCACCACGAATGGAGCGGCAGGTCCCTGAACGCCGGGAAACACGTCCTGAGCGAGAAGCCTTTCGCCGCCAACGCCCGACTCGCCCGTCAGCTGGCCGGGACCGCCGAGCGGACCGGGTTGCTGTGCGTCGAGGCGTTTCACTGGCGCTATCACCCGCTGGCGGCGCGAATCGCCCAGATTCTCGAGAGCGGTGTCCTCGGGGAGATCCAATCCGTCGACGCCGCCTTCGACGTCTATGTAGATCCGGCCGACGACGTTCGTCAGAGCTTCGAGCTGGGCGGTGGCGCACTCATGGATCTGGGCTGCTATCCGGTGCAGTGGGCCCGATTCGTCATGCCCGGCGACGAACCCAACGTCGTCTCGGCGACCATGCGCCAGGGACGGCCCGGCGTCGACGTCGACACCGTGATCACGATCGCCTACCCCAACGGCGTCCCCGGTGAGCTCCGCACCAGGATGACCGAAGGGACCGAGTTCCACGCGTCGCTCACCGTGGTCGGCGCCGATGGCACCCTCGAGGTCTGGAATCCGCTGTCCCCTCACACGGGCAACCGTGTGCGCGTCGAGTCCGCCGGCATCGACGAAGAAGTGGAGGGACGGACCACCTATCACTATCAACTCGAGGCGTTCGAGCAGGCGGTCGTTCACGGGAACACCGTCCCGACAGGTGGAGCCGATGCGATCGCCAACATGGACCTGATCGACGCCGCGTACCGTGCCGCCGGACTCCCCGTACGGGGCGAGCCGTTCGAGGACCTCTCCTAGCTAGTAGGCGATGCGCACTGGGCGCCCGGCGTCATCCTGCCCGCCGCCGAGCATCTCGGCCGATCCGCGGAGCAGATGATGCGCAGTCGAGAGGAGCACCAGCGCGTCCAGCGCGTCCTCGACGGGAACGGTCCGGCTGGCGAGCACGCACCCCACCGCCGGCGTGCCGAGACGGTGCTCGAGCAGGCGCCGGCGGACGGTACGGCCCGCCTGGGTGCTCTTCGGATGGGCCACCGGAGCGCCGTTGAGGCGGAGGAAAGCCAGCTCGGGATGGGCCTCGACGATCCGGTTTCGTCGGCCCGGAGGGTCGAGGAGTTGATCGACCTCGGCGATCCGGGCCAGGAGATGAAAGGCCTGGATCGGGAGCGACCGTCCGGTCGACGCCAGCGACCGCCGTCGAGCGTCGTCATAGTCGACAGCACCGAGGACGGGCCGGGCCGGTGCCGGGAACACCGAGGACCGGCGAGGACCCAGGAGCCGGCGGGCCTCGAGGTCGCACGCGCGACGCCCGGACGGCAGGCCGATCGGGATGTCGACGGCGACCATCGCCAGGTGCCCGCTGTCGAGTTCGAGGGCGACGGGGCCCAGCGAGCCGTGGTAGTCGAGTCGTACCCCGTGCAACGACGACGTCCCGGCGCGAGCCGTGGCAACCGCCCACCCACCCGGGCAACCGTCGACACCGGCCACCACTGCAGCGGGAGGTCTCGCGGCCGGGGCTGCGATGTCGGCCTCAGATGTCGTCGATGAGCTTGAAGACCTCGGCATGGTTGACCCCGGCGGCGGCTCCTGCCTCTCGTAGCTTGGCTTCGATACGTCGATCGAAGTCCGACATCGTGCCCTCGCCTTTCAGCATCGTCGATTCGAACTGGCTCTCGTGCTGCCTCAGCGCCAGCATCTTGACGCTGACGTGCTCGTGCACGTCCTCGGCGTGATCGGGCTCGTCCGCCTCCCAGAGAAGCAGCTGCCGGGGCCGGTGATGAGGCGAATCGTGATCGGGGAAGAAGTGGGGATCGCGAGCGGCGACGATGGCCTCGCAGGCGAGGAGACCGGCGTGCCGATGGTCGGGGTGGAGGCGGTACCGCTTCCACGGATCGTGGCCCAACACGACGTCGGGGCGGAGCTTGCGGATCCAATAGGCGACGGCCGCTCTGGCCTCGAGGTCCGACGCCAGTTCACCGTCGACATAGCCGAGGAAGACGACTTCGCCGGTCGCACCGAGGGCCCTGGACGCAGCGATCTGCTCCTCCTGGCGGGTCCGGATGAGTTTGGAACGGTTTGCCCGGCGGTCCCACGAACCCTTGGATCCGTCCGTGCAGACGAGGACGCTGACCTCGCATCCCCCCGCCGCCCACTTGGCCAAGGTGGCGCCGCACCCGAAGTCGGTGTCGTCGGGATGGGCGCCGATGGCCAGCGCTCGAGCCGGTATGTCCAGATCACGGCTCCGTACCATCATGGTGAAGGGCTCGAGGGTGAGAGGGTTCTGGGCTGCGCTCACGATGTCCTCACGTCAATCGAACAGCACGACTCCTGGAACGGTAGAGGTTCAGATCCTCGATCGTGTCCACATCGAGAGCGAAGTCATCACCTTCCACGAGATCGAAACAGACGTCGAGCCGGGCCGCTTCGGCGCGGTGGCGAGACAGGGAGCCGGGCCCGTAGGCCACCTCGAAGTCGAGGTCGACGGGCAGGCTCATCACGTTGGTTCCGTCTCCCAAGCGATCGGTCGCCACCGTCACCGTCCGGTGGTCGACGATGCTGATGAACCGGTCGAACGTAGACACCCCGGCCAGGTCGCCGTGGGCGATCACCACCCGGCCGTAGCTCTCGGTGGCGAGATGTTGAATCGCCGCCTGCACGGCGACGTTGAGGCCGCCCCCCCGCCAGATCACCTGAGCGCCATGCTGCAGTGCGAACCCGGCGACCGTCGGGCGATCGCAGACGACCCACCGGCGGAGCCCTTCGCCGGCGGCGAGAACCCCGGCCGCCAGTTCGCGCATCAGGGACTCCCGTTCCCTGTCGGGGAGCGCTTCGCCAAGCCGGCCCTTGGCGTCGCCAAAGTCCTTCAGCGGTACCAGCAGGGCGACGGGGGCCACCAGGTCACGCTAGCGGTTTGTCCCGGTCGGGTCCGGACGGCGAGATCAGGAGCGGCGCATCTCGTGGCCGAGCTGGCCGCGCAGCAGGTTGTCCTGGGCCCAGTCGGGGTCCCGTCCTTCGAAACACACCTTGGCGAGGTGGCCGGCGATCGGCATGGTGATCCCCAGTTGGCCGGCCAGTTCGATGGCCGCCCTGGTCGCCTTGACTCCTTCGGCGACCTGGTCCATCTCGGCCAGGATCTGTTCGATCGGCTTTCCCTGCCCGAGAAGGCGGCCGACATGGTTGTTGCGACTCTGCGGGCTGATGCAGGTGGCGATCAGATCACCCATCCCGGCCAGCCCGGCCAGGGTCAGCGGCTCCCCGCCCAGCGCGGTGCCCAACTCGATCAGCTCGGCCAGCCCTCGGGTGATGACGGCGGCGCGGGCGTTGTCGCCGAGCTGGCGCCCTTCGACGGTGCCGGCGGCGATGGCGTACACGTTCTTGAGGGCCCCGCCGATCTCGCACCCGACGACGTCGTGATGGGTGAAGACCCGGAACGTCGGCGTCGTGAAGATCCCCTGCAGACGCGTGGCGATTGCGTGCTCGCTCATGGCCAGCACGGCCCCCGCCGGTTGCCCAGCCAGGATCTCCTTGGCCAGATTCGGTCCGGTGAGCACGCCAACCGGCCGGCTGGGCAGCTCTTCGGCGATGATCTCGGTCATTCGCTTGTTGGTGTCCTGCTCGAATCCCTTGGCCAGGCTCACGACCGGCACCCAGGGACGCAGGACACCTGCGGCTCTGCGACAGGTCTCCCGGAACGCTGAGGTGGGGACGCCCATGATCAACAGGTCGGTTGCCGACACCACCGCGTCGAAGTCGCCCGATGCGCCGAGCGACGGGTGCAAATCGAAGTCGGGCAGATAGCGAAGGTTCCGGTGCTCGTTGTTGATCGATTCGACCGTGGCCGGGTCCCTCGCCCAGAGCTGGGTCGCCGTGTTGTGGGAGGTCAGATGGGCCACCGTCGTGCCCCACGACCCACCGCCGAGCACCGACACGCGGAGCTCTGCGTCATGTTGATCAGATGCCATGCCCCATGTTGGCGCAGCCGGCCCGATCGCTCCATTCGTCAGGAGAACGACACTCCTTCGGCCGGCGGATCACCGAGCTCCTCTGCTGTTCCGGCCAGAAGGGTCTCTCCGCTCGGTTCGCTCGACGACCAGCTCGGATCGAGGGCGGGGCAGCTGAGACGGACCGGCCCGCCGGCGCCGGCGTCCAACTGCCAGAGCAGAGCCGGTCGGTAGCCGTGCCACCGTATGGCGACCGACAGCGCGCCGAACGCCGTGGCCAGCTCGTGGAGCTCGGCTCGTCCGCCACGCCAGGCGGCCGGCCAGACCGGAAACACCCGCACCTCGGGTTCGGTACCGCCTGGCCCGGCCCACGCCTCGGAGGCGGCCAGGTGGCGGATCGACTGCACGACCTCGGCCGCCACGCTCGAGTCGTCGTGGACGCCCCACGCGCCGGTCTCCGATGCCTGTTCGAGAAGCTCGGCCACGTCTCCAGGGCCGTAGCGGGCCGGCGCGCCGAGCCCTCTCGACGGGGCGATGGTCCCCGCGGCATCGAGTTGCCCGGCCGCCGCCGCCAGGCGAGCCAGGGCCGCCTCGGCCCGGACGCGCGCCGCACCACCCGGGGCGGAGCGGGCCACCCGTCTCGCCAGCGAGGTCGCCGACGCCAGCAGCTCGTCGCCCAGGACCGGCGCGTGCAGCACTGCGGCCCAGGCCAGCCCGTCG
>JBFGLT010000061.1:0-16638 GCA_041576015.1 Acidimicrobiales bacterium
ACATCGGCGCGGGTGCGGATCCCTCCTGATGCCTTGACGCCGATGCCGGGCCCAACGGTGTCGCGCATCAGCCGGACAGCGTGCTCGGTCGCTCCACCGGCGGCATGAAACCCGGTGGACGTCTTGACGAAATCGGCGCCGGCGGCCACCGACCGGCGGCAGCCCGTCACGATCTGACTGTCGGAAAGCACCGCCGTCTCCAGGATGACCTTGAGGATCGCTCGGTCGGCGGCCGCCCGCACGACGCTCAGATGCCGCTCCACCTGGTCGGCTCCGCCGCCGATCAACACCCCGATCGGGATGACGGTGTCGATCTCGACCGCGCCCTCCTCCTGGGCAATCCGCACCGTCGCCGCCACCGCTTCGGCGGGATCGGCGCCGAGGGGAAACCCGGCCACTGCACACACGGCGACCGGCGATCCGGCCAGCTCGGAGGCGGCGACGGGGACCCAGGCTGGGTTGACACACACGGAGGCGGTGCCGAACTCCCGGGCCTCCTTGCAGAGCGAGCGGATGTCGGCTTCGGTGGCCGTGGGTGTCAGCAACGTGTGGTCGACCATGGCGGCGAAGGTGACGGCGGTGAGGGCGGTCATGGCGAGACTCCTGGTGGGGGAAAGCGACACCGAAACGTGAACGCGTGCGGTGTCGGTCCGTTGGTCTCTAGATGTTCGAGCCGCCTGTGGGCCGCGTCAAGCGAGGGAATCGCCCCGGCCGGGACCCACCACAGGACCAGGATCGGTGTGCCGGCCAGAGGAACGAACCAGCGCCGGCGGTCCCGCAACAGGTTCCGGTGGTCGGCGTTGCGATAGGTGAAGTCCTGCAATGCCTCGATCGAGACCCACACCGAGAAGTTCACGATGATGCGCTGGTCGTCGAACATCCGGACCGCCGTGCTGTCGCCTTCATCGGTGCTGTGGCGCCACACGAAGCCCGGCGCTCCGTCGGCGAGACGGTTCACGGGTTCGAGCGCCGCCACGAATCCCTCCATCCGGGGATCGTCGAGCTCATGAGCGAGGCGGGCGATGTTGAACTGGGCGAGATGCCAGCCGGCCATGACCGGACCCTAGTGCCCTGCCGTGGATGCAGGAGCGGGTCCGCTCGCCTCAGATGGCCACGATCGTGCGAATCTCGTTGCGGTCGAGCACCCGTTCGGCGTCGTCGACCACGAGATGCACGTGCGTCGGCGTTTCCGATGTCACCGTTCCCCGCAACCTTCCGGTCGTGGTGAAGACGAGCACGTCGTGTTGCTCGATGGGTGGTCCGTCGAGTGGGATGATCAACATGGCCCGCCTGCTTCCGTGTGACTCCGCCTTCCTGTCAGCAACGTAACATCGGTCACACTTGCCGTCGCTGGGTGGAATCACCCCGTCGGCGGATCAGTCCGCCGGAACCGTCCCCGGAAACCGCCGCTATCGGGCGGGGTCGATACCCAGTAGTCTCCACACCGATGTCGGTCCTCGTATGTTTCCATGCCCATCCCGACGACGAGGCTCTCTCGACCGGTGGGCTCATGCGCAAGGCCGCCGACGCCGGCCACACCGTCGTGCTCGTCACCGCCACCAGAGGTGAGCTGGGGGAACCGAAGCCCGGCGTGCTGGCCGACGGCGAGCGGCTCTGGGAGCGGCGGGTCGACGAGACCGCCGCCGCCGCCAGGATCCTCGGATGTGCCGCCAACGAGTTCCTCGGCTACCAGGACTCCGGGATGATGGGAACCGACACCAACGCCAACCCGGCCTGCTTCTGGCAGGCCGATCTCGACGAGGCAGCCGACCGGCTGGCGGCCCTCCTGCGGTCGGTCCATGCCGACGTGTTGACCGTCTACGACGATCACGGCCTGTACGGCCACCCTGATCACATCCAGGTCCACCGGGTCGGGCTCCGCGCCGCTCACCTGGCTGGGGTCCGCCACGTGTACGAGGCGACGGTCAGTCGGGAGGATGCCCTGGCGGCCTTCGCCGAGCTCGACGTCGATCCGTCCGAGGGCGATCCCGACGATGACGGGGTCGACGAGAACTTTGGCGTCGCTCGCGCCCAGATCCGCTACATGGTCGACGTCGGACCCCAACTCGAGGCAAAGCGCAGCGCGATGCGGGCCCACGCCAGCCAGATCGGCGAGGAGGACTTCTTCCTGGCACTGCCCGAGATTGCCTTCCGGCGCATCTTCCGCTACGAGTTCTTCGCTGTTCCCGGCGACGGCGACGTCGGAGGTCCCGTCGAGGTCGAGCTCCTGCCCGGGCTGTAGCCGCGATGCGAACCGTCCACGTGGGACTGGCGTGGCTGGTGGTCGCCTGGCATGCCGGCACCGGAGTCTGGGCGACGGCGGCGCAGTGGAGGGAGTCCCTGCGGACCACCGCACTGATCCCGGTGACCTACATCGGCTGGGCGCTCGTCGTGGCCCAGGTGACGGTGGGCGTCGTCCTCCTCCAGCTCGAGGGTCTCGAGGCCGGTGGCCTCCACTATTTCTACGGGTTTCTCGCCATGGCATCGATCGCCATCATCTATAGCTACCGCCAGCAACTCGAGGACTGGCAATTCGCGCTCTACGGGGCAGGGAACCTCTTCATCATGGGGCTGGCCGTCCGAGCGGTGTTCCTCGACCCGACCGTCGGCTGACCGGCGGCGCCGGTCGAGCGCTACAGTCGCGCCGTGCGCCACTGCCGCTACTACATCGACCGGCTCCGCGTGTCGGGTCGGGACATGGCTCAGGTGGGCGGCGACCTCGTCGTCGCCGAGTTCGAGGGCCGGGACGGGCTCGACTGGGAGTTGGTGTGCCGCACAGAACCGGGCACCCAGATCGACATGGCGCCCCACACCCTGGAGATGGACGGACCGGAGGGCCCGCTGAGCGGCCCGGCGCTGCTCGTGCGTTCCGACGGCACCGCCCATGTCTTCCGAGGCGCGGGCACCCTCGAAGGCTTCGCCGGCTTCGGCCGGTAGGACGACGACTCGCCCGTTCTCCACCTCGGCGCCGACTCAGGAGCACTGGTGCACATAGCGCCGGGTGTCGGCCAGACCGGCCGCCACGATGCGGTCCCGCATGCGCACCAGCTCGGGAAAGGTGGCCAGGAACTGCATACGGGGTCGTACGGAGGCGGCCACCCGGTTTCCGAACAGGAAGAACTCGAAGGACTCGGCGAAGTCCTCCGACGGGTTGGTGGCCGCGTAAGCCGTCGGGAATCCGGGATCCTGCGCGCATCGCCGAGCAGCCTCGGCTCGATTCCGGTAGCCGGTCCGATCGAGGGCATCGAGCTCGGCGGGGTCCCAGAACCGTTCGGCCCACGCGGAGAGGTAGTTCGAGTTCGTGACGCAGCCATAGCGGTTCTCGCTGAACTTGCACGAAGGTGTGCTCCGGTCGGCGCCCTCGGCGGTGCCGGTGAGAACGTGCGCGAACTCGTGACCCATCACCCGCCGGACGTGGCGGGGATGTTCGTCGAGGAAGTCCAGGTTCACCGCGATCAGGAACCGGGTCTGCCGGCGGTCGAGCGCCAGCGCGTAGGCGGCGACATCGGCGCCCGGGTCGGCCCGAAACCCGGCGAACCCGGCGAGGGGTGCTCGTTCGTCGGGTGTGGTGAACACGGTCAGCTGGGCCCACGCCTCGTAGACGGCGGGATCGTCCGCACCGTGGCACACCCCGTCCAACGAGCCTCCCGCAACTCGATAGATCGTGGTCAGCGGCCCGTGGTTTCTGCTGAGCCGGTCGGCGTCGCACTCGTCGATCGCTCCGAGTCCCTCACCGAGGACCTGGAGCGTCAGCGCCACCAGGGCGGCCGAGAGCGCGGCGATCGCAGCAGAACGCATGCCCTGGTATCGGCGGCGCCGGGCGCCGACTTCAGACCGTAGATGTGCCCACGCTCAGTCCAGCTCGTTGATCCAGGCGGGCGTGCCCATGTCCGTTTCGGAACCGAGCCCCAGGCCCGTCGCCAGCGACGCGCTGTTCAGGGAGAACACCACACGCTGTCCGGGACGGAGCATTCGGAACACGGACCCGGACAGCGCATCGGGAGCGAGATCGAACTCGGCGAGATCGGTGTCCCGCACCACCACACCGTCACGCGTGATCGGATCGTAGGACTTCACCACTCCCTGCATGGCGTCAGGGTAGCGGCACCGCCGATCGTGGCGGAAGATCGTCCGACGCCGTCGGTCGGTCGCCGCCGGTACGGTGGCTGGGACACAGTGGTTCGGGCCGACGGCCGAACCGGGAGACGAGGAACCGAACCGGAGGTTGATCGTGGGCGGTGGGAGTGCGCCGATGACGCTGCGAGATCTCCACGACATCGACGTCGCCCGGCTGGCCGGCGTGGGCGACAGACGGCGCGCCGGCCTGGCCGCCATGGAGATCGAGACGGTCGGCGATCTGCTCACCCATTACCCCCGCCGGTATCTCGACCGCACCCGGCAGGCCAGCATCGCCGAGCTCGTCGAAGGTGAGGAAGCGGCGATCGTCGTGAAGGTCGTTCGCACCGGTTCTCGCCGGTTGCGAGGGAACCGGGTGATGGTCACCAGCTCGGTCAGCGATGGCCGGGACCAGCTGACCTTGACCTTCTTCAACCAGCGATGGCGGGAGCGCCAGCTGCGGGCGGGGACCGACGCCATCGTGTTCGGCCGGCTCGAGTACTTCCGGGGCCGTCGACAGATGACCAAGCCGGTCGTCGATCTGATCGGCGACCAGACCGGCAAGATCATTCCCGTGTATCCGCAGTCCGACAAGGCGGGCGTGACCAGCGGGGACCTGGCTCGAATGATCGGTGAGGCGCTCCGGCGCACGGTCACGATGCCCGACGCCCGCCGCCTGGCCGACCCGGTGCCGTCGGGAATCCTGGAGCGCCGTGGACTGGTCGATCGTTCGACGGCGGTCGTGCGTATCCACGAACCGGAGACCTTCGACCAGATGAGCCAGGCGCGGCGACGGCTCATCTTCGACGAGCTGTTCCGCATGCAGGTCTCGCTGGTGCGACGCAAGCGACAACTGGAGACCACCAGCAAGGGCGTCGCCCACCGGCGGGACGGCCGACTGGTCACCGAGTTCATCGCCGCGCTCCCGTTTCCACTCACCGGTGCCCAACGCCGAACGATCGACGAGATCGGAGCGGACCTCGAACGGACGATGCCAATGCATCGGCTGCTCCAGGGGGACGTCGGCGCCGGCAAGACGGTGGTGGCGGTCGCCACCATGTTGACCGCCGTCGATGGCGGTCACCAGGCGGCCTTGATGGCTCCGACCGAGGTTCTCGCCGAGCAGCACGCCATCGGGATCAAGCATCTCCTCTCGGGCCTCGAGGTCCCGGAACCGTCGAGCCTGCTCGGCACCCGTCCGCTTGCCGTCGAGCTGTTGACCAGCCGGTCGACGAGCTCGGATCGTCAGCGCATCCTGGGTGGGCTGGCCGGCGGGTTGACCGATGTCGTGATCGGCACCCATGCACTGCTCCAGGAGCGCGTGCAGTTCCACTCCCTCGGAGCGGTCGTGATCGACGAGCAGCATCGCTTCGGCGTGGAGCAACGGGCGGCCCTGCGCAACAAGAACGCCGACGGTACGGTGCCCGATGTGCTCGTCATGACCGCCACCCCGATTCCCCGCACGGCCGCCATGACCGTCTACGGGGACCTCGACGTCTCGGTGCTCGATGAGCTGCCGCCCGGCCGGACTCCGATCACCACCCACCACGTGGAGGCACCGGGAACTCTCGACGGGGAGCCACCCCTCCAGCTCGAGCAGATGTGGAATGAGCTCCGCGCCGAGGTGGCCGGGGGCCGGCAGGCCTACGTCGTGTGCCCGCTCATCGACGAATCCGAGCACCTCGAGGTGGCGTCGGCCGAGGAGACCTACGAGCGCCTGCGCCAGCGCGAGCTGGCCGGTCTCCGGGTCGGCCTGCTGCACGGTCGCATCGCACCCGACGAGAAGGACGAGGTCATGGAGACATTTCGACGAGGCGATCTCGATGTCCTCGTCGCCACGACAGTCATCGAGGTCGGTGTCGACGTCCCCAACGCCACCATCATGGTGATCCTCGACGCCGACCGGTTCGGGATCGCCCAGCTCCACCAGCTCCGCGGCAGGGTCGGCCGGGGCGCACATGTGTCGACGTGCTGGTTGGTGGCGGCCCCGGAAACGCCCGATGGTCAGGCTCGGATCGATGCCGTGGTGCGCTCGGCCGACGGGTTCGAGCTGGCCGAGGTCGATCTCGATCTCCGGGGTGAGGGGACGATCCTGGGCGAGCGGCAGAAAGGCCGCAACGACCTGAAGCTGGCCAGCCTGCGTCACAACCGGGACGTCGTGATCGATGCTCGCCAGGCCGCCGCCGAGCTGCTCGACGCCGATCCCGACTTGGCCAGCCATCCGATCCTGGCCGATGAGCTGGCGCTCCTCGCCGAGGAGGCCGACGAGGAGTTCCTTCTCAAGGGCTGAAACGATGCGGATCATCTCGGGCACAGCGGGCGGGCGCCGCCTCCTCACACCTCCGGGGCTCTCCACCCGGCCGATTCCCGATCGCGCCAAGACCGCGGTCTTCAACATGATCGCCGGCATCCGCTCCGCCGACGGTCAGCCCGCATTTGCCGGCACTCGAGTGCTCGACCTGTACGCCGGTTCGGGGGCGTTCGGGCTCGAGTGCCTGAGTCGGGGGTCGGCCGAGGTCGTTTTCGTCGAGCGGGCTCGGGCGGCGGTAGAGGTGCTCCACCGGAATCTGGCCAACCTCGAGTTCGAAGACCGCGCCACCGTGGTGCGGGGTGATGCGCTGGCGTATGTCGGGTCCCTGGGGGCCTCGGTCCGTTTCGACCTGGCGTTCTGCGATCCCCCGTACTCCGATGACCCGTGGTCCCGGTTGCTCCCATCGATCCCGGCGGCGCTTCTCGTCGCCCACACCGAGGATGACCTGCTCCTGACCGAGCCCTGGGTCGAGCTCCGCCGCCGCTCCTACGGACGGCCGCACATCGTGGTGGCCCGTCACGTCCAGTCGTAGCGGCGGAGAGAACGCCGACCGCCGGGAGTAGGCTGGGCTTCGCATGTCCGCTGCCCTGATCCCCGGCTCCTTCGACCCGTTCCACAACGGTCACCTCGCCGTCGTCGAAACCGCAGCCGACCTCTTCGACCGGGTGGTCGTCGCCGTGGGCTTCAACCCGGCCAAGCCCTCGGGGCTGTTCACCAGCGACGAACGGATCGCCATGATCACCGAATCCATCGCTCACGTTGCGAACGCCCGAACGGCGACCTTCTCGGGCCTGGTCACCGTGGCCGCCGCCGAGCTGGGCGTCGACTGCCTCGTCAAGGGCGTGCGTGGCGGCTCGGATCTCGATGCCGAACTGGTCCAGGCGAACACCAACGCCCGGACCGGTGGCATCTCGACGATCCTGGTCCCCGCCACGGGTCCTGCAGCGCTCATCGCCAGCAGGTATCTTCGGGAGATCGGAACCAGAGGGGGCGACATCTCGAGTCTCGTGCCCGAACCGGTGTGGAACGCAATGACAGCCAAAACAGGAGCGATCGGACCATGACCGACCAACGGACGTCGCCGTACGACCACTCGCCGGCTGACGGCTACCCACCGGTTGACGATGCGGTGCTCGACGTCACCGACGACGAAGCTGCCATCGACCTCACCACACCGGCCCACGAGCAGTACTCGGTGCCAGAACTCGAGGCGCTCATCGACGAGGCGATCGCCATCGTGTCTCAGGGCCGCCCGCTCCCGATGTCGTCGACGGTCAAAGTCAACAAGGCCGAACTCCTCGACATTCTCGAAGAGATCCGCGACACCCTGCCCGAAGAACTCAGGCGGGCCCGCTGGCTCCTGAAGGAAAAGGAGGAGTTCCTCGCCCAGGCTCGCCAGGAGCGTCAAGAGATCATCGACCAGGGCCGGGCCCAGGTGGCCAGGATGATCGAGCGCCAGGAGATCACCAGGGCTGCCGAAGCTCGCGCTCGGCAGATCATCGCTGAGGCCCGAGCCGACGCACGCACCCTCCAACGCCGTGTCGAGGACTACTGCGATCACAAGCTCGCCCAGTTCGAAGCCGTCCTGGAACGAACGACCCGCACGTTGCAGCAGGGGCGCGAGAAGCTCCTCGGCTCGGCCGCCCTCGATGGCGACGCCGGTCAGGCCGGTCCGGGGACGAATCCACCGCCACCGCCGCCCGTCGCCTGACCGCAGTGGAATCGGCGACCTCGGCCCACCGGCATCGCGTCCACGTCGGCGCGCTCCGGCAGCGTCTGGGCCAGCGCCTCGACGTCGATGTCGGCGAGGTTCTGGGCGGGCTGCGGGTCATCGCCACCGAGACGACCGACGAGCCCGTCACCGGAACCCTCACCGTCGAGTCGATCGAGCGAGGGGTCAGCGTCACCGGTTCGCTGCGGGTCGAGTGGGCCGCTGAGTGCCGGCGATGCCTGGACAGGGTGACCGGCGTGGTCGACGCACTCGTCGACGAGATCTTCCAGGTCGACGCACCACCGGACTCCGACATCATCGACTTCGACGGCGACACGATCGTGCTCGACGACGTGATCCGCGAGTCGGCGCTGGCGGCGCTGCCGCTGGCACCGCTCTGCAGGCCCGACTGCGACGGCCCCGCCCCCGACCGCTACCGGCCCGGACTCCACGGCCGGCGGCCCGGCGACCCCGACACCGAGTCACGCGACCCCCGATGGGCCGCGCTCGACCAGTTGGACCTCTGACCCCGGCCGCTATCATTGGCCGGTCGATCCACCAGCTCAACCCGTAGGTTGTGACCGCCATGGCCGTCCCCAAGAAGAAGACCTCCAAATCGAAGACCCGCAGCCGCCGTGCGTCGGCCTGGCCCCTCGACGCCGCCCCCCGGAGCCGGTGCACCCAATGCGGGGCCATGAAGCTTCCGCACCGGGCCTGTCAGAGCTGTGGCTACTACCGGGGACGACAGGTCATCGAGATCTGAGCGACGCAACCGTCACGCCCCCTCGAATGGTGTCCGGCCGATGAGTACCGTGGTCGCCGTCGACGCCATGGGGGGCGACCATGCGCCGGCCGCCGTCGTCCACGGTGCAGTGCTGGCCGCCGAACGGGACGGCATCGACACGTTGCTGGTCGGTGACCGAGTGGCGATCGAGTCGGTCCTGGGCGACAACGGCCATCCCCGAGTCGCTGTCCGTCACGCGTCCGAGGTGGTCGCCATGGGAGCCGAGCCGGCGTCGAGCGTTCGCCGGCTCAGGGACTCGAGTATCGTCCGGGCCGCCGAGGCCGTGCGGGATGGGGACGCCAAGGCCCTGCTGTCGGCCGGGAACACCGGCGCCGCCATGGCCGCCAGCCTGCTTCGAATCGGGCGGATCAAAGGGGTGAGCAGGCCCGCCATCGCCGTACCGTTCCCGGTACTCGGATCGACGCCCTGCACCCTGCTCGATTGTGGCGCCAACCCCGATGCCACGCCCGAGATGCTGGTGCAGTTCGCGCAGCTCGGGACCGTCTATGCGCGTTCACGCTTCGGTGTCGAGCGGCCCCGAGTGGCCATTTTGACCATCGGGGAGGAGGCCGGCAAGGGAAATGCGCTGGTCAAAGAAGCGTGTAACCTCCTCGAGCACGGCGGCTGGACCGAGAAGTGCGGCGCAAAGTACGTGGGAAACCTCGAAGGACGCGATCTCATGACGGGAGCGGCCGACGTGCTCGTCTGCGACGGCTTCACGGGCAACGTCGTGCTCAAGTCCCTCGAGGGGACGGTCGGCCTGGCGCTCGATGCCATTCGGACCGCTCTGGTGTCCACGCCCGAGGCCGCCGCGACGGCGCCCGTCATCGACCCGATCCTCGATCCCCTCTTCCGAATCCTCGACCCGAACCTGATCGGTGCAGCCATGCTGTGTGGAACCAAGCAGGTCTCGGTGATCTCGCACGGGGCCTCTGACGCCGACACGCTCGCCAACGCGATGCGGACCACCGCCGAGATGGCCGAGTCGTCGATCGTCGAGGACTTCCGGTCGGTCTTCTCGGCCTGAACTCACAGCCGGGTACGGGCCAGCGACCATCAACTCGTGGCCGGGCCGGCCGATTGTCCACCGATGTCCGGATCCGTCTTCGGAAAGATCGCCGCCACGATGTTGGTGCCCATGATCGCCGTCGGTGCGGTGGCGGGGGTGGCGCTCGGCGACGCCATCGCCGACATCGCCGACCTCGACCAGAGTGCAGCGTCGCTCCACCAGCTCGACACCCACCATCGGGCGGCTCGCGCCGTCGGGCAGGAGCGGCTGCTCGCCGCTCTCGCCGCCCTCCCCGAGCCGCCCCCCGAAGTCGTCGATGAAGAAACGCAGGAACGCTGGCAAGCGGACTCCGACGGGGCGCTCGGCCGGGTGGAGGGCCGGCCCGAGGATCTCGACTGGGCCGTCGAGGCGGTCGCGGCGGCCCGGTCGACCCCCGTCCAACGTTCCACCAACTTCGGGCGGGCAACGTCGGTGCTGCTGGAGGCCGCCGCTCGGATCGAGGTCACCACCGACGACGCCCGCACGGCGCTGGGCGTCGCCACGAGCCGATCGGTCCACGAGCTCATCGAGACGACAGACCGGGCGTGGATCGACTTCGCCGAACGACCCTCCGACAGCGACCGTGTCGTCGCCGATGTGCTCGATTCGCTGGTGGCGACCCGGGTCATCGATGATCGAGTGACGGCGAGTTCCGCCGGCGGACCGATCGATGCCATCATCGACGAGACGTCGGCCGCCACCGCCGTGATGGACGAGCTCCGGCTGATCGCCACCGAGGACCTCCTCAATCCGGGGGAAGAGATCGTCACGCCCGACGCAGCGCTCTTCACGCTCGTCGACGCCCGCCAGCGATGGGTGTCCGCTGCTGAACGGATCGGAACCGAGCTCGATCGCCGGGTTGGCGAGCTCCGATCCGATGCCCAGACCCGCCGCGACAGCGCTGCCGTGCTCGGTCTCTTCGCCATCTTGATCATCGGGGCAGCCGGGATGGTGCTCTACGGTGCGGTCTCAGGTCCGATCGAGGTGCTCGCCGGCGACACCGAACAGTTCGCCGAGTACCGTCTCCCCACTCTGGCCGCCGCCCTCGCCACACCGGCTGATGCCCCCTCTCATGCGCCCTCGCTGACGGCGACGGCAGGACCGGAACTGGATCGTCTGGTCACGGCGGTGAACCATTCGCACGACGGGCTCTACGGCCTGGCCCGAATCCATGCCCGATCCCGTCGCCACCTCGCTGGTCGGGCGGTCACCCTGTCCGCCAAGAACACCCGGTTGCTCCAGGAGCTGGTTCGGCTGGTGTCCTCCTGGCGGGGCACCGACGAGTCGCCCGAGACCCGGCTCCGGCTCTTCCAGATCGATCATCTCGCCACGCGAATGCAGCGCAACGCCGAAGCTCTGCTGCTGCTCGCCGGCAGTCACGCCATGCGCCACTGGTCCAACCCGGTCTCGGCGACCAACGTCGCCCGCCTGGCCCTCGGGGAGATCGGGGCGTTCGACCGCGTGGACATCGAGCCGATTGACTCGGTCCGCATCAGCGGCCAGATAGCGCCCGACGTCGCCCACCTCCTCGCCGAGTTGATCGAGAACGCGCTCAACGCCGCCGACCCCCGCAAGGGTCCCACCGCCCAGCGGGTGAAGGTCGACGGCTTGTGGGTGAGCGCCGGATTCGCCTTCACGATTCGCGACCAGGCGAGGGGAATGAACGAGACCGAGCGGGCCGAGGTCAATCGGCGCCTCCACACGCCGGTTGTCGACCACGAGGGTCCCACCGACTGCCTGGGTCTCCACATCGTCGCGCACCTTGCCCAGCGGCACGGGATCGACGTCCGGCTGCTCGAGGCGCCCGACGGGGGCACCGTCGCACGGGTCGTCCTCCCCGTCGATCTGATCGACCCGACGACGATCCCAACCGACCGCAAGCCCATCGAGGCCGGTCGGGGCACCGAGATCGGTGCGGTCGCCGGGGCCCGGTTCGCGCCGCCCATCCCGACCGAGCCGCAGGCAGCGGCGGCGCGCACGTTCTTCGGCGATTCCGGCGGGACCGAGTCGATCGAGCCACCGGACCGGGACAGCCCGGGACCACGTGCGGTCGTGCCCGACCGGCGACCCTCTACCACACCGGGGTCGTAGCCGTCAAGGGCGTCCGCTGCTACACTCTCGGCGCTCGGAGGTGAGCGATGCCTGCAGAAACGCACATGAATTCGGCCCCGATGACCCGCGACGACGTCGTCTCCCTGGTGCGTGATCGCCTGGCCGACATCCTCGAGATCGAGCCGGACCAGATCAACGAAGGTGACGCCTTCGCCGACGACTTGGAGGCGGACTCCCTCGCCCTGATCGAGTTGGTCGAGGCGCTGGAGGAGGAGCTCGCCGAGCGCACGGTCGGGTTCCGGATCGAGGACGAGGACCTCCAGGATCTCCGGCTCGTCAGAGACGCCGTGGACTACGTTCACAGCCGAGTCGGTGAGGCGTCCTGACGCCTGCCTTCGAACGACTCGCAGGTCGGATCGGCTACCGGTTCGACGACTGGTCGCTGGTGGAGTTGGCGGTAACCCACCGCAGCTTCATCGCCGAGCATCCCGGTACGGAGTCGAACGAGCGTTTGGAGTTCCTGGGCGACGCGGTCGTGGGCCTGTCGGTGACCGACTACTCGTACGACGCCTACGACGATCTGCCCGAAGGCGAACTGGCCAAGCTGCGGGCGTCGGTGGTCAACACGGCCAACCTGGCGTCGGTCGCGGCCGACATCGGGCTCGGCGATCTCCTCCACCTCGGCAAGGGCGAGGATTCCTCGGGCGGCCGGCAGAAGGAGTCGATCCTGGCCGACGCCTTCGAGGCCTTGATCGGCGCCGTGTTCATCGACGGCGGTTGGGATTCGGCGAGAGCGGTGACACTTCGCCTCCTCCGCCAGTCAATTGCCGCCAGCGCCCGGCGCCCCGGCGGCGAGGACTACAAGACACGGCTCCAGGAGCTGGCGTCGGTCATGCATCTGCCCGGTCCGACCTACCGCCTGTCGGCCACCGGCCCAGATCACGATCGACTGTTCACCGCTGTCGCCCTCGTCGGTGGTCAGCCATTCGGTCAGGGAACCGGAACCTCGAAGAAACGCGCTGAGCAACAGGCCGCCGAGGCCGCCTGGCATGCGCTCGCGTCGCACCGCGTGAGTGGTGCGCTCGCCGATTTCGCCGCCGCCGACACCGAGGAAGTCCACCATGGTTGAGCCCGAACTACCCGAGCTGGAGGTCCTCCGCCGCGACCTCGAGCGGGACACCGCTGGACGTAAGGTGAAGGCGGTCGAGGTGAAGGGCCTCAGGTCGAGCACGCACCACAAGACCAAGAAAAGCCTCGTCGAGGTTCTCGAGGGAGCCAAGTTCGTCGAGACCACCCGAATCGGGATGACCTTGGTGACCGCCTTGAACAACGACCACAGTCTCATCATGCGGCCCGGACCGGAAACGGTCATCTCTCGCGTTCCGTCGCGGACCGACCAGGTCACCAACACCCAGGTCATCATCACCTTCACCCAGGGCGGTGACCTTCGGTTCATCGACAAGGGGGGATCGGGTGAGATCGATGTCGTCCCGACCGCCGAGCTCGACGAGTACGTCCAGCGACCCGGCGGCCTCGACTTGGTGAGTGAACCCGTGCCGTGGAACGTCTTCGGGCGATTTGTCCTGAACAGCGATCAGCCCCTCAAGCTGTTTCTCACCGATCCGGACAATTTCGTGGGGATCGGAGACCTCTACAGCGACGAGATCCTCTTCGAATCGGGGTTGCGATACGACCGGCCGGCGCATCAGTTGTCCACCCAGGAGCTCCGCCGGTTGAATCGGGCGATCACGACCATCATCTACGACGCCATCAAGTATCGAGGAACGACACTCGAGGACCGCCCGTGGGAGGATCTGGAGGGCAACCCGGGGAACTACGCCGAACATCTGGCCGTCTACGGCAAGGAGGGCGAGCTGAGCCCTCGGAGCAGGACCCCGATCCGTAAAGCCAAGTTCAAAGGACACACGGTGTACTTCTGCACCACCCAGGTGTAAACCCCCGGGCCGGTCGGGCTCCTCCACTACGCTGAGCCGCGATGTATCTGAAGACGCTGTCGATCAGGGGCTTCAAATCATTCGCCGAACCGGCGACCCTGGACCTCGAAGACGGCATCACCGTGGTCGTCGGGCCCAACGGCAGTGGGAAGTCCAACGTCGTCGACGCCATCGCCTGGGTTCTGGGTGCGCAGGCGCCGAGCGCGGTGCGATCGGCCAAGATGGAAGACGTCATCTTCGCCGGCACACAGACCAAGCCGGCGCTCGGTCGGGCTGAGGTGTCTCTCACCATCGACAACGCCGATGGCATCCTCCCCATCGAGTTCTCCGAGGTCACGATCACCCGGACGCTGTTCCGTTCCGGCGAGTCGGACTACCGCATCAACGGGGCCAGCTGCCGGCTGCTCGACATCACCGAACTGCTCAGCGATTCCGGGGTCGGTCGCCAGCAGCACATCATCGTCTCGCAGGGCCAGATCGACGGAGTCCTCAACGCTCGACCCGAGGATCGACGGGCGATCATCGAGGAAGCGGCCGGCGTCCTCAAGTACCGAAAGCGAAAAGAGCGGGCCGAACGGCGACTCGGGTCGACCGAAGACAACCTCAACCGGGTGGCCGATCTCGTGCGCGAGGTCAAGCGGCAGCTCCGACCGCTGGAGAAGCAGGCAGAGGCAGCCCGCCGGCACGGCGCTGTCCTCGCCGAGGCGACCGCCCTGCGACGTCATCTGGCCGGCAGGGAGCTGTCGTCGTTGACGGCCAGGCTGGCGACCCACGAACGCGAACGATGGACGACCCGGCAGCGGGAGCAGGATCTCCAGGAAAAACTGTCCGGCCTCGATGCGCTGATTGTGGAGGGCGAAGCGGAGATGGCAGCCCTGGGCGGGTCCGATGTCGGCGATGTCCTCGGTCGGGTGCGGTCGATCCGCGAACGGATCGCCGGTCAGATCAACGTGGTGGGCGAACGGCGCCGCCGACTCGAGGGAGAGCTCCAGTCGGCGGTCGACGATGACCTGGTGTCCTCCCTCGAGGCTGAGGCGGCCCGGCTTGGAGAGGATCTGGCGGCCGTCGACGCCGATGAGGGCGCCCTCGAGCCCGAGCGAGCCGAGCTGCGGCGGATCGAGGTCGAACTGGAGCGGGACCGGGCCGCGTTCGAGCAGGCCTGGGGTGATGGTGCCCCACCGCTCGGCAACGAGGCGGCCGAGGTGCGGGCGCAGCTGTCGGCGCTCGGTTCGGCTGCCGAGCGCGATCGCTCGGAGGACGCCCGCCTGATCGAACAGATCTCGGCGCTGTCGGCCCGCCGCGATCGATTGGTCGCCGAGCGGAACGAAGCACTTCTCCGGCTCGATGATTCCGGGGATCGAACCGACGGGCTCACGGCAGAGCTCGATCGTGCCAGCACCGGTCTCATCGAAGCCGAGGCCCTTCTCAGAGCCGCCGCCGACGCTCGTCGACTCGCCGATGCCGAGGCGACCCGCTGGCAGGCGCGGGCCGATGCGTTGGCCCAGGCCCTGGAGGAGGCGAGGAACCGGGCCGGTGTCGCCACCCTCGCCGGGACCGATGGCGTGCTCGGCACCCTGCTCGACTCGATCGCCGTGGACGACGGGTGGGAGGCGGCGGTCGAAGCAGCGGCCGCCGAAGCTCTCGAGGCGGTCCTGGTCGAGAGCGGCCGGTCGGCCCGGACCGCCCTTGGTATTCTGCACGCCGCCGAAGTGGCCGGTGCCGTCCTGCCCGTCGACGTCATCGCCCGTTCGCCGGCGCAGGTGCCCGAGGGCGCTGATCTGGTTCCACTGCGCGGCCTCGTCCACGCCCGCCACCGAAACATCGATGCGCTCCTCGATCAGCTCTTCGGTGGCATCGTGGCGCTCGATGCCGGATGGGAGGTGGCCCTCGACCTCGCCACCGGCGACCCATCCCTCACCGTGGTCACACGGGACGGGCACCGCTTTGGACCCTCGGGCTGGCGTCTCGGTGGCGACCGCACCGGAGCCACCGGCGCAGCGCAGGCCGAGGCCGTATCGCGCGCCGCCGGAGCCGCCGGGGCGGTGAAGCTCGCTGCCGACGCGGTCGACGCAGCCGAACGGTCGCTGCTGTTAGCCGGCGATCACCAGCGAGACGCCGAAGCCGAGCTGGCGGATCACCAGCGCGCGGTGGCAGCGGCCCGGGCGACCCTCGAGAGGATCACCGGCGAGCTCGATGAGCTCGAGCACACGCGCGCAACGCTGAGCCGTCAGCGATACGAGATCGCCGAACGCACCGAGGCGGACCGTGCCAGGATCGCTTCTCTGCAGTTGCGGCTGCCCGGACTCGAGGCCGACGAACGCGTTCACCTCGACCGTGCCCAGACCGTCGCCGACGCTCGAGGCGCTCTCGAGGAGCGCGCCGAGGAAGTGACTGCGCTCCGCAACGATCTTCAGGTGCGGACGGCGGCCCTCGGCCAGCGCCGCGAGATGATCAGCACACGACGGCGGGAGATCGATCACCGTCTGCAACGTCTCGCCTCCGAGCGGGCCGAAGCACGGGCCCGCAGGGAGGTCATCCAATCGGCACTCGCCGTCGTCAGGGACATCGCCCAGCAACTGGTGGCCAAACGCGCAACCGTCGAGGGCTGGCTGGGCTCTCTCGGCGACGTCAGCCAACGACAGAGCGAGGCGGCCCGCCGGG
>JBFGLT010000062.1:0-16517 GCA_041576015.1 Acidimicrobiales bacterium
CGGGTACCGGGGTGGTGGCCACCACGGTTGTGCCCACCACCGATTCCGGGGCGGCGTCGGGCACCGGGGGCGGGGGAGGGGCGGCGCTGCATCCCAGCACGAGCCACATGAGTGCGAGGACCGGCGTGCGCACGGGTTCGAGTTCAGCACGCCGGGAGCGGTCGCAGTGGTCGACCCGGGCGGTCTTCGGTTGTCGAGGTGCGATGCGGGTCGGACGTCGAGGCCACCCGTTGTCATCTAGCCTCCGCACGGTGAGCTCTGAAACCGTGCTCCGGGAATCCAGTTGGTTCTGGCCGATCGTTCTGTTCCCATATGCGATCGAGAATGCCCACACGAGGTCGTTCACGGGACGGACGGTTGTCCCCGACGTCAAGGGCTCCTTCTCTCGAGCGGTCGTGACGCTGAACCGAGACCACCTCCGAATCCGCGGGCGCCTCGCCCGTCGTACGCACCTGGTCATCCCGCTGGCCGGGATCGAGAGTGTCTCGACCATGGACGGCAAGCCGGGCATCGTCGACATTCGATTTGCCGGCGCCACCTGGGGGTGGCTCGCCCGAGCGCTCACCTCCGGGGAGCCGGCCGGCTCCAGGAACCGGATCCTGCTGAACGTCCTCGACGCCGATGTCTGGGTCGCCGAGATCTCAGGGAGACACCCGCGGGATCACCGGGGAGGCGCGAGCCCGACTTCAGACGCGTGAGGTCGTCGCCAGGAGCCCCATCGCCAGCAGAGCGGCGGTTGCCGACAGAGCGGCCGTGCCACCGATACCGACGGCGTCGTACACCAGACCACTGGAAATCGCCCCGCTCGAGCGAGCGACCGTCCCCAGGCCACCGTTGATGGCGAGAACCCTTCCCCGAGCCGAGGGCATCGCTTCGGAGACGATCGAGAACGATGTCACGATCGAGAACTCGAAGCCGACGAAGAACGCTCCGAGTCCGATCACGCCGAGCGCGAGCGACGAACCGGCTACGACCATCGTGGCCACACCGGCGACGAGGACGGCGAGCGCAGCCATCGTGGCCCGCACCACGCCGACACCGTCGGCGATCGTGGCCGAGAGCGAGGAACTGGTCAGTTCGGCGACGCCGAAGGACATGGCGATCAGGCCAACGCCACCGGTCGAGATGCCGAGCTGTTGCTCCATGAATGTGCCAGACACCACGATCGTGCTCAGCCCGGCGAACGAGACCGCCGCCGACGCTGCAATCGTGAGGCGGGCTCGGCTGGTGAGCGGCACCCGAGCCGGGGGAGAGGTGGCGGGAATCGACGGGATCGCCTCGGGGAGCCGCCGGAACACCAGCGCGGCGATCGCTGCCAGGGTCGCCGACGCCAGGAACGGCCCTCGCCACGACGTCGTGGAGATCAACAACGCCGCGCTCGGCGCCCCGATCAGCAGTCCGAAAGCCCACGACGTCTCGAAGATTCCCAGCGATCGGGCGCGTCGCTCGAACCGGGCGCGGCCGCTGATGTAGGTGTGGCCACCGACGGTGTAGACCGACACGCCGAGCAGGAACAGGAGCACGGCGAAACCGAAGGTGTAGACCGAGCCGGTCGCCGCCAGCACGCCGGCGGCGGCGACGATCCACAGCGCGGCGCGCATCAGCCGGCGTTCGTGGCCACTGTCGAGGAGCCGGCCGAGTAGCAGGGTGGCCAGGCCGGCGATCTCGCCGATCCCGACCACCGTTGTGATCGTGGCGGTCGAGCTGGATAGCCCGCGGGCGAGCTCGGGAATGAAGAAGGGGATCCAGCGATGGCTGGCGTTGGCGACGGTCTTGCCGGCGGTGAGGCCGGCCAGTTCGGCGGTTGCCAGCCGATCCGGCCGCGTCGTGTCGGCAGGGGAGGGGGACAAGTGCATCAGTCCATCAGCGGATCGCCGCCCGACCAACTCGGGGTTCCCCAGCTTTCCCCCCAGGGGGTTTTGAGGGCGAATCCCGAGGTGGACGGCTGCACTCGCCACCGACGCTTGTCCCATGACGACGACAACCCTCGCCAGATCCAATCCAGCTCGGTCCCACATGTCGGTCCGCCGGCTGGCCGGAGCGGCCAAGGACGGCCGGAACCGGGCGATCGACTTCTACCGGGCGCTCGCCATGGTGGCCGTCGCCGGTGGACATTGGCTGGCCATCAGCCTGCACACCGACGCCGGCGGTTCTCTTCACGCCGGGAATGCGCTCGATCTCGCACCGCAGTTCGCCCCCATCAGCTGGCTGCTGCAGGTGATGCCCCTCTTCTTCGTGGTCGGTGGCTTCGCGTCGGCCGCCTCGCTCGACGCCCACTACCGCACACCGAACGCCGGGGCAGCCGATTGGGTGGCGGCCCGGTTGCGGCGCCTGTTCGCTCCGGTGACGCTGCTGGCGGCGTTCTGGCTGGCGGTCGTCGGGGCGGCTGCTGTCGTCGGCGCCGCTGGACTGGCGTTGCTGGCCGCCGGAGCGGCGGCGATCCCGCTGTGGTTCATCGCCAACTACACCATCGACACGGCCATCGCCCCGAGGACGCTCCCGTTGTTCCGTTCCCGTCCGGCGGTCTTCACCGTGGTCCTCGTCACGGCGATCGCCGGACTGGAGGCGCTTCGCTTCGCCGAGCTCGGGCGGATGTCGGATCTGTTGCCCCAGGTCAACTGGGTGCTCGGCTGGCTGGGCTTTCAGGTGGCCGGGTTCGCCTGGAAGGACGGGCTGATTCGGCCGGGAGCGGCCCTCACCGCAGTCGGAGCGGTGTTCCTCGGCCTGGCCACGATCCTCGTCGTCCACGGTCCCTACCCGGTCTCGATGGTGCACTTCGAAGGCATCGGCTCCCTGTCGCCCACCCACCCGCCGTCGCTCGCCCTGATCGCCTTCGGCATCGGCTACTCGTCGCTGGCCATCTCGATGGCGCCGGCGGTCAACCGACTGCTCGACAGGCGCCCCGTACTCTGGACCGCCACCGTGGCCGCCAACGGAGTGGCGATGAGCGTCTACCTCTGGCATTTCACGGCGGCGGCCACCGTCGGAGCCGGCCTCTTCTTCACCGGCAGTCTCCCAACCGCGGCGGTCGGCTCTGGCTCGTGGTGGCTTCAGAAGCTCCCGATGATCGCTCTGTCCACGATCCTGCTCGGAGGAATCGTGGCCATCGTCTCCAGGGTCGAACGGGCCGCTCTGCTGGCTCCGCGGGCCGGCAGCGTGCGGTCGTATCGATCGATGCTGGCGATCGCCGCTGTTCTCAGCCTGTCGGTCAAGGCGGCGTGGGCCAGTCAGACACCGATCGGCATCATGAGCGGCGCCGGCGTCGTCGTGGCGGCCTATGCCCTCACGCTCCACGCCACCGATCGAACGGTCGCCACCACGGTCCGGACCGGCATCGGGTACCTCGGGTCGGCGCTTCGTACCGGCAAACTGGCCGCCAACTAGATTCCTCCACTCCGGCCGCTTCGATGGCGATACTCAGGAGATGGTGACCGATGCGGCTCCCGGGCTCCTGCCGATCGACGGAATGCTTCGACCGGCGCGTGTGCTGCCACCGACCCGCCGGAGCATCCTGCGAGGAATCATGGTGTTTCGATGGCTCACCGTGTGCTGGGCGAGCGGCGTCTTCGTGTACGAGATCTACGACCGGAACATCCGGGTCGGGGACAAGCTGGATGTCTCGAGACCGTGGGCGGGTCTGGTGCTGCTCGCCCTCGTGGTCTTGTTCCTGGTCGCCCTGACGAGGGCATACATCAGCGAGGCCGACTCGGTCCTGGCGCCGGGCTGGGTGTTCGGGGAAATCGCCCTGGCGACCATCTTCTTTCTCCTCGACGTCTGGGTGTACGGAGACCCCAACCACTCCCAGGCGCTGCCGACCATCTGGCCGGTCGCCGCCATCGCCACCGTTGCCCTGGCAGCTGGCCAACGGGCCGCCGTGCTGACCGGCGCCGGCTTCGGTGTTGCTCGCTACGTTGGCTGGATTCCCTACAACGAAACCCCCTGGAATCTGACGAGGACGTCGAGCCTGGTGCTGTTGACGATGGCCGGCTGGACCGCCGCCTACCTCTTCAGGCGGCTCGAGGAGACCGATCAGGAGATCTCGGGCTACCGGGCGCGCGAAGAGGTCGCTCGCACCCTCCACGACGGCGTCCTCCAGACCCTCGCCGTCATCCAACGTCGCTCCAACGATGAGGAGTTGGTGGCGCTGGCGCGCCGGCAGGAGCTCGATCTCCGCGACTACCTCTTCGCCGGGTCGTCGCAATCCACAGACCTCGCCGCCGAACTTCGGGCGGCGGCCCGAGCGGCGGAGGAGATGTTCGGGCTGGGTGTGAACGTCGTGCTGGCTCCGGATCTGCCCGCCGGGTCGCCACAGCAGATCAGCGCGCTCACCGGTGCGGTCCGGGAGGCGCTGAACAACGCCGGCAAACACGCTGGAGCCACCGCCGTCACCGTGTACGCCGAACCGCAGACCGACGACGAGGGCGCCGTGTTCGTGTCGATCAAAGACGACGGCAGGGGGTTCGACCCGGATTCGATCGTCGAGGGCCAGGGGCTGAGCCGGTCCATCCGAGATCGGCTCGTCCAAGCCGGTGGCCGGACCGAGATCGATGGCCGGCCGGGCCGGGGAGCGGAGATTCGGCTGTGGCTGTGAAGTCGGTGAAGAACCACGTGCGGGTGGTGCTGTGCGACGACCACCCGATCTGGCGGTCCGGCGTGCGGGCGGATCTCGGTGAAACTTCCACGTGGTCGGCGAGGCGGGCGATGCCGACGAGGCCATCGAGGTCATCCGGCGGGTGCAACCCGATCTGGTCGTCTGCGACCTCCACATGCCCAACGGCGGAGGGATCAAGGTTGCCCGGCAATGCGGCGACGAGGTCCACATCGTGATGCTCACCGTCTCAGAGGCCGAGCGTGACCTGCTCGACGCGGTCGCTGCCGGCGCCAACGGCTATCTCGTCAAGTCGACGCCACCGGCCGAGCTGCGAGAGCGCCTGTGGGCGGCGGCGCAGGGTGAACCGGTGTTCTCGCCCGCCCTCGCCGGCCTGGTGTTGGGTGAGTTCCGAAAACTGGCCAAAGCCAGCGGTGGAACCCAACCTCTGTCCGAGCGGGAGCGCCAGGTGCTCCAACACGTCGCCCGCGGCCACACCTACCGGGAGATCGGCGAGGAGCTGTACATCTCGCCAAAGACCGTGGAGAATCATGTGCGCAACATCCTCGGGAAGTTGCACCTGAACCGCAAGCAGGAGCTGATCCGCTACGCCCTCGAGCACAACATCGAGTGAGCCGGTTCGTCACCGACGTGCCTTGCCGACTCGGCGGTGCTGGTGTTGACTGAGGAGAAGCCACGCGGGGAGTGCAGACCATGTCGACGCTCGAGGATCCGATAAAGGGAGCGACCCACACCGAGATCGGCGGGTTGGTCGTCGACGAGGTTCCGGTCGGCGAGAGCCGGGTGAAGCGAGTCGTGTATCCACCTGGCTGGGTGTGGAGCGAGGCGATGAAGCCGATCACAGGCACCGATTCATGCCGGCACGCACACGTCGGGTTCCTCGCTCAGGGGTCGTTGGCCGTCCGCTTCACCGACGGGTGCGAGATCGTCCATTCCGCACCCGATACGATCGCCGTCGAGCCCGGGCACGACGCGTGGGTGGTTGGAGACGAACGCGTCGTGCTCTTGCAGGTGGACGCCGGACCCCAAACGGTCGAGCGATTGGGACTCCAGGGGCTGCACCACGTGTGTACCGGCTCACACGCTGAGTGACGGGTCGATCCGAAATGGTGGGGCAGTCCCTCGACGCGCCGTCACGTTTCCGATTCAATCAACATTATTTCGGAATCTCGTGAATATGCTGGTCACCGGGCCCAGGACGGATCGAAGGTCCTCGTACATTTCCCTATCACACCCCCCGGAAGCGACCGAACGTGTACGGTACCCTACGTTGAGTGAGCACTCGGCGGGGATCACAGGCGACGGCGCGGGCACGGAGAGTTGCGATCGTCTCGCAGTTCACCCACCCGCACGACCACGAGATCCGGTTGAAACGGATCGCCACCACGTTGATCGACGACGGCCACGAAGTCCACGTGCTGGCAAAATGGAGCCCGGGGCACGAGCGATTCGAGGTCGAGGCGGACGGGCTCAGAGTCCACCGGCTGACGGTGGGGCGATGGATTCCCGGGCTCAACAGCGCGCTGTCGGTCCACCTGTCGTTCAACCCGATCTGGCTGGTGTGGGTCTGGTGGACCTGTCGACGGGTCGGGATCGATCTGATCATTGCCCGCAATCTCCGATTGTCGCCACCGGCGGCCGGTGCCGCCCGTCTCTTGGGAGTTCCCGTGATCGCCGATCTCAGCGAGAACTACGAGGCGTTGGCTCGGATAGAAGGCCGATCCCGGCCGCACCACTTGATCACACGGATCCCGCTGCTCGAGCGGTTGTTCGAGCGCCTGACGGTGCGTAGCGCCGATCACGTCTTCGCCGTGACGAGCGAGAACGAGGAGCGACTCGTGGCCCTCGGTTCGGTGGAGGGATCGAGGGTCTCGACGCTGGGCAACCTTCCGCTGGCGACGACCATCGACAGCATCGACCGGTCGTCAAGCTCGAAGGCGCACGACCCCGATCGCCTGGAGCTGGTCTTTCTCGGCATCGTCGATGCGCTCCGTGGTCTCGACGTCGTGATCGAGGCGCTCTCGAAGGCCAATGCCGACTTGGATCGCGGGTCGATCAACCTCACCGTGGTCGGCGACGGCCCGGCGAGGCGGGACCTCGAACGGTACGCCGACAGCCTCGGCATCGGAGAGCGCATCCGCTTCACGGGCTGGATCACCTCGGATGAGAAGTACAGCTACCTCCTCGACGCCGACGCCGGGATCATCCCCCACATCGACTGTGAGCTCTGCCAGACCACGGTTCCGAACAAGCTGTTCGACTACATGGCTGCTCGCCTTCCGGTGATCGCCACCGACCTCGGCCCGGTGCGGCGCATTCTCGAAGGCGAGGACTGCGGGGTCGTCGTGCCGTGGGACGCCGGCGGCATGGCCGAGGCGCTCGTGGACATCCAGCGGGGTGGCCGCCGCGGGCTCTCCCAGCTCGGCGAGAACGGCCGGCGGGCGGTCGAGTGCACCTACAACTGGTCGACCGAGCAGGACAAGCTGCGGACCACGATCGACCGCCTTGCTTCGTAGCGGTCAGCCCTGGACCGGGTCGACCGAATTGGCCAGGTAGTCGATGATCCGCTCTGCGGCGTGACCATCGCCGTAGGGATTGTGGCGTTCGGAGACCGCTCGATAGGCCACGGGATCGTCCAGGAGGTGGACGACCGAGGAAACGATGCGATCGATGTCGGTCCCGACGAGTTCGGCGGTCCCCGCTTCGATGGCCTCGGGTCGTTCGGTGTCCTCGCGCATCACGAACACAGGCTTGCCCAAGCTCGGCGCCTCTTCCTGGATACCGCCGCTGTCGGTCAACACGATCCGGCTCCGGTTCATCAACCAGACGAACTCGGTGTATGGCAGCGGATCGATCAACACCACGCCGGGAGCGTCGCCGAGGCGGCGGTGCACGGTGCCGGCCACCCGGGGGTTTGGATGGACCGGGAGCACCACCTGGGTGCCGGGACGCCGGCCGATCCGGTCGATCGCCGTGCAGATGTCCTCGAGGTTCTCCCCCAGGTTCTCGCGCCGGTGGGTGGTGACCAGCACCAGATCCGCATCGGGGTCGAGCAGCGACCGCAGCGATCCGCAGGGGGAATGTCCACCGGCATCGAGCATCTGCACCGTGTCGAGGAGCGCATCGATCACCGTGTTACCCGTGACGAGAATGCGTTCGGGATCGGTCCGTTCCTCGATCAGGTTCTTGCGGGCCCGCTCGGTCGGGGCGAAGTGGTGGACGGCTAGCCGTCCGACCAACTGGCGGTTCAACTCCTCGGGGAACGGAGCCTGCCGGTTGTAGGTGCGGAGCCCCGCCTCGACGTGTCCGACCGGGACGCCGGCGTAAAATCCGGCGAGCGCAGCTGCGAACGAGGTGGTGGTGTCCCCGTGGACGAGCACGATGTCGGGCTGTGCTACTTCGAGGACATCCCGGAACCCGGTGATGATGTCGCCGGTGAGATCGAAGAGGTTCTGGTTCGGCCGCATGAGATCCAGGTCGTAGGTCGGCTCGATCTCGAAGATCTGCAGGACCTGGTCGAGCATCTCGCGATGCTGAGCCGTGGCGCAGACCTCGGTGCGGATCGTGCCGGATTCGGCTCGCAACCGAGTGATCAGAGGTGCCATCTTGATGGCCTCCGGCCTGGTACCGACCACGACGAGAACCTTCACCTCAATGCCTCCTGAAAACAGTCCGATAACCAGGGTCGCACGGTGTGGAAAGGACCTCACGAGAATGATCACCCAACGATCTGGGCCAAAGGACCGAAATCGGCAGCCGCTGAAGGCGCTCGACCAGCGGGTGGACGAGCTGGGCGAATGGTTCCTCAACTCCCCTGTCCACGTCGGGAACGGTGCCTATGCACAGTTTTATCGGACGGGCCAGACGGGCCCGGTTTATCCCGAGATCACCGCCTACGCCGTCACCCTCGGCTGCCTGCTGTCGGATCACACCGGTCGTGAGGAGTTCCTCGATCGGGCTCGTGACGCGGCGGAGTATCTCATCGGCATCGGCTCGCCGCCGGTGCCGGGGATCGACGGAAACGAGCGGTTCACCTTTGATACGGCCATCTTCCTCGACGCCCTTTTCGTACTGGCTGAACGCGACCACGACCATCAGGATCGGTGGCTTTCGACCGCCGCTGAAGGTTTGAAGTGGCTGCATTCCCTCGGTGCCGAGGACGGGTTTCCGTCGGTGCCGCCGGCCTCCTCCGCGGCGCCCGATCCCTACGCCTGGCATCTGCGACGGTCGATGCATTTGACGAAATTGGCCATTCCCTTCGCCCGGGGCGCCAGGGTTTTCAACCGCCCCGACTACGAGGCGGCGGCCCGCCGGATACTCGACTGGACGGTGGCCCTCCAGCGGGGCGACGGCGGCCTGCCCATCAACGAATCGACCGAATGCGTTCGGCTCCATCCACACTGCTATGCACTGGAAGGACTGCTGTTCGGTGGATCGGCACTCGATGACGGCCGGTACACCGCAGCGGCTCGGCGAGGTGCAGACTTCCTCGTGGCCAGACAACACGCGGATGGATCGTTCCCTCAGTGGTTTCCACACACCCACGGCTCCCTCGCCCGCCGGCTGATCGATCGGGCCACCGGCCTTCGAGTCGGCGATGCGCCGTCGCAGGCCATCCGGATCTGGCGTGTACTCGACATGGCCGACGCGTCCATCCAGCGCGCCGAACGGTTCATCGAAACGCAGCGGGCAGGCGATGGCGTGCCGTTGCACATCCGTTCGCTCGGCCCGGTCGAGCGGGCCGGTCCGGTGTTCTCCTGGCCGACGTTCTTCTACCTGCACGCCTGCATGGTGGGCACCCAGCAGCACCCGTCTGCGCTCGAACTGTTCTGACGGCCGCCCCGACCGTTCCGGGCTAGGTTGCCCGCATGCGTGTCGCCGCAGTGCAGACATCGCCGGCCTGGATGGACCGGTCGGCGACCATCGAGATCGTCGCCGACCGGATCGCCGAGGCAGCCGGCGCCGGGGCCGAGGTGGTGGCGTTCCCGGAGACGTTCGTTCCCGGCTATCCGGTGTGGGCCGACATCACCAATGCGTCGGCGTGGGAACACCCGGACCAGCAGGCGGCCTATTCCTGGTATCTCGACCAAGCCGTCGATCCCCATGGCAGCGAGTTCGAAACCGTCGTACGAGCGGTCGCCGAGCACGGCGTGTTCGCCTACGTCGGGATCGCCGAACGATCGACATCCACGGGCTCGATCTTCTGCTCGCTCGTCGCCATCGACCCCGAACATGGCATCGTCGGAATCCACCGCAAGCTCAAGCCCACCTTCGGTGAGCGGCTGGTCTGGGCCGACGGAGACGGAGCGGGGCTCACCGTGCACCGCTTCCGAGGCGTCGGCCTGAGCGGGCTCAACTGCTGGGAGAATTGGATGCCGCTCGCTCGCGCCGCACTGTATGCCGGCGGAGCCGAGGTGCACGTGGCTGCCTGGCCCGGATCGGTCGGTCTGACCGGTGACAACACCCGGTTCGTCGCTCGCGAAGGCCGCGTGTTCGTTATCGGTGTCGGTGCGTGCTACCACGCCGACCTCATCCCACCGGACTTCCCCCTCCGGTCGCAGATGCTGGCCCACTCGGACCGCTTCTACAACGGCGGCACCATGATCGCCGGACCCGACGGCGAGGTGATCGCCGGCCCGCTGCGCTGGGACGACGACATCCTCGTGGCCGATCTGGACCTGGGTGAGGTTCGTCGGCAGCGGCAGAACTTCGATCCTGCCGGGCACTACTCCCGCCCCGACGTCCTCCAGCTCAGTGTGGACCGAACGCGCCGGCTCTGACCGCCGCCGGTCAGCCGGTCTCGACCGGGCAACCGCCCGAGGCGGCACTTCGCACCGCAGCGTCGAGGACGAGCTGCACGGCCTGCCCTTCGGCAAACCCCGGTTCGATCGGCCGGCCCTCGGCGATGGCGTCGACCCATCCTCTGGTCATGGCGTCGGTGGTCCGGAACACATCGCGGTAGGTGTTGTGGACGGTGTCCCGGCGGACTCCCTGCCAGATGTCGTCGGGGATGGGGAGGGCGGTCGGCCCCGTCGACTCCGCTCTCCGGACCCCCCGAACCTCCTGGACGGTGTCCCAGTCACAGGTCGCGTAGATCGTCCCCTCGTCGCCGTGGACCTCGAGATGCTGTGTCTGCCCGAACGGTGTGCCCTCCCAGCAGGTGGCACTCACCTGGAGGACGCTGTAGGCGCCACCGCCGTAGCGAACGGTGAGCACGGCGTTGTCCTCGGTGCGGTCATAGTCGGTCCCGTCGGGACGGTCGGCCCGGTGGGTGTGGGTGGTGGTCACCGCTGAGACCGAGGTCTCGACGTCGCCGAGTAGCCAGCGGGCGAGATGGATCCAGTGGGATCCGAGGTCGCCGATCACTCCTGATCCGGCCAGCTTGCGATCGAAGCGCCACGTGTAGGTCTCGTCGAAGCCGAAGTCGGTGTAGTACCGGATGTTGGCGTGGATCGGGCTCCCCACGTAGCCCTCGCCGATCAGCCGGTGGACCCACCGGTTCACCGGCATGTAGTGGTAGGTGAAGGGCACGAGGGTGATCGCACCCGCGTGGTCGGCGGCCGCCACCATTTCTGCGCCCTGGTGGGCGTCGAGCGCCAGTGGCTTCTCGCACAGGACGTGCAGACCGCGCTCGAGTGCGGCGAGAGCCAGCGGGTGGTGACTGTCGTTGGCGGTTGCGATGATGACTGCGTCGAGGTCGACCTCGTCGAGCATCCGGTGGGAATCGGTGAACCAGGCGCCGACCCCCCAGCTCCGGGCGAACCGTTCGGTGGTGGCGTCCCGCCGGCCGCACACGGCCACCACGTCGGCTTCGGGATGACCGTCAAGAGGCGGCAGGTACATCGTGTCGGACCACCAGCTGGTACCGAACACACCGATGCGAACCGTCACGTCGTCACTCTCACGCTCCGCGGCACGATTTGACCGTACCACTCCCCCAGCTGGCCGCCGGCCGGACCACGCTCGTCACGGTGGCGCCGTCCTTCGACGTGCCGGCGTGATCCCGCAGCTAGGCGACCGGGGCGGGAGCAGACGCTTGCATGGCGGCGTTGATCCGCTCGAACATCGGCTGGGCGAGCACGAGGAGCGAGCCGACGACGACGCCCGCCAGCACGAACACCCATTGCGATCCGACCGCCTCGGCGATCACGCCGCCGAGGAGGGCACCGACGGGCTTGATGCTCCAGGCGATGAACAGGTACGCCGTCATCATTCGGCCGAAGATGAAGTCGTCCACCAACCTCTGTCTGACCGTCCCGCTGATCACATTCCACGTCGGGTCCGAGATCCCGCCGCACAGCACGGCGACGATGATGAGGGGGGTGAAGGTGGCGAAGCCGAGCAGCAGCGATCCGATCGCGTAGAACACGACGCTCACCCGCATGCTCATGCCGTGGCTGGTGCGCCGGACCAGTCCGGCCACGAAGAACGACATCGTGACCGACGCGACGGCGTCGAAGGTGAGGATCAGACCGTACTGGAGTTCGGTGAATCCGAGCCGTTCGGTCATCAAGATGACGAAGACGGCGTTGGTCGCTTCGCCGACACAGGCGAATGCGGCGACCGACAGCGCCAGCGGCCGCAGCACCGGGTGCCGCCACACGTAGGTGAGGCCACGTGCGATCTTCTGCCGGAACGACCCAGCGTCGGGATCGGCCTGGGGCACGAACGAGCCTTTCAGACCGCCCAGCAGGGCGACCGATACCGTGTAGGCGATCCCGGCGCCGGCGAAGGGCAGCGCCGAATCCGCACCGAACAGCAGGGCCCCGACCGGCGGACCGACGAAGTTGTTGGCCACCGTCTCGATGGCCCGGAGCCGACTGTTGGCCACTTCGAGCTGTGAGGTCTGGACGACATCGCGCACCACCGCAGGAAGTCCACCGTCGGTCAGCACCTCGCCGGTACCGACGACGAAGGCGGCAGCCCCCAGGGTGGCGATCGAAACGGTCTCCGACCACACCGTGCCGGCGAGCACGAACATCGTCGCCGCCCTGATCGTCTGCGCTCCCATGGCGATGTGGCGGCGATCGAACCGGTCGATGAACACCCCCGCCGGCAGGCCGACGACCAGAAACGGGAGCACCCGCAGAGCAGCGACACCGGCGATGAGTCTGGCGTCGTCTGTGAGCGCGACGGCCATCAGGGGGAAGCCGACGAGGGTCAGACCATCGCCCAGATTCGACGCCGTGAACGCGCTGAAGAGGGTCCAGAAGCGGGTGCCGAGACCGGCGGGGCTCACCCGGCGAGACTAGCGGGGCCGCCCGATCCCGCAGCCCGATTTTCCCCGGTCATCTAGGGTGGAGCCATGGTCGAAATCGACGGTGACCGTCTCCTGCGCGGGCTGGCCACCCTCCGCTCGTTCGGGGCGACCGGCGGCGGCGTCGTGCGCACCACCTTCTCCGACATCGACATGGCGGCCCGGGAGTGGCTGGCCGAACAGATGCGAGCGGCCGGACTCGACGCCCGCATCGACGGCGCCGGCAACGTCCTCGGGCGCTCACCGAACGAGGGTGCCGGCCTCCTGATCGGGTCTCACTCCGACACCCAGCCGCGCGGTGGCTGGCTCGACGGCGCCCTCGGCGTGATGTACGGCATCGAGATCGCCCACGCCTTTCTCCGCCATCCCGACTCGAAGCATCTCGTCGTCGATGCCGTGGCATGGAGCGACGAGGAGGGAACCTACACGAGCTGTCTCGGCTCTCGGTCCTTCGTCGGTGCCCTGACCGACGAGGACTGGTCGGCCACTAGTTCCGCCGGTGAGTCCGTGGCCGAAGCGATCGAGCGCGCCGGGTTGAACGGCCGTCCGCCCGCTCGATTCGACCCCGACCGCCACCGCGCCTATCTCGAGGCGCACATCGAGCAGGGTCCACACCTGGAGGATCGAGGACTGGCCATCGGTGTGGTGACGTCGATCGTCGGGATCCGTGCGGTCGAGATCATCTTCACCGGCCAGCAGAATCACGCCGGCACCACACCGATGGACCGGCGCCGGGACGCTGCAGTTGCGATGTTCGAGTTCGGGCACCGTTTGCAGGGCGCGATGGCGAGCGCCGCCGGCCCGACCAGCGTGTGGACTTCCGGTGTCGTGCACGTGGAGCCCGGCGCCCAGAGCATCATCCCCGGTCGCGCCGTGCTCGGGCTCCAGTTCCGGGATCCCGAGGACACGACCCTCGACCGAATGGAGGCGGCCGCCCGCTCGCTGGCCGCCGAGACGGATGCGGCGGGGACGATCGGGATCGAGGTCGTGGCTCGCCGCCAGCCGATCCGGCCGACGGTCATGGATCCCGTGCTGCGAGGGCATCTTGCAACCGCCGCCGAGGCCCGGAGACCCGGTCGCTGGATGGAGATGTCGAGCGCCGCCGGGCACGATCCGATGGTCCTGTCCCATCACCTGCCCTGCGCCATGCTGTTCATTCCGAGCATCGACGGCATCAGTCACGACTTCGCCGAGGACAGCCATCCGGAGGACATCGTCACCGGCTGTCAGGTGCTCGCCGATGCAGCGGTCCCGATTCTGCGCTCCTGGGAGACGGCCCCGGCGGTTTGAGGACCGGCTCGATGCGAGTGCCGGCGATCAGGACGTCGACGACGTGCAGATCCGGCGTCAACAGCACGAGGTCGGCGACCGCCCCGGGTTCGATCCGGCCGCGATCGGCCAGGCCGAGTACCCGTGCCGGGGTGGCCGTGACCGTGTGGAGCGCTTCGGCCGCCGAGCACCCGGTGAATGCGAGGAGATTGCGGACCGCCTGATCCAGGGTCAGGACCGAGCCGGCCAGGGCGCCGTCGGATGCCCGGACCACGTCTCCGGTCACTTCGACCGGCCGGCCGGCCAGGGTTGTCGACCGGGCTGCCGGACCGCCGAGCGCGGCGGTGGCATCGCTGATCATGATCGTGCGCTCGGCCCCGAGGATCCGCCAGGCGATCGAGACGGCGCGGGGGTGGACATGGATCCCGTCGCAGACAAGTGAGGACGTCAGGGCGTCACAATCCAGTACGGCACCGACCGGACCGGGCCTGCGGTGGGTGAACGGTGCCATCCCGTTGAAGAGGTGGGTGGCCACTGTGGCTCCCTTGCTGACCGCCTCGGCGACGACGTCGTCGTCGGCCTCGGTATGCCCGAGGGCGACGGTCACACCCCGCTGGACCAGCTCGGAGATGAGTGCCATGGCGCCATCCCGCTCGGGGGCGAGGGTCACCATCGTCACCCCGTTGGCGCGGGACCACTCGGCGGAGTCGGGCGGTGGCCTCGCCGGAATCATCTCCATCCGGTGGGCGCCCGCCCGCTCGGGATTGATGACCGGGCCCTCGAAATGCAGTCCCAGAACCGTCGCCGCCGGCGGACTCGTTCCGGTCAGGCGCCCGATCCGCTCGAGTGCTGCACGGCGGGCCCGGGGGGGCGCGGTCATCACCGTCGGGCAGAACGCCGTGACCCCTGTGGCGGGAAGTCGCCTTGCGATCGTGGTGACGGCGCCGGGATCGGTGGTGATGTCGCCGCCCCACCCGCCGTTGATCTGAACATCGATGAAGCCGGGAGCCACGATCGAGCCAGCTGCCTCGAGAACAGCATCGGCGGGTGGGGCGGGTTCGCCCAACTCGAGGACTCCGGTGATGCGACCGTTTTCGGCCACGACGTCGAGCGACCGCAGGGCCGGTTCGGGCGTGAGCACCTGCCCGCCCCGTACCAAGAGTGTCGGTCGGCCCCGGGCTCCCACCGTTGCCAACGTAGCGGCGGACCGATCGACCCAGTTCGTCAAGTCGGCCCCGATCGGGACCGATCACCATTCCAGTGCGGTGTCCCGCCGCACCTACGCAGTGAAGCGAAACCATGACGACGCATTACGAGATCATCCAGTGGACCGGCCAGAACCTCGACGAGATCCGCCGGTGGTTGACCGAACGCAGCAATGCCACGGTCGACGCCGTCACCGGCGCCACGCTGTGGGTGTCGGATCAACGATCCAGCCAGGCGGCCACCGAGGGATCGGTCATCGTGTTCGACGGCGACCGGGTGGTGGTCGTTCCCGCCGAGCCGTTCCTGACCTCGGTGCGCAACGCCATCCGCCGCCTCGACTTCGGCCAGGAGGCGCTCGATCAGGTCCTCGGCGAGGGCCGGGGCGCAGCCTGATCGAGCCCTGACCGAACCCGGCCCGGCGTCCTACTTGCCGCTCTTCCCCCTGGCCTTGCCGTTGCCCTTGCCGTTCGAGGCACCGGAACCCTCGTCCTCGCCCTCGTCATCTTCATCGCCGTCATCGTCGTCGTCTTCCTCGTCGTCGTCATCCCGCTCATCGAGGTCGTCGTCGTCCTCGAGGTCAGGTTCGTCGACGCCATCGGACTCCTCGATCTCGGACTCGTCGTCGCCGTCGTCATCCTCATCGGGATCGTCGTGCTCGGACTTGCCACAGGAGGTGCGGGCGGCCTTCGACACGACGGTGCCCTTGGCCGTTCCCTCCAGACGCTCGTCCCGAGCGACGCTCGACACGTAGGCTCCGTGATTCTCGGCGTCGCAGTCGTCTCCGTACGGAATCCCATCCTCGTCGGCTGGGGGTTCGGGCGCCGCATCGACCGGCTCGTCTTCGGCAGGCTCGTCCCCCACCGGCTCGACCTCTGCTTCGACGGCGCCCTCGATGTCGATCTCGAGAGGTTCGTCGAGAGAGACCACGTCGTCGGCCACTTCCACCGTCTCGACGGCTTCGGGCTCGGGGGCGACCAGCGGGAGCTCGGCGCCGACGGCGACAGCGGCGGTGGCCGTGCCGAGCAGACCGGCGCCGGCGGCGGCAGCGAACTTGTGGGCGAGAGCGAGACGGATGAGCACGGGAGTACCTCGGAGGGGTTGGGGATCGTTCCCCCGGCCATCGGCACAACCGGGATTCGAACTTGAGCCTTTTGGCCCACCCGGGATGATTCGCCC
>JBFGLT010000063.1:0-16417 GCA_041576015.1 Acidimicrobiales bacterium
CCCGTTCGCCGGCGTCCCCTCAGCGCTCGAACAGACGGGCCAGATCGACCACCGAGTCCAGGGCATCCGGAGCGTCGGGTACGAACACCGACGGTATGCCAGGTGGCCCGGTCGAGGATCGCAGAGCCAGGTTTCGCAACTCGGTGATCTCCTGTCGGAGCTCGAGGTCGGCCACGCTGGCAAGCTCATCGGCGGTCAGGTCGCGTACGGCGTCGGGGATCGCCCGGTTGACGACGCTGAGGCTGGGTACGTGCATCCGTCGTTTGAGCTCCTCGGTCAGGAGCTGCGCCTGCTGGGCGGGGCCGGCCTCGGGGGTCTGGACGATGACGTACTTGGTCGCCTCGGATCGCAGACGGTTCTGGACCACCTCGGTACGCTCGACGAAGCTCGGCTGGAGGCGGCTGAACAACCAGAAGAAGTCAGCGATCTCGCTGAGGAACGGACCGCCGAGCAGCCGCTCGGCGACCGCCAGGAACGGCGCCGCCGCCAGTTGCGACAGCCGGGTGCGGTACCCGGCGGTCAGCCAGGTGAGCAGGCGGGATCCGAAGAACTCCTGCATCCGAGCGGGCGCATCGAGCACGTCGAGAACGTGGACCGAGGGTGGAGTATCGATGACGACGAGGTCGAACCGCTTGCTCTCCGCCTGGTCGACGAGGTGATCGAGTGCGATGTAGTCGTGACTCTGCACGAAGCGGGTGGTCAGGGACCGATAGAGGGAGTTGGTGAGGAGCCCGTCTCGGGTTTCGGGGTCGGGAGCATGGCGGGCGATCAGCTGATCCCAACTCCTACTCATGTTGACCATCGACGCCCAGAATCGCCCCTCCGCCGTCGGTACGAGAATCTCCTCCTCCATGAGCTCGTCGACGCCGAGGGCTTGAGCAAGCCGTCGCGCCGGATCGATGGTGATCACCTGGACCCGCCGTCGATGACGGATCGCGGCGCGAGCGCCGAGAGCCGCCGCCGTCGTGGTCTTCCCGACGCCGCCGGGGCCGACGATCAGGATGACCTCGGCGGTGGCGAGCAGTTCGTCGACCGGGCCGGGATCGGACCCGCTCATGTCAGCCCGCTCCACATGCGCCGGGCGAGATCGGTGGGGTCAGAGGCCAGCCCGACCACGCGAAGCGGTCGGCCGGTGGCGGCCCAGGCGTCGGCGAACCTGTCGGCCTCGCTTCGTGCGGTACTCGAGCGGCGGGCGACGATCGCGGCCGCTGCGGCCAGGCCGCCCGATCCGCTGGCCGCGAGTGCGTCGGCTGCGGTCAGGGCTGTCTCCGACAGCACCGGCGGCATCCGGTTGATGACCGCCCCGGCCAGGGCGACGCTGGTCTCCTCGGTGATCCGGCCGGCCAGTTCGAGCGTTTCGGTGACGGGGAGGTCCTCGGCGGTGGTGACCAACCACACGCCGGTCCTCGCGTGGTCGTTGAGGATGTCGGCCACCCAGGCCGTCTGGTCGGCCAGCGGGCCGAAGGCGATCAGGGTACCGAGGTTCTCCGGCGCGGCCAGGAGCTCGACGACGTGGCCGGTCGCCGGGGCGTCGACGATCACACGGTCCCAGGGGCCGTCCCGAACCTCGTAGCCGACCTTGCCGATCGTCAGGATCTCCGTCACGCCGGGCGCAGCGGTCGCCACATAGTCGAAGATCCGAGAGATCGGACCGAGCCGGGAAGCCGGGATGGGGAACTTGAGGTAGATCTTCAGGTACTCGTCGAGCGACTTGGCCGTGTTCAGTTCGAGCAGCTCGCCCTTGTTCTGGAGCGTCCGATCACCGAGGGCGGTTCGGGTTCCGCCGTGCTCGAGGGCGTCGACCAACAGCACCTGCTCACCGGCGCTGGCGCAGGCGAGTGCCAACCCGGCGGCGATGGTTGACCGTCCGACTCCCCCTTTGCCGGCGACGACGACCAGTTGCTGGTCAGGCAGGGGAGATGCGAACAGATCAGGCCCCGAATCCGATCCGGCGACCATCCTTGTCGGCGCCGATGTCCGCGTAGGCCACCTTGGCGCCGGGAATCCCGGTCTCCTTGCCCCGTTTGTCGGCCAGCCAGAGCACCGTGCCGTCGCTGATCGCGGTGGCGATCGCCGACTTCAGGGCCTCGCGGTCGGTGTCGTCTGGCATCTCGATGTCGATGACCTGGTTGCTCTCACTGATGCCAATTCGCACGTCCATCGGCCGCGACTCTACCCAGCCCGGTCAGCTGACACGCAGTTCGCTGCGGTAGCGACGCTTGGGTGCGAGCGTGACGTCGATCATCTCGGCCATGCGGGCGAACACCGAGCCGATCTCGGTCGTCGGGTCGGTCGCCACCGGCGCGCCGGTGTCGGCTCCGTGGCGAAGGGCCGGAACGAGCGGGACCTGGGCGATGAGTGGCACATCGAGAGCCCGGGACAGGGTGTCGCCACCACCGGACCCGAAGATGTCGTAGCGCCGGCCGTCGTCGCCGGTGAACCAGCTCATGTTCTCGATGACCCCGTTGACGGTCAGCTGGACTTTGCGGGCCATGTAGGCGGCCCGCTGAGCGACCTTCTCGGCGGTCGGTTGGGGCGTGGTGACGACGAACATCTCACCCCTGGGCATGAACTGGGCGATCGAGAGGGCGATGTCACCCGTGCCCGGGGGGAGGTCGACGATGAGGTAGTCGGGGTCGTCCCAGAAGACGTCGGTGAGGAATTGTTCCAGAGCCTTGTGCAACATGGGGCCCCGCCAGATGACGGGCTGATCCTCCTCGACGAAGAATCCCATCGAGATGCACTTCACGCCGTAGTTCGACGGCGGCACGATCATCTCGTCGATGATCGTCGGATCCTGGGTGATCCCGAGCATGCGTGGGATCGAGAAACCCCACACGTCGGCGTCGACCACCGCCACCGACTTGTTGCGGGCCGCCAGCGCCACCGACAGGTTGGTCGTGACCGAACTCTTCCCGACTCCACCCTTGCCGGACGCGATCAGCAACACGCGGGTGTTGCTGCCCGGGTCGGCGAAGGGAACCGCCCGGCCCTCGGCGTGTCCGTGGGCGTGGGTCGTGCCGGCGGTGCCGGCCGGGTCGCCGTGAAGGCTCCGGCGCAGCTGTTCGCGTTGCTCGTCGGTCATCACGCCGAACTCGATGCGGACCTGCTCGACACCGTCGATCGCCGTAACCGCTTCGGTGACGCGCCGGTCGATCTCGTTGCGCAGCGGGCATCCGGCGATCGTGAGGTCGACGGCGACGGTGATCTCGGGGAGCGCAATGTCGACACGGCGCACCATTCCGAGGTCCACGATGCTGCGGTGGAGCTCGGGGTCCTGCACGGGACGGAGTGCATCGGTGATGGAATCGACAGTGACGGGTGAGGGGCTCACGCCGTCATCGTATCGGTGGCCCCGACGGCCGTGCCTGCTCGCGCCAAGGAGCCGGCCACGTTCGGGGCCGTCCAGTGTCCGACCAGCCGCCGACGCATCGCGGCGGGCATACTTGAGGGGTGGCCCCTCGCGCCCTCAAGCCAGCCGAGTTCGCCAACCTGGTGAACGCCGTCACCTCCGCCTTCGGCGACCCCACCCGGCGCGACATCTATCTGCTGTTGCACGAACACCCCGAGGGGTTGACCGCTGGTGAGGTGGCGGCGCGGTCCGGGATTCACAGCAACGTGGCACGCCACCACCTCGAGAAGCTCACCAATGGCGGCTACCTCGAGGTGTCGAAACGGATGTCGTCGGGGGCCGGACGTCCCGCCAAAGTCTTCACGGCCGCCGAGTCGGACCTGCAGCTCGAGTTCGACGTCGGCCACGACGACATCTTGATCACCCTTCTTGGCAAGGCGCTGTCACGCCTGAATCCCGACGACGCGGCTCAGCTGGCCGAGGAGGTCGGATTGGAGTTCGGTAAGCGGATGGCGGCCGGAATCTCGATGAGCGATGCGGATGCGTCCCACCGCTCGTTTCGCTCCGCCCTCCACATCGTGGCCGACGCACTGTCCGCCCATGGTTTCGCCGCCCGCGCTGAACGGCAGGCCAGCGGGGACGAACCGGACGACGACCCCCAGCTGCACATCGTCGCCGGGCACTGTCCGTTCGGGGACGTCGCCATCGAGCATCCGGTCATCTGCGCCGTCGACCGCGGCATGGTCAAGGGATTGCTCGGCGCGCTGTACGGCGAGACCCAGGTCGCCCTGTCGTCCTCGGTCGCCAAGGGCGACGACGCCTGCGTGACCGACGTCGTCGATTCAGCCGCCAGCCGGTGACCCGCCACTATCTGGACGGCGCGTCGTGTGCGCCACTCCGAGCGATCGCCCGCCAGGCGATGACCGAGGCGTTCCACCTTCCGACCGCCGATCCCGGGCGGCTGCATACCGAAGCCCTGGAGGTCAGGGCCCACTTGGAGGAGGCTCGTCGGCAGGTCGCCGGGTTTGTTGGTGCCCGACCGTCCGAGCTCGTGTTCACAGCGTCGGCCAGTGAGGCCATCGCCTTGGCCGTGCGGGGGTCGCTGGCCAGGTCCGGCCCCGGCGCCGTTGTGCTCGGAACAGCGGTGGAGCATTCGGCGGTGCGGCTGTCGGCCGGAGACGCCTTCGTTCCGGTGCCGGTGGACGGGGACGGCCTCGTGGACCCCGGCGAGTTCGCCGGAGCGTTGCGGTCGGCCGGCGAGCGGGTCGCCCTCGCAGCTTGCCAGTTCGGCAACCACGAGATGGGAGCGGTCCAAGATGTCGAGGCCGTCGCGTCGATCTGCGCCGATCTGGATGTCCCCTGCCTGATCGACGCCGCCCAGGCAGCAGCCTGGTTGCCACTCGACTGCTCATCGCTGGCCGTCGACTTCGTCGCCATCTCCGGTCCCAAGTTGGGTGGTCCCCTGGGCACGGGCGCCCTGGTGGTGAAGCGGGGACGGCGTGTTCCACCCCTCGTCGTGGGCGGCGCACAGGAACGAGGCCGCCGGGCGGGCCTGGAGAACGTCCCCGCTCTGCTCGGGTTGGCCGCCGCCTGCTCGGAGCTGACGGCGTCGCAAGGACACGAAGCGGCGACGGTCGCCCGGATGACCGACCGGCTGCGTCGACATCTGTCCCAGCAGCCCGGCATCGAGATCTACGGTCCGCCGGACGCCGAGCGGCGGTTGCCCCACCTCGTCTGCTGTGGGATCGCCGGAATCGAGCCGCAGGCGATTCTGCTCGAGCTCGACCGGGCCGGCGTCGCCGCCCATTCTGGATCGGCGTGTGCCGGCGAGGAGCTCGAGCCCTCACCGGTGCTCGCCGCCATGGGAGTCGATGCCCACCGTTCGCTCCGCCTCAGCCTGCACCATCAGTCCGTGCCCGATGGTATCGATGCCCTCCTCGGTGCCCTTCCCGGCATCATCGAGCGGTTGCTCTCGCTGCGGTAGTGCTCGTGCACGTCGGCGCCGCAGGCAGTCACCACACCTCTGCAGCCCTAGCATCTGTCGTGATGACAGACGTGATGCGTTACGGCGTGATCGGTTCCGGGATGATGGGACTCGAGCACATCTACAACATCAATCATGTGCCGGGCGGCATGGTGACCGCCGTCTCGGACCCGAACGAGGGTTCACGGGCTAGTGGCGTCAAGGCCGCCGGTGAGGCCGTCGACCGCCCCGATCGGATCGGCGTGTTCTCCGATCACCGGGACCTTCTGGCGTCCGGACTGGTCGATGCGGTGGTCGTGGCCAGCCCGAACTTCACCCATCGGCGGGTGCTCGAGGACGCCCTCGCCGCCGACGTCCACGTCCTGATCGAGAAACCGCTCTGCACGACGGTCGAGGACTGCCGGGCGGTCGTCGATCTGGCCGCCGGCGTCGACCGCGTCGTTCAGGTCGGCCTCGAGTACCGATACATGCCCCCGGTCGCCCGGCTCATGGCCGAGGTCCGGGCCGGTGTCGTCGGGCCGCCGCGCATGGTGGCCATCCGAGAACACCGGTTTCCGTTCCTGGACAAGGTCGACCACTGGAACCGGTTCTCGGCAAACACCGGCGGAACCCTCGTCGAGAAGTGCTGCCACTACTTCGACCTGATGAACGCCATCATGGACGACCGCCCCACCAGGGTGATGGCCTCGGGGGGTCAGGACGTCAACCATCTCGACGAGGTCTACGACGGCAAGGTGCCCGACGTCCTCGACAACGCACTGGTGATCGTCGAGTACCCGGGCAGTCGACGCGCCAGTCTCGATCTCTGCATGTTCGCCGAGGCCACCCACAACCAGGAGGAACTGTCGGTCGTCGGCCCCGAGGGAAAGGTGGAGGCGATGCTCCCCACCAGCTTGTTCAAGCGGGGCCGTCGAGGCGTCCACTTCGTCGGAGACGTCGAGATCGAAGAGGTGCACGACGAGAACATCCGGTACGAGGGTCTGCACCACGGGTCGAGCTACCTGGAACACATCGACTTCCTCGCCGCCTGCCGAGGGGAGCGCCCGGTCGAGGTGACCATCGAGGACGGCCTGTTGAGTGTGGCCATGGGAGTCGCCGGCCAGCGCAGCATCGCCGAGGGCCGCATCGTCGATCTCGACGAGGTGCTCTGACCTTCCTCCCCTCGCAGCGCCTCCACCCGGCCGCCACGACAGGTCCGTGGCCGCGGCACCTCGGGCACAGGTCGCCTAGGGTTGATGCGATGACGAAATGGACAGCGCCCACGGTGGAGATGGCCTGGTTCTCGGCCCTCTGCGACGACGACTACGAGTTCCTCGGCCAACCCGATCCATTCCTGCGATCGAGCTGGGAGCACTGCCGCAACATCGTGCTCACCGCTGAGCGCTACGGATTCGACAACGTGTTGTTGCCCTCTGGCTACCAGCTCGGGATCGACAACACGGCCTTCGCCGCCGGAATGGCGCCGCTGACCAGCCGGATCCGGATGCTCCTCGCCATCAGGTGCGGCGAGTTGATCCCGCCGCAGGTGGCACGGCAGATGGCCTCGCTCGATCAGATGCTGGACGGGCGACTCACGATCAACATCATCTCGAGCGATCCGCCCGGCGAGAAGCTCGACTCAGAGCCGCGCTACCGGCGCAGCACCGAGATCATGTACGTGTTGCGCAAACTGCTCGACCGGGAGGCGGTCGACTTCCACGGCGATTTCGTGAACCTCACGATCGAGCCTCCTCGGATCGGAACGGTGTCGGGCCGGAGCCCGCTGTTCTACTTCGGTGGCCTCTCCCCCGCCGCTCGCGAATGTGCAGCAGCCGGCGCCGACGTCTTCCTCATGTGGCCCGACGTGACATCGAAGGTGCTCGAGGTCAAGGCCGACATGGACAAGAGAGCGGCCGAGAAGGGACGATCGCTCCGCTATGGCTGGCGCTCCCACGTGATCGTGCGCCAAACCGAAGACGAGGCTCGCGCCGCCGCCCGCCGCCTGCTGTCCAGGCTCGACTCCGACACCGGAGCCGAGATTCGCCAGAAGTCCCTCGACTCGACCAGTACGGGAGTGGCGCGACAGGCCGAGCTGCGAGAGTCGGCCGACGACGAAGGCTATGCGGATCCCCACCTGTGGACCGGGGTGGGCCGGGCGCGCTCGGGCGCCGGTGCGGCCATCGTCGGCGACCCTGACCAGGTGCTCGGCAAGCTACACGAACTGGCCGAGGCCGGTATCGAGGCGTTCATCCTCAGCGGATATCCCCATGCCGCCGAGTGCGATCTGTTCGCCCGCTACGTCCTACCCCACATCGACCACGGCCGCTTGGAGTTCGAACCCCACCCCGTCACGGTCGACTGAGCGTCGGCCGGCTCGCCGGCCGGCGATCCGGTTCCGCAACCTCAAGTCGAACTGAACCCGGCGAGGACGCTCACCACGTTCTCCCCCAGCTTCTCGGAGGCGTAGCCGCCCTCCAGAACGAAGACCGACGGCAGGCCGGCCGCTCCGATTCGCTCCCCGATGACCGGGTAGGCGTCGCACCCGAGGGTGAAGTGGGAGATCGGATCGCCCTCGAAGGTATCGACCCCGAGCGAGACGACCAGCGCTTCGACCCGCAGCAAACCCAACCAGGCGATCGCCTCGTCGAGCGCCGTCAGCCACCGACCGGCATCCGTGCCCGCCGGCAGCGGAAGATTGCGATTGCGACCCTCGCCCGCTCCCCCGCCCTGTTCGTCGGAGTAGCCGAGGAAGTAGGGAAAGTCGGTGGCCGGGTCGGCGTGGATCGAACAGAACACGACGTCGTCCCGCTCGTAAAAGATGTCCTGGGTGCCATTGCCGTGGTGATAGTCGACATCGAGAATCCCGACCCGCCCGACTCCAGCCCGGCGCAGGACCTCGGCGGCGACGGCAGCGTTGTTCAGGTAGCAGTACCCGCCGAAGATGTCGCGTCCAGCATGGTGCCCGGGTGGACGGCAGCGGGCGAACGCCGCTCGCCGTCCGTCGGCCACGATCGATGCGGCGGTCTGGGCCAGCGCCGCGCTGTCGAGGGCGGCCTCCCAGGTGTGCTCACCGATCGAGCAGTCGGCGGCGAAGCTGTAGTAGCCCAGCTGCGCCTCGACCGCCGTGGGAAGGCGCTGCCCCATCCGGCGCGCCGGCCAGCCGAACGCCATAGCGCACTCGGCGTCGTGCCCGGCATCGCGCCATCGGGCGAACCCCGTTTCCAGGAATTCCAGGTAGTCCGGGGAGTGGAGCGCACCCACGACCGAGCGATCGAGCGGGTCCGGTCCGCAGACCTCGAAGGCTCCGCTGGCGTCGACGGCCCGGTCGACGCTGTCGGCTCGGGCCGGGCTGTCCCACGACCGGATGAGGTTGCCGTGATCCAGTTCGAGCACGTGGTGGGGGCGGTGGGCATCCGAGCGGACCACGATCATGGCGCTGAGCCTAGAGCGCCGCCACCGGACCGAACCGGCAGGAGCCGGGCCGGGGCCGGTTGGGGCATAGTGGTGCAGTGAACGCCAGCGTGGCCGACAACCCGATCCTCACCAGTCTCGAGCGCAATGGTCAGATCGAGAGCGTCCACCGAGGCGCCTGGGTGCTTGTCGAACTCGTCGACGGGGAGCCGCGCCGCGTTGCCGGGGCCGGTGATTCCGATCAGCCCGTCTTCGCTCGGAGCGCCATGAAAGGTCTCCAGGCACTGCCGGTCGTCGAAACCGGGGCAGCCGACGCCTTTGGCCTGTCCGAACGTGAACTCGCATTGGTCTGCTCCTCCCACAGCGCCGAACCTCAACACGTCCGGACCGTGGCTGCGATCCTCGCTCGTGCCGGGCTCGGCGAACACCATCTTCGATGCGGGCCCGCCACCGAGTGGGGCTCAGGACCGACAGGACCGCGCCGACCGATCTACAACAATTGCTCGGGCAAGCACGCCGGAATGCTGTTGACCGCCAGTCACCTCGGCGTCGATCCCGCCGAGTATCTCCTCCCCGAGTCGGTCAACCAGAAGCAGGTGCGGTCGGCGGTGGCCGACCTGACGGGTGCCGAGCTCGAACCAGCCGTGGACGGGTGCAGCGCCCCGACCTTCCGCCTGCCTCTCGGAGCCCTCGCCACCGGCATCGCGCGGCTCACAAGCCCGCACCACCTGACATCGGCGCGATCGGCAGCGTGCCGGCGCATCACGACGGCGGTTGCCGCCAATCCCGAGATGATCGGCGGATCGATCGAGCGCTCCGATACCGACCTGATCGCCGCCACCGGCGGACGCATCTTCGCCAAGCTGGGCGCCGAGGGAATGTTCGTCTGCGGGGTGGTCGATGGCGACCACGCCCTGGCTATCACCGTCGACGACGGCAACGCGAGAGGATTTCACGCTCTGGCCCTCCACCTGCTCCACCGCTACGGGATGCTCGACGGTGACGAGCTGGCCCGGCTGGACCACTGGGCGAGTCTCGAAGTCCGAAACCCCGCCGGCCTGGTGACCGGGGTCCAGCGACTCCACGCCCTCGGGCACGACGGGGGTCGTTAAGGTGCCGTCGATGACCCACGACACACATCGACGGTTCGACCTCGACGGCAAGGTCGTCGTCTTGACCGGCGCGTCCTCGGGGCTCGGACAGCAGTTCGCTCGTGCTCTCGACGCAGCCGGTGCCACGATTGTGCTGGTCGCCCGCCGTGTCGAGAGGCTCGAGGAAGTGGCTTCCGGACTCGACCGGCCGAGCGTTCTGCCGTCCGATGTCAGCGCGCCCGGGGAACCCGATCGCATCATCTCCGAGACGGTCGCCCGGCACGGTCGGGTCGATGTGGTGGTGAACAACGCAGGGATCTCCCGCAACGTCAATGCCGTCGACGACGACGTCGACGAGTTCCGGCGTGAGCTGGAGATCGACCTGGTCGCCCCCTTTGAGATCGCTCGCAAAGCGGCCCGTCACATGATCGACCAGGGAACCAGCGGATCGATCGTCAACATCGGGTCGGTCCTCGGTCGCGTCGGTGGCGGGCGCATGAGAACCACCGCCTACGCCGCCGCCAAGGGCGGCCTCCACAACCTCACACGCGAGCTGGCCAGCCAGTGGGCTCGGAGGAACATCCGGGTCAACGCCATCGCCCCCGGTTGGTTTCGCACCGAGATGAACGAGGACATGTTCGCCTCCGATGCCGGCCGGGAGTTCATCACCTCCAACACGCCGATGGGCCGCCCCGGCGAACCCGGCGAACTCGATGGCGCCCTCATCTTCCTCGCGTCCGACGCATCGAGCTTCGTGACCGGCCACGTTCTCTTCGTCGATGGGGGATGGACCGCAATCTGACCCCTGCGCCCAGGCCGGGACGCCCGGACACCGCTCCCGAGGCGCCCCCCTTTGGACGCACGGCCCCACGGTGGATAGGTTGCAGCAAGGACGCACCGAGAAGGGGGTCGTACGTCCGTGACAAGCGGAGCCGTCGTGGGTCTCGTCGCCAACCCGGCGTCGGCGCGCGACATCCGCCGCTTGGTGGCCGATGGCGCCGCCATCACCACCAACCAGAAGCTGAACGTGCTCGTTCGCCTCCTGTCCGGCCTGGCTGCCGGCGGGGTGACACAGGTGCTGTCGATGACCGACAAATCCGGGCTGTCTGGCGGGTTGGCGTCCCTGCGCAGCCGGTCGGTGTCCGAGCGCCTCCCGGCCATCGACTTCGTCGACCATCCGATCACCCGCACCGCCAGCGACACCACCGCAGCGGTCGATGCCATGGTGCAACGCGGCGTCTCCGCCCTGGTCGTCCTCGGCGGTGACGGCACCAACCGGATCGTGGCGCAACGCTCCGGCTCGATACCGCTGGCATCGATCTCGACGGGCACGAACAACGCCTTCCCCGACACCACCGAGCCGACCGTCGTCGGTCTGGCGACCGCGCTGGTGGCGACTGCACGGCTCGCCCCGACCGAGGTCACCTACCGAGCCAAGATGCTCGAGCTGCGCCTCGGCGACCGTATCGAGAACGCGTTGGTCGACGTCGCCGTCGTCGATTCCGATCGCGTCGGTTCCGGCGCCATCTGGGACCCCCGCTCGATCCGTCACGTGTTCCTGACCTTCGCCGAGGCCCACGCCATCGGGCTGTCCTCGATCGGGGCCCACGTCCGCCCCGTCTGCCGCACCGCGCCCATCGGGCTGCATCTGCGGCTCGAGGGATCGCCCGACCTCGGGGTGACCGCGCCCCTCGCCCCCGGCCGGCTGTCCGAGGTGGGGATCGCCGCGGTCGAGAACCTCGAACCGGGTCACACCGTCGTGATCGACGAGCGACCCGGTACGCTCGCCGTCGACGGCGAACGGCTGTTCCGCTTCGACCGACACACGGCGCCCGCCATTACCTTGACCCTCGATGGACCTGTCGTGATCGAGATCGCCCGCGCCATGAGCGTGGCGGCCCACCGAGGGCTGCTGGCCACCACCCGTTCAGCATCACAACCAACCAAGGGGAAGAACACATGACAGAGCTCAACCGGCTCGATCTCTACAACCAGATGGTGAGGATTCGACAGTACGAAGCCAGAATCCTGCAGGAGTACCACGCCGACAAGACGCCGGCGTGGGACATCGGGGCCGGGTTGATTCCCGGCGAGATGCACTTGTCGGCGGGACAGGAGCCGGCGGCCGTCGGGGTCTGTGCCCATCTGAAGAACGGCGACGCCATCACCGCTCCACACCGTCCGCACCACTTCGCCCTGGCTCACGGCGTGGACATGCAGGCGATGACCGCCGAGATCTACGGGCGCACCACCGGGCTGTGCCAGGGCAAGGGCGGCCACATGCACCTGTTCGACCCCGTGAACCACTTCTCGTGTTCAGGCATCATCGCCCAGGGCTACCCGGTGGCCTGTGGGCAGGCTCTCGCCTTCAAGCGGAAGGGCACCGACCACGTGGCGGTGGCCGTCGCCGGCGAAGGAGCGGCCAACCAGGGCGCCTTCCATGAGGCCCTCAACCTGGCCGCCCTCTGGAACCTGCCGGTCGTCTTCGTCATCGAGGACAACGACTGGGCCATCTCGGTGCCCCGATCCCATTCGACGGCCATCACCTCCAACGCCGACCGGGCTGTCGGGTACGGGATCCCCGGCGTCCGAGTCGAGAACAATGAGGTCGAGGCGATCTTCGAGGCGGCCGGGGCAGCCGTGGATCGGGCCCGCAGCGGGGACGGCCCGAGCCTGCTGGAGATCCACACCGTGCGGCTGTGGGGTCACTTCGAGGGTGACGCCCAGGCCTACCGCGGCGCCGAGCTCGACACCCTCGACGAGCGCGATCCGATCCCCAAGTACGCCGAGGCACTCAAAGAACGAGGCGAACTGGATGACGACCGGATCGCCGCTGTCAAAGCCGATGCCGACGCCGAAGTCGACGCCGCCATCGAGTTCGCCAAAGCCAGCCCTGAACCCACCGCCGAAGATGCTCTCGAGCACCTCTTCGCCTGAGCCCGATCGAAAGTGAGTCACGACATGACAACCACAGAGACCCCGGTTCGCCGGATCACCACCGCCAAGGCAATGGCCGAAGGAATCGGTCTGGAGATGCGACGGGACCCCAATGTTTTCGTGATGGGAGAGGACGTCGGCGCCTATGGAGGCATCTTCGGCTCGACCACCGACCTGTTCGCCGAGTTCGGAGCCGAGCGGGTGATCGACACTCCGATCTCGGAGACCGGCTTCATCGGTGCGGGCATCGGCGCCGCCGTCGAAGGATTGCGACCGGTCGTCGAGCTGATGTTCATCGACTTCTACGGCGTGTGCATGGATCAGATCACCAACCACATGGCCAAGATCCACTACGAGTCGGGCGGGAGCGTCAAGGTCCCGATGGTCCTGATGGCAGCGGTCGGCGGGGGCTACTCCGACGCCGCCCAGCACAGCCAGTGCCTGTGGGGGACCTTCGCCCATTTGCCGGGGATCAAGGTGGTCGTGCCGTCGAATCCCTACGACGCCAAGGGGCTGATGATCTCGGCCATCCGCGACGACAACCCCGTGCTGTACCTGTTCCACAAGGGCGGCCAGGGCCTGGTGTGGATGGAGAAGAATCCCCGCTCGATCGCCGAGGTGCCCGAGGACTCCTACACCGTTCCCATCGGGGAGGCGGCCGTGGCCCGGGAGGGTAGTGACGTGACGATCGTGACGCTGTCGCTTTCGGTTCACCACAGCCTCGACGTCGCCGAACAACTCGAAGATGAGGGCATCAGCGTGGAGGTCATCGACCTTCGGAGCCTGGTACCCCTCGACGTCGACACCGTGCTCGCGTCGGTCGCCAAGACCGGACGGGTGCTCGTCGTCGACGAGGACTACAGGAGCTTCGGCCTCACCGGCGAGATCGCCGCCATCATCGCCGAGCAGGATCCAACCATGCTGCAGGCGCCTTTTCGTCGACTCGCAGTTCCCGACGTGCCGATCCCCTATGCCCGACCGCTCGAGCAGGGCATCCTGCCGACCCGGGAGAAGATCGCCGCCTCGGTCCGGGACCTGATGGCGTGATCACCGAGGTTCCCTTCCCAATCATGTCGGACGACCCCGGGATCGAGGGGGTGGTCGGCACGTGGTTCGTGAACCACGGCGAGCACGTGCGCGAGAGCCAGGTCATCGCCGAAGTGCAGGTGGAGAAGGTGTCCCAGGAGGTCGTGGCGCCGGTCGCCGGCGTGTTGTATCAGTACGTCGCCGAAGGCGTCGGGATCGGACAGGGGGAATCGATCGCGCGCATCGACGCCTGACGCCCACCGCTGACTACGGAGGGTTGTCGATCGTTCGCTTTTCGTCACCGCCGGTCGTCCGCTACTCTGGCCGACGGGATGAAGTTGTATCTCGTGCGACACGGACACGCGGGGCAACGGCTGAATGGTGACTTCCACGACCGCTACCGGCGGTTGAGCGGACGCGGTCAGCAGGAGGCCGACCGAATCGCACGCGCCCTGGGCGACATCGAGGTCGGTGCCGTGATCTCCAGCCCCTCGACGCGCTGTGTGCAGACGGTCGAGCCGCTCGCCGCCAAGCTCGGACTCGAGATCATCGAGGACGATCGGCTGTGGGAGGACGCCGACATCCCGGACGCCATCACCTTGTTGAACGACCACACCGACCGCGGTGCGGTGCTGTGCAGCCACGGCAACATCATTCCCGAGATCCTGCACTGGTTGATCGAGGACGGGATGCGAACCAAGGGCCGCGGGTGCGCCAAGGGTTCGGTCTGGACCCTCACCCACGACGGCACCGGGTTCACCAAGGCTCGCTACCGGCACCTCGACGACCTCCCCTTCTAGGGTTCCCGACAACCGAGACGGGCGATGACGGGGGCGGTGAGTTCGACGATGATCTCCGGCGGGGCCAGCTCGGCGAGGGCGGCGGCGTCGGCACATGCGGCATCGGTGCGACCGAGCCGTTCCAGGACGACCAGCCGGAAGGCACGAGCGTCCGGGTACGTCGGGTCGGCCTCGATCGCTCGGTCGAGAAACAGCCGGGCCGACGCGAGCAGCTCGGCCGCCAGGTCGGTTTCGCCGGCCTGCTGGGCCGATCCCGAGGCGAGCACGCCGTACCATCCTCGATAGGTCAACGCCTCGGCGTTCTCAGGATCGCGGGCGAGAACAGCATCGAAGCACTCGAAGCTCTCGAGCAGGCTCGAAGGGTCCTGACCCAGCTGCTGGCAGCGGAACACCCGCTGTCGAGGTGTCTCCTCGATACTGCCCGTGAGCTGATCGCCGACCCCTCGCTCACCGGCGGAAAACGCCAGCAACAGGCCGGCGAGCACCCCGAAACCGAGGACCCCACCGATCCACAGCAACCGCCGCCGACCGGCGCCTGACGGCTTGCCATGCGGCAGGTCGGCCAGCCCGGCCAGCCGCCGCGTGATGCCGGCAACCCGGGCGGTGTACACGGTTCGCAACTCGTCGTAGGCGGACTGGCTGAGGTCCCCGGCAGCCAGCTCGGCATCGAGATCATCGAGCGACCTGAGCAGGTACTCCTGTTCGGCTTCGAGGGATCGCCTATCGGCCACGGCGGAGTTCATCGACAAGCCGTTGGTCATCCGCGGTCACGATCGCCGCCGGGCGGCGGGAGGCGAACACAGCCGATCCGACGATGAGGCCGCCGCCGGCGAGGACGACGACGGGCAACATCCACACGAGGACGCCGATCCCCTCCGACGGCGGCGTCAGGAGAACCTCGCCGCCGTAGGCCCGAACCAGGTCATCGCGGATCTCGGTGTCGGAGGCACCGGCGACGACTTCGCCGCGGATGAACTCCCGAATGGTCACCGCGACCGCCGCATTGGACTCCGCCACACTCTGGCCCTTGCAGGTGGGGCAGGCATACTGCTCGGCGAGCGACTGGATCCGCTCCTCATCGGTCGGTGGGCCGCCGGAGGCGAAGGTGGCCACGACGAGCAGGGCGGCGAACGACACGCCCAGGAACCACCACGCCGCCCGCGAGCCGGGAACGAGGATCCGGCTCATCGGAGCTCCTCGACGGTGGCGGTCACCTCGCCGGCCACGAGACCTCCGACGTAGTGCTCGACGACCAATCCGCTCGGAGCGACGAGGAAGGACTCGGGGATCTGGGAGATCTGGAAGTCGACGGCGACCCGGGGTTCGTCGATCACGGGCCAGTTGCCCCCCTGCTCGCGAAAGAACTGCTGGACACCGGAGATGTTGGGATCGTTGAACACGATCGCCACGATCTCGAGATCGTTGTCGGCACCCCAGGCTTCGAGCTCGACCAGCTCGGGGTGTTCGGCGATGCAGGGGGGACACCAGGTGGCGAAGAAGTTCACCAGCACCCAGTCCCCCCGGTGATCGTCGACGTCGTACTCGATTGGTGCCCCGGCGGCGTCGACGGAGTATCCGGCGAGGCCGTCGATCGGCACCCCACGGATCTCGGGAACCCGCCGGCCGAGGACGCCCGACGACGTACCGGCGTCCTCGGTGCCACCGAAGGCGAACAGCATGACCAACGCGAACACGGCGACTCCGACGAGGGCGGCGATCCGGCGGACCCGGGTGGTCGACGGTTCCGGCACCGGCGGCGTACTGAAGTCGGAGGCCGAGGGATCGGCGAGGTTCGTCATGCGGAGCCGCCCACCGGCATCCCGTCAGGCTGGGGCGA
>JBFGLT010000064.1:0-16256 GCA_041576015.1 Acidimicrobiales bacterium
CCTCGAGCGGTGCCGGCGCGAGGTGGACGAGGGGCGGATTCCCGGGTGCCAGGTCGCCCTCGGTTTCGACGGCGAAGTGGTGCTCTTCGAGGCCTTCGGCGATCTCACCACCGATCACCGCCTCCACACCTACTCGGCGGTGAAGCCGACGGTCGCCCTGACGGTGCTGGCCCTCGCCGCCGACGGCTTGCTCGACCTGCACGCCCCGATCGCGACGGTGCTGCCCACGTTCGCCACCGGCGGCAAGGACCGCATCACGCTGTCGCAGGTACTGCTTCACGCCGGCGGATTCCCTCACGCGCCGATGCCAGTGGAGGAGTTCATGGACCGCGACGCCCGCCTTCGCCGCTACGAGCAATGGCACACCACCTGGAAACCGGGCACCCGGTTCGAGTACCACGCGTCGTCGGCGCACTGGGTGCTCGCCGACTGCATCACGGCAGTGACCGGACGGCACCATTCAGACGTGATCGCCGAGCGGATCATGGAACCCGCCGGTTGCCGCCGGTGGCTGGCGATCGCCGTCGACGACCAGAGGGAGGTGGCCAGCGCGGTGAGTGTGGGCGAGCCGCTGGACACCGCAGAACTGTCTCGCCTGTACGGCATGGACGACCCCCCGCCGACCGAGGTCACCGACGAGGCCCTCCTGGCCTTCAACGATCCCGGTGTGTGGGCCAGCGGCCACCCCGGGGGAGGGGGCATCGCGTCCGCCGCCGACATCGCCCGGTGGTACCAGGCGGTGTTGCACGACGACGGTCAGCTCCTCGCCCCCGAGGTGAGGATCGATGCGCTCGGGACGATCCGCCAGCGCCACCCCGACTGGCTCGGCACGCCGGCCAATCGGACCCACGCCTTCGTGGTGGCGGGCGACGACGGGAAGGCCGCCATGCGGGGTTTCGGCCACACCACCCGCCCGGCCGCGTTCGGCCACGGCGGGGCGAAGGGCCAGGTGGGGTGGGCCGATCCCACGACCGGCGTGTCGTTCGGGTTCTTGACCCACGGGCTCGACCGCAACGAGCTCGTCCACGCCCACCGCACCGCCGCCGTGTCGTCCGCCGCCGGTCTGGCCACCACACCGCCCGATTGAGCGGCGTCTGGCTCCGACCTGGGCCGGCGGGACCGCAGGCCGCCGGTCGCTACGACGCAATGGCGTTTCCCGAAGCGCTCCGTGCCGTCGGGGGCGTTGATCGGATCATCGACACGCTGACTGCGAGGATCCACACGAGGTTGCCGAGGAATCCGACCGTGCCCAGAACGGCGCCGAGGAATCCGTCGGGGTCCCCGGAGAGGATCCACAGGGCGCCGACCACGCCGGCGAGCGCGACAACCGATCCCAGCCACCCGATCCACTTCGGTAGCACACCGCTCTGCAGGATGACGACGGACGCGCCGACCACGAAGACTGCGCTCGGCCACGCCATGATGGTGAAGAAGATGATCGAGTCGAACGCCGTCAGCGTCTTGAGCGTCTCGTCCGACACCACAGCGAGCACCTCGTCCTGAGCGAGGACTCCCCAGAATGCGAGGCCGATGAAGCCGGCCCCTGCTTGCGATACCGCGCCTGCGAACGAGAACCGGGCCCACATGCCGCCGCTGTCGGCATCTGCGGGAGCCAACAGACTGCGCAACCCCGAAGCGAAGAGCAGCAAGAGTCCCCCGAAGATGAAGGGCATCGCCCAGGTGAACAGCGCCACTTCGGTGCCGTGAGCCTCGTACCAAGCCCGAGCGTCGGCAGCGGAGTCGGTGATTCCCGGCCCGTCCAGGATCGTGAGCCCCATCGTGAACCAGAGCGCGACGGCCAGGACTCCAGCCAGTCCCGCAATTTGTCTCCAACCCCGGCTCGTTGTGGCGGTGCGTGGGGTAGTGATTGTCGTTGTCATGACGGCCCTCCTTCATATGTGTTCGATCTGGCCTGCTTCCACACTCGGCCTTGCATCGTCTCGCGCCCAGCGTGTTGCCACCGTTTGGGACGGGTGCTAGCACTACCTGGACGTCGTGGGCCCACACGCTGGCTGATGATCGGGGGGCAGCGTGTCGGCGCCTACTCGGGCTCGTCGCCGCTCTGGGCGGCCGCCCACACATCCTCGAGCTCATCCATCCCGAACGAGGACTTCGGGAGAAAACCGATCGCGCCGGCCGCCAGGGCCGGTTCCCGATAGTTCCCGGACTCATGGGTCGACATGACGAGCACCCGGGGCGGGTCGTCGAGGGCCAAGATGCGGCGCGTCGCCTCGAGGCCGTCGATGCCCGGCATCTGGACGTCCATCAGGACCAGGTCGGGGCGAAGGCTGTCGGAGAAGTGGACGGCCTCCTCACCGTTTTCGGCTTCGCCGACCACCACGAACCCGTCCGTCAGCTCGACGACCATGCGGGCCGCATCGCGAAACGGTGGCTGGTCGTCGACGATCAGGACTCGAACGTCACCCATCGCCGTCACGCCTCCCTCCGGCGGCTGCGTCGAGGTACAACAGCACTGCCCGAACCCGCCGGTGCGAATCCCCGGCGGGGGGGAGGTCCAGCTTCGTGAAGATCGAATTGATGTGCTTTTCGACCGAGCGAGGAGAAATGTAGAGCGCTTCCCCGATGGAGGCGTTGCTGCCACCGGCGGCCATCTCGGCCAGCACCTCGGTCTCCCGGCCGCTCAACCGGTCGAGCGTGGAGGGCTTGTTGGCACTCGTTCCGGCGATCAGGGCGTCGACCACCTTCGGGTCGATCACCGATCCACCATCGGCGACCCGGCGGATCGCCGCTGCGAGCTCGTCGAGGTCGGCTACACGCTCCTTCAACAAGTAGGCCAAGCCGTCCGAGCCGCTCTCGAACAGCCGCACTGCGTACTCCGGCTCGGCGTACTGGCTGAGGACAACGACCCCGATCCCGGGGTGTGTGGCCCTGATCTCGCCGGCGGCTCGGATACCCTCGTCGGTCTGAGTGGGTGGCATGCGGATGTCGGTGAGCACGACGTCCGGTTCGTGTTCGGCGACGGCTCCCAGCAACTGGTCGTAGGACTCGCAGACGGCGACGAGTTCGATCTCGTCGTCGAGCGCCAGCAGCGAGCTGATCCCTTCCCGCATCAGATAGCTGTCCTCGGCCAGGACCAGGCGCACGGTCACGACCGCAAGCCTACTGAGCGGTCACGTGCGGATTGACTCCGCGCTGTGCGGCACCTCTCGATCTCCGCACCCCGGACACGACGACCGGGCGAGGGACGTCAGGATGGCACGATGTTGTTGTTGACCCGGAAAAGGTTGCCGGGGTCGTAGTGCGTCTTGATGGTTCGCAGTCGTTGGAGGTTCTTCCCGAACTGCTGTCGCAGATCGTGTTCGTTGCCCGCTTCCTCCGCTGAGAAGTTGAGGTAGGCCCCGCCGGCGCCCTCGAGGCGGCCGGCGCCGTCGATCGCATCGCGGACCCAGGCACGCACCTGATCGAATTTGGCGGGGTCGTGGGTCCCGCCGTCGAAACTCAACATGAACGGAGCGCTCCGGTCGCCGAACGCCGTGCTCTCTTCGGGAACCGACGCCGTGGCGCCGCCCATGATCGGGACGTGGATGAGGACGCTCGGGTCGGGTCGGGACATGGCGCGCTCGTGGATGAAGGCGATGGCTTCGTCGGTGAGCTCGGTCAGGTAGGTCGACTTCCAGTAGCTGAAGAGGTCCTTGACCAGCGGGTCGAAGCCGGACTGGAACGCCCGGTAGTTGGGGATGAGGTCGCTCATGTCGAACAGGGGATCTCCGAGACTCCGGAACCGGTCGATGATCTCGACTCCGTCCTGCTTCTTGCCGGCGTACAGCGCAGCGACGATGAGCACGTCCTTGCCTCGCACTGGCGGAGGCATCTCTTCGACGTCGGGAAGGGACCAGTACAACACCCTCGTCGTCACCTCATCTCCGGCTCGTATGGCGAGATCTCGCCAACGGCCCATGAGTTCGGCTCCCGCCGCCGCTTCGTGGAAGACAGCTGCCAACGCAACTTCGGGGCCGAGCTCCCGGGCCTTGAAGGTGAAGTCGACCGCGACACCGAAATTGCCTCCTCCGCCCCGAATGGCCCAGAACAACTCGGGATGCTCGTCTGCACTGGCGGTGACGAGCTCGCCGGACGCAAGTACGACCTGTGCCGACAGGAGGTTGTCGCAGGACAGCCCCCACTTCCGGTGGAGCCAGCCGATCCCGCCCCCGAGCGTGAGGCCACCGACGCCCGTCGTCGAGATCGCCCCGCCGGGAACGGCCAGGCCGAAGACCTGAGCTTCCCGATCGACGTCACCCCAGGTGGCGCCCCCTTGTACCCGGACGGTCTGGTTGGCGGGGTCGACCCAGACGGCAATCATGTCGCGCATGTCGAGTACCAGGCCGCCGTCGACCGTTCCGTGGCCGGCCACATGGTGCCCGCCGCCCCTGATGGCGAGGAGGAGCCCATGGTGACGCGCGAGGTTGACGCCGTCGATGACGTCGGCTTCACCCGAACACCGGATGATCAGGCCCGGGCGATGGTCGATCGCCAGGTTCTCGACCCGTCGAATCTCCTCGTACCCCGGGTCGCCGGGAGTGAAGAGGGGACCTCGGAAGAGCATTCCGAGCTCGGCGAGTTGCTCATCGCTGAAGCCGACCGTCCCGGTCGGGATCGACAAGACTGAAGCGGACATGATGACCCCCTGTGGGTGTTTGTCGAGTGGGAGCGATTGGCGGGCGGTTTCTGGAGCACGCCCGGGAATCGGGGACGCCGTCCTCCAACGGCGTCGGTACGCTCACCCTAAACCTCGATGCTCGAGTCGACAAGAGGTTCGATGCCGGCCGGCGGAGTGGCGAATCGTCCCGTCGAGGCGCCTCCTAGCCCGATGGCGTCACCCGCACACGACGCCGACGCACTGGTCAGGGTCGCCGTTGCCGGTCGCCTTGTTGCCGCCCCCGTCGACGACACCAGCGACTGCATCGACACCGAGGTTGCCGTTGTCGTTGGCGGTGTTCTTGGTGACGGTGGTAGCGGCGCTGTCCACGTCGATGCCGTCGTCGCCGTTGCCGTTGGCGGTGTTCTTGACGAGGATGGTCCCAACTGGAGCACCCGCGAAGGGTCCGGCGGCGGGTTCGACCAAAATGCCGTCCGTGCCGTTGTCGGTGGCCGTGTTCTTGGACACCAGGGTGTCATCGGATTGCGACTCGATCTGGATTCCCTCGAACGTCATGCCATTGACGTCGTTCTTCTCCACCACGTTGCCGTCCGAATCGGAGAAGACCGAGATGCCGTAGGACCCACCGTTGAGGTCGTTCTTGGCGATGAGGTTGTTGTCGGAGAAGTTGGACACCGAGATGCCGAAAACGTTGTCGGTGAGAACGTTCTTCTGCACGACGTTGCCGTCTGAGCCACCGTCCACCCTGATGCCGTCAAGAATGCTCGCCGAGACGGTGTTCTTCTCGATGACGCTGTCGTCGACGTTGGCGAGGTTGATGCCTCGGTCGTTTCCGGTGACGTTGAGTCGGGAGATGTGATTGCCGCTCGTGATGTCGGCACGGACGCCGTCGGCGAAGCCGGTGATCGTGCCGTTCAGTATTGTGACGTTGCCGACACCCTTGAACGCCGGGACCCGAACCCCCGCATCGCCTCCGTCGCCGGAGATCGTGAACCCGCCGAGGTCGATGGTGATACCGGCCGCCCCGGCCTCCAGTCCGTCACCGGTGCAACCAACCAGATCGTGGGTCAGTCTGATGTCGGTCGTCACGACTGCGCCACAGACCACATGGCTGCCAGACGCCGGCATCGCGCCGAGCGCAGTCACTCCCGCCAACACCGCTGCCGCAACCAGAGCTCTGCGCATGGACCGATTCCTTTCCTCGACTCCTCAACCATGACGCGTCGTGCGTGAGGTGTCCAGGTCATGCAGTGGCCCGAAACCCGACCTGTCAGACCTCACGGTTGGAACGGGAAGGCGCGTGTGAACTCGGCGTTGGCGGTGACGTAGTAGACCATCTGGGGGCGGGAGAGACGGCCGGTCTCGATGAGGTCGAGCCAGTACAGGTAGCCCGCCAGGTCGTAGTCCCTGCCGAGCACGTTGGTGTAGACGGCGGCAACGAACTCGGCGTCGGCGGTGCCACGGTAGGTCGTGGACCACTCGGAGGAAACCGACATGTACCCGGCGATGGCGAGAACACCGTGCCCGTGGTTGTTGAGGTCGATCCAGTACTTCGCGCCGGCGACGTCGGGGTAGCGTCCGAAGATGGCCTGGTAGAGCCGCAGCACACGGGCGTGGCTCACCGGGTCGTAGTCGGAAGCGGCGACGATTTGTTCCACGCTGATGGCGGTGCTGACCATGATGGCCGGCGGCGGTGAGCGGGTTGCGGTGACCGTGAGGTAGACCGTGCTCGCTGCGCCTTCTGCGTCGGTGGCCGTGACCGAGACCGTGGTGGTGCCAGGTTGGAGGAAGCCCGGATGGGACCAGACCCACGCGCTGTCGGTGACCTCGAGTGCGCCGATCGAGGTCGTGAGGACGAGCGGGTCACCGTCGGGATCGCTGACCGAGCCGGGGATCCTCACCGGGCTCCCGACGAGGACGTCGACGAACGGTGTCGAGGTCTCGAGTATGGGCGGTCGGTTCGGCGGGGAAGGCGGTGCGGTGGCGAGGGTTTGTTGCACCACGAAGGGATCCGTGAAGTGCTGGCCGTAGAAGTAGGGGCCGGTGTCCTGGGCGCCGCTGTCGTTGAACGCCTGCACCCTGAGCTGGTAGGTGCCGGGCTCGATCACGGTGAGATCATTGTTGGGCATGTCGCAGGTCGTCAGCTCCGGTCGACCGACGAAGTTGCACGCCCACGTGTCACGCAGCCATCGGCGCCGATCTCCTTCGACGATGGTCGGGTCGTAGTCCGGATTGACCTCGAGCAGCCGGACCTCGTAGCCGGTGAGCGGGGAACCGCCGTCGTTGATGGGCCGGTCCCAGATCAGCACGAGGGAGTCGGGGCGGGTGCCCAGGTGAACATTCGTGGGTGCGGAGGGCAACCAGACGCCTCCCTCGAAGGTGTAGGTGGCGGTGGCGACGCGCAGCTCGTCGGACAGAACGCTCACCGTGACCGTTCCATCGCCGGTCGACCGGTGCTCGATCAGCGTGGTGAAGTCCGCCGTCTCGCCGGGTTCGACCCGCTGTGGGTCCGACCTGTTGCCAAACTGGGGCATCGGTTGAGTCGGCGGGATGCCGTCCTCCGAGGCCGCCACGTCACCCTCGACGCGAATGCGCATCCACGCTGCTTCGCTCGACGGATTCCTGACCGACACGAGCAGGCTGCAACGCCGGCCGTACTCGACCGGACGGTCGGTTCGGTAACAGTCGCTCGGGCCCGCATAGAACGGAGGGAACCGATCCTGGTTGAGGGGAATGTCGTAGAAGGGCTTCTGGGCCGGCCGTTCGCCGCCGATGAATCGTTCGTAGGCACTCAGGCTCGTCACGATCGTGTGGTCACCCTCGAACTCGATTTCGGTGAGTCCGGCGACCTGGGCGGGACTGGTCGTTGCGCCGGTGACCGTGAGGACCGCGATCACGAGGATGGCATGGCCGAGCCGACGCCGTCGCCACCGCCTTCTGCAGATTCCCCTCGACCCGCTCATGGAACGCCCTGATCGTGACATCCGCCCCCGGGGGACGCCGTCCCGGCGCCGCGCAGCACCGCTGCTCGAACCGAGATGTCGGGGATCCACGAGATCTGCCTCCCTCGCATGGACGCTCCCTCTGTGTAGGGCGTGTCGGTCCTGGTCGCCAGGGTCGAAGGGCCCCACACCGCCGAATGCCCACGGGAGCAACCCGGCACTGGGGAGGACGGCTTGTCGATCCGCCGCCGTGCTCGGTCGCTGATTGGCTACGATTTCTCGACAGCCTGCACGATTCGGGCTGCCCCGTTTCGTCAGATAGGTGTGGAAACCATGGTGGCCGCGTCCAGAACCGGCCCGACGTCCCCGGAGGGGCCAATTGCTGTGACCCTCGACAGGCAATGCAGCCAGGACGAGCTGGTGTCCCGTGCCCGCCAGGGGGATGTCGAAGCTCTCTCCTCGCTGATCGAACGGTGCAAAGGGGCGATCGTTGCCGCCATCGTCGCGGTCCGCCCTCCTGGGCACATCGACCTCGGCGAGGCCGCTCATCTCGCCCGCCTGCAGATCCTGGAGAAGTTCGCCACCGACTACCGCGAGGAGGGCCCTCCCTGCAACTGGATGGCGGTTGTGGCCCGGAATCGAACCCGTGATCTGCTCCGCCAGGAAGGCCGACATGTTGACCGTTCCGTGTCGATCGACCTCGTGACCGGTCCGTTCGTCGACGATGCTGCGGAGGAAACCACGGCCCGGGTCGACAACTGGGACGCGCTCAACCGGATCCTGGCCGAGCTCTCGGCCGACGATGCCGAGGTCCTGACCCTCCATTTCCTGCACGGTCTGACCCGGCACGAACTCGCCGAGCGGTTCGGCTACTCGTATGAGGGAATGCGCAGCAAGATCACCCGGGCATGTGCCCGAGCCCAGGCCATCGCCACCACGATCAAGGAGGGAGCGGCATGACCGACTGGCGATCCATCGACGACCCCGAACAGGCCATCGGTGCGCTGTTCACCGAGGTTCTCGAGACCGCCTGGCCTGCCGACTGGACCGAGGGCGTCTCTCCTCGGCCCGGCGCAGCCGAGCCGCCTCGATCCGAACCGCTCCGGCCCCCGGTGATTCGGCTCTCGCCCGACCGACACGCTTCGATCGACGGCCGTCCCGATCTCACCGTCATCCCAACGGTGCCGGCCGCCCCACGGGAGGTGGTCGAGCCCGGACGGTGGAGCCGTCACCGGATCTCCGTCGCCCAGGTCGCCGCCGTCGTGGTCATGCTCGCCGGACTCGGTTGGGGCGGTCGACTGGTCCTCGATCGTGTCGACGGTGGACCGGTCGACGCGGACGCGTCCGGTGAACTGGTCGCCGCCAGCGACGCGACCACTTCCGCCGCTCTGGTGGCCACCGCATCGACCGCCTCGCCACCGGCCACCTCCGGTGTCCCGGAGCCAGCACCGCCGCCGTCGTCAGCGGCGACGGCGCCGGCGGTGAGCACAACCGAGACATCAACGCCGACGACGGTGGCCACCACGCAGGCGACAACTGCACCGACCACCGCTGCACCGCCGACAACCGCGCCGACCACCGCTGCACCGCCGACGACCGCACCGACCACCGCTGCGCCACCGACGACCGCACCGACCACCGCTGCGCCACCGACGACCGCACCGACGACGACGGCGCCGCCGACAACGGTCCCGTCCACCGAGCCGGCGCCGACCACCACGGAACCCGCCACGACCACTGAGCCCTCACCCGCCGATGTCAGGATTCGCAACCTGGCGGTCTCCGATGTCACCGCCACCTCGGCGGTCGTGTCGTTCACCACCGCCGACTGCGCTGCGGTGGCCTATGACGTCAGCCGGGGCGCCGGGCGCGGGGCTCGCGGGGTGCCGGGCGGCGACGAGTGCTGGACCCAGCACAGCATCGTGATCGGGGCCGCAGAACCCCTGCGGCCCGATACTCGGTACACCGTCACCGTCGCCACCTTCGGGCGGGACGGGGCGAGCGACAAGGCATCGATCCGCTTCCGCACCCTGGAACAGAAGCGGCCGGCGGACGACGACGGCGAGGAAGACGACGACTGAGCTCGAGCCGGCTCGACGCCAACAAGACAAAGTTGATCGGTGTAATCGGGAATCGATGCGGGTACACCGATGTTGCAGTGGACGACCGGACCATACGCATCCGCGGCCGACGAGAGGACACCCACCATGGAGCCTGGCAACACCCCCCTGGTCGAGTTCACAGAACTGGCCCCGTCGGGCACGCGTCTGTTCGCCAAGCTGGAGTGGTACAACCCGACCGGCTCGATCAAGGACCGGCCGGCATGGTGGATGTTCCACGACGCCAAGGAACGGGGCGTGCTACGGGAGCAGATGCCCCTCATCGAGGCGACGTCGGGCAATACCGGGATCGGACTGGCCCGCGTGGCCATCCTCCACAAGCACCCCATCGCCATCTGTCTGCCCTCTACCGCCACTCCCGAACGCAAGCAGATCCTGCGGGCCTACGGTGCCGAACTGATCGAGGTCGAGGGTGGCCCCAACGACGCCATCGCCCACGCGAGGGAACTGGTGGCCGCCGGTGAAGGTCACATGGTGTATCAGTACGGCAACCCGGCCAATCCAGCTGCTCACGAGTTCGGAACGGCGGTGGAGATCGTTCGCGACTGGCCACTCGATGCACCGCCCGATCATCTGGTGTGTGCCTACGGCACGGGCGGCACGATCACCGGCAACTCCCGCGGACTGAAACGGGCCTACCCGCAGATCAAGGTGCACTCGGTCGAGCCCTTCCTCGACGATCCGATCGGGGGGATGCGCAGCCAGGACGATCCGTTCCAGCCGCCGGTCGCTGATTTGTCGCTCGTCGACGGCCGGTGGGAGGTGCCAAAGCATCTCGCCGAGAAGACGGTGCAGGAGATCATGACCCACGAGGGCTTTTTCGCAGGGACCTCGAGTGGAGCTGTGATCCACGCCGCCCAATCGGCGCTCGACCGTGACGGAGGCACTGCAGTGGCGCTTCTCCCCGATGCCGGCTGGAAGTACCTTTCCGGCGCGCCCTGGACGAGCTGAGCCTGACGCTGCCAGCGGGTACGAGCGAACTACGGCAAAGGTTCGGGACACAATCTGCCGATGATCTGAGCGTGACCACGACACGCGTTGGGGACGCCAAGCAAATGCTGGTTTCGGAGGTGTACCTCGAACGCCTCTTGACGAGTCGCGTGCCGGCCGCCGAAACGGTACTCGGGTCGCTGGTGTGGCTGGCCCTCGTCATCGGTCTCGTGCGGGATCTCGGGACCGCGCTGTGGTTGCTGTCTGCGCTGGTCGGACTGCCATTGACCCTCCGGCTCGCCGAACGACCATCCTCTGGACCTACGTCGGCGTCGCTGTCGTGGCTGCGGGCCTTGGCGGTGCCTGTCGCCACGCTCTCATCGCTCTCGCTGCCGGTTGCTGGGGCCCTCGGTGTGGTGCTGTCGTTGCCGTGGCTCGGGCTCACGCTGTTGGTCAGCGTGACCGGCCTGTTCCGGCTGCTCAGCCGGCCGTCAGCCAAGACACCGATGACTGCCATGGACATCGGCCTGATCGTTGTCGGGCTGTCCGGCCTGGCCTTCACGCTCAACCTGATGGGCGCCGAGACCTTCGCATCGGTCGAACTACACGCAGGAGCGTTCGTCGTGCCGGTGGTGGCGGCTGAGGCCGCCCGCTGGGTCCGGGTGGGGTGGTGGGTTCCAGTCGTCCCGGCGATCGGCATTCCGGCGGCCGCTTCGGCCGTCTTGTTCGGTGGCTGGGCGGCACTCGTAGCCCAGCTGGGCATCGTGCTCGCCTGCGCAGTGGTGGCGACCCTGCTGGTCAGGGTCGGCGTTCAACAGTCCGGCATCACCAAAGCGGCGTTGACGGTCGCAGGGGCGAGCTTGGTCGCCGGTTCGCTGGCTCTTGCGATCGGCGAGACCGGCCTCGATGAACTGAACATCGCCGGTGCGCAGCTCGACTGGATCCCGTCGACCGTCGGTCCCGCTGGGGCGATCGGTTTCGCATTGCCGGCGTTGCTCGGCCTGCTCAGTCTCCCGGCCAGTCCTTCGACGTCACAGCGGCGGACGATGTTCCATCTCGGCGCTCCCACCCGTGAGCAACGCAGCCGTTTGGTCGACGACCTGTTTGCCCAGGCGGCCGGTGGTGACGTGAACCCGCTGGCCGACGAGGCACCGGCCGGGTACCGCCTGCTCCGGTTGACCCGACCGGTCGTCGACTTCGAGAACTCCTGCGAAGCCCTGTGGACCTGGGCCGGTCACGAGGCGGCCGGGATCGATCTCTCTCCTCCTCATCCTCCCATCCTGACCGGACAGAACCTTCTCTTCACCGTTCCCGTCGGTCTGGTCACCATCACCGCAACGGCGCGGGTCGTGGCGTTGATCAGTGATGAGGACCACTACGGGTTCGTGTTGGCGACCCTCGATCACCATCCGATCGTCGGGACCGAACTGATCCTGCTCGACAAGTCCTCGGACGACGCCACTCTGACGATCTCCACGATCTGGCGTCCGAACTGTGTCGGCGCCCGGATCTTCGGCCCACTGGCGGAGCGGGTCCTCGGTCGGGTCGGCCAGCGGTACCTCGACGGCATCGCCGAGGCCGAAACCGCTGCCATCGGTGCCCGCATGCTCGACTTGGTGTCCGAGGTCAGCAAACGTCAGTACGCCGTTTCCCGAGCGGCCATACGCGCCAAGTCTTCCCTCGACCGCTCACCGTCACCTGCACCGGAGGTCGTGACCAAACCCCTCGGCGAGCTCGAGGCGCTCTTCGCCACCCCCTTCCACGCGGAGGTCCACGAGCCCGACGATGGGGAGCCGGCAACCGAACCCGACGATCGCTGAGCACACTTCGCTCGGCCCCTGGTGGCGACCCCGATCTTCACTCCCGATGCCGAGTCCCGGTCCCGGTACTAGCATCGGGTCATGCGACGCAAGGGTGGAGTCGGACTCGTCCGCAACGAAGAACGTGTGCTGGCGGCCGCACTCACCCTGCGTGGGCAGGGCCAGCGGGAGTTCCACGGGTACCAGCTCGTGAAGGGATTCGAAGCCGATCCTCGCCTCGACGTCGCCATGTCCACGCTCTACCGATGCCTTTCCCGGCTCGAGGAACGCAACCTCCTCAAAGGCACCTGGCGAGCGCCGGTCGACGACAAGGACGGTCGCCCGATCCGCTATTACCACCTCACCACCAAGGGCGTCGACGCAGCCGAAGGAGTCGACGTCGAGATACGGTTCGAAGGCGGCACCGCCACCCTGATCGGCGAGTAGGAGCGCTGCTGCGCTGCCGTGCGGACTGGTCAAGGTACCCGCGCTCACGCGAGCGAGTCGATCGCCGTCTCGATGTAGCGGGCAATGTCCCGGAACGACGCCACACCGACGGGCCGCCCCGATTCGCCGCTCAGCACCATGTGCGAGTACTCGTGGTCGAGCAGTGTCTGCATGGCGTCGGCGATCGAAGAGCGGATCGGAAGGGCGATGGGTGAGTCGTTCATCAGTGTCGAGACCGGGACTGAATCGAGGTCGAGGTCCCGACACCCGAGCCCGGTCAGCAATTCGAATTCGGTGAGTTCGCCGACGAGCCGGTTCCGCTGATCCTCCACGAGCACGGAGCCGATGCCACGAGCGCGCATGTGATGAACTGCGTGGCCCACCGGTGTGGAAGGTGCGACCGCGAACGGCGAGGAGGTGTTGAGGCCCCGGAAATCGACGTAGGCGAGCCCATGGCCGACCGAGGGTTCGCCTGTGCCGGCCCCGACCCGGTCGGCGAGCAGCGAGGTCATCAGCTTCATGACGGTCACGAACGAGACGTTGCCGACGAAGCCACCGCTGGAGTCGAGCACCGGAACGCTCCGGGTCCACCACTCGACCATGATGTGCAGCCCGGCTGCGACCGAATCGTCCTCGGTGATGCTCCGCACCGACCTGGTCATCACGTCGGCGATGGGGCGTTCCCACACCGAGGGCCGCCCGGCGACGCTGTGCAGGTAGTCCCGTTGGGTGAAGATTCCGGCGAGATCTCGACCGTCGAGCACGCAGGCGGCCGAGAAGCCCGAGTCGGCCATGGCGCGCACCGTCCTGGCGACGGTGTCCGACGGCGCCACGGCAACAAACCTACCCAGGTCCAGCGACGAGACCGGTGTCGTCTCGAGCGCATCGGCGATGGTCGTCGGTGTCATGGCTGCTTCCTCTCGCGATGGGTACAGGCTCACCCTGACCCTACGGGAGGCGGCGGACAAGGGCCATTGGTCGCACCCGAAGTCGCTTCGCAGGCAGGCGCCGGGCTGCAATAGGGTTGGCGCGATGCCGCCGTTGCCGCCGCTGCACGACAACGTGGCAGACGCGCGCCGCCGACACCGCCGTCCGGGCAATGGCAACGACGGCTGATCCGCGCCGAGCGGTCGCCGCCCTGATGGCGGGGGCGGCCGAGACCCTCCTCGATGCCCTCGACCCCGATCAGCGGCAGGCGGCCACGTTTCCATTCCCCGGCGACCGAGAGCGGCAGCGATGGTTCTACACGCCGACCGACCATGGCGGCCTCCCGCTCGCCGCCATGACGCCGGCGCAGCACCGTCTCACGCACCGGCTCGTCGCGACCGGCATGTCGACCGCCGGCTACGTCACCGTTGCGGCGATCATGGGTCTGGAGAACATCCTCGACCACGCCGAGGGATGGGTCGCCGCCTTCGAGCGGGAGCGAGGTCGGGACCCGCTTCTCTACTGGATCTCGGTGTTCGGGAGTCCTGGATCAGCGGGGTGGGGCTGGCGATTCGGCGGTCACCACGTCTCGCTCCATTTCACGGTGCTCGACGGTGCGGTAGCGGCCACGACACCCTGCTTCCTCGGAGCTGATCCGGCCGAGTCCCCACTTCTCGGCTCCGACGTGCACCGCCCCCTCGGCGCCGTCGAAGACCTGGCCCGCCAGCTCGTGCACACACTCGACGCCGACCAGCTCGAAGCTGCCCTCGTCTCGCCGGTCGCGCCGAGCGACCTGGTCGGCGGCAACCGGGCCCACCTGACCCCGGGCGACCGCACGCTTCCCCTGGAGATGCTCTGGCGCGGACGTTTCGAGGGTGAGCTTGACCGCCGGCTGGCCGCGACCCACCGCCACGCGGAGGCGGACCTCGGTATCGAAGACCGGCATCATCACGCGCTGGCCTTCCCTGCCGTTCCCAAAGGGCTGCGGGCCGCCTACCTGTCGGTTGACCAGAAAGGGCTGCTTCGGGGCGTGCTCGATACCTATCTCGGCCGGATCGCCGACGACCTGGCGGAGGTGGAACGGTCCAAGTTCGCCGGCGACGCACTCGACGACCTCCACCTGCTGTGGGCCGGCTCCCGCCGGCCGGGGGAGCCCCACTACTACCGGATCCACGGGCGGGACCTGTTCGTCGAATACGACAACACCCAGCGCAACGTCAACCACGTCCATTCGGTGTGGCGGGACCTACGTACCGACTTCGCCCGCGACGCACTGGCGTCGCATTACAGCAGGGCCCACTGAAACCACTGCCGGATCAGCACGGCTCCAGGACGAAGAGGACCTGACGGGCCGGCTCGCCTATCGTGAGCGACCGTGACAGCTACGGTCGACGAGCGCGAGACACTCGACTGGGCGACCTACGGGGTTGCCATCGCTGAACTGGCCCAGCAGGTGGCCGACAGCGGGTTCCGTCCCGACATGATCCTCGCCATCGCTCGGGGTGGCCTCTTTGCCGCCGGGTCACTCGGATATGCGCTTTCGGTCAAGAACCTGTACGTCATGAATCTCGAGTTCTACACCGGCGTTGGGGAGCGCCTCGAGATGCCGGTGATGCTTCCCCCCTACATGGACAAGCTCGACTTGACCGACTCCAACGTGCTGGTCGCTGACGACGTCGCCGACACCGGTCACACCCTCAAGGCGGTCCACGAGTTCTGTCGGGACGTCGTGGCCCACACCCGTACGGCCGTGCTCTACCAGAAATCGCATTCCCTCGTCGACTGCGACTACGTGTGGAAACGAACGGACCGGTGGATCAACTTCCCCTGGTCGACCGCGCCGCCGCTCGTCGCTCCGACCCAGGGCGGCATCGTTCTCGACGCCTGAAGGTGCGGCGGCATGGTCCTCCTCGGCCAGATCACCTCGGAGACTTCGGATCTGGGGTGGCCGGTCGTCGCCGCCTCGCTCCTCCTCGTGCTCATGGCGGTCGGGTTCGCAGGGTGGCTGCGACTGGGGGTCACCGGCTCGATCGTCGTCGCCAGCGTGAGGGCTGCGGTCCAGTTGCTGGCCGTCGGCCTCCTGCTCACGAGTCTGTTCGAGTCGCCGGTTGCGCAGATCGGCGCCTGGGGGTGGGTAGCGCTGATGGTCGGGATCGCCGCCTACGTCATCGGGCATCGCGCCAGAGCCCCGTCCCGCGAGCTCTACGCCGTCGCCGGTGTCACCGTTGCCCTGTCGACAGGGGTGAGCCTGCTGGTCGTCTTCTCCAGCGGGGTCTTCGAACTGAGTCCCGTTGCGATCGTGGTGATGGCGGGGATCACGATCGGCAACGCCATGCCCTCGGCAGTGCTCGGGGTGAACCGGGCGGTCGAGTCCCACCAGTCCGGTTGTGGACAGATCGAGGCGCTCCTGTCGCTCGGGATGACGCGGGGCCAGGTCGTGCGGTTCATGTCCCCGCCGGCGGCCCGGAGCGCA
>JBFGLT010000065.1:0-16191 GCA_041576015.1 Acidimicrobiales bacterium
ACGAGGTTCTTGCCCTCGGGAAGGTTCACCCCGCACTTGCCGCCCACTGCGGCATCGATCTGTCCGAGCAGCGTCGTGGGAACGTGGATGACTCCGACACCTCGGTGGTAGACCGAGGCGACGAAGCCCGCGAGGTCGGTCACCACCCCACCGCCCAGGCCAACGACGATGTCCCGGCGCGTGAAACCCCACTGGGCGAGCGCACTGCACAGCCGCCCGACCACATCGAGCTCCTTGGCCGGCTCGCCGTCGGGCACCGTGAACACGCGGGACTCCACACCCGGCTCGACGGTCCAGGGGACCGCCCCCTGGGTGATGACCGCCACCCGTCGGGTCCCGGGCGGCAGCACCTCGCCGAGGTGCTGTCTGACGCCGTGGCCGACGTGAACCTTGTAGTCCCGCCCCCCTCCGACCCGCACCGGCTCGTAGAAGACCGGACCGGCGGTCACGCGATCGAATCCGGCGGCCTCTTCGACGGCGTCGACCACATCCTCGATCGGCCGGTCGACGTCGACCACCAGGCCACTCGACACCTCTCGATACCAGTGGTCTCGGGTCTCGAGCAGCGCCGACAGAGACTCCTCAGGGGCGTTCCCGAGAAGGGGTCGGTGCAGATCCCCGGCGACCCGGCGGGCCAGAGCGGCCGCCGGGCCGTGCAGGTAGACGACGGCGGCGTCGGCGGCGGCCAGCGCCCCACGGTTGGCTCGGTCGAGAACGACACCGCCGCCAGTGGCGAGCACGATCGGACCTTTCTGGGACAGCGCATCGCCGAGCGCAGCGGTTTCCCGCGCCCGGAACCCGGCTTCGCCCTCTCGTTCGAAGATGACCGGGATCGACGATCCGGCCCGTTCTTCAATCCGGTGGTCGAGGTCGACGAACGGGAGACGGTGGCGGGCCGCCAGCCGGTGCCCGGCGGTGGACTTGCCGGCCCCCATGAGGCCTACCAGGACGACCGATCGCACCGTAGGAGGCTACCCCGGCGGGCGGCTCCGCCGCCTCAGATGCCGGCCGGAGTCGTCGTGGCGATCACGGCCACGGCGCCGACGACCATGAACGGCCCGAACGGGACCTCGGCCTTGCGGTTGCGAGTGAGGACGATCCCGACGACGGCACCGACGACCAAGGCGATGAGGACCGCCGACAGCATCGACTGGATCCCGCGGATCGGATCGTCGCTCAACCAACCGATGAACAACCCGAGACTCGGCGCCAGCTTCACGTCCCCGAAGCCCATCCCGGCCGGATACACCACGTGAGCGACGTAGAAGAACCCGAAGTACGTCCCGGCGGCCCAGAGCGCCGGCGCGATTCCCGCCGCGAAGTCGTTCGGGGTGCTGAGCGCCAGGACGACGAACAACCCGCCGAGCAGCGTCGGGTAGGTCAAGATGTTGAGCAGGAGTTTGTGTTCGACGTCGATCACGCACATCACCACAAGGGCGGCGAAAAACACGAGGTACGGCCCGAGCTGCCACGTCCAGCCGAACCGCCAGCCGGCGATACCGAACAGCAGCGCCGCAGTCAGGTCGACCAGCGGGTACCGCCGCGACCAGTGCCCCGCCGGGCATCGAGCGAACCACGCCACCACGGGAACGAGCGAATACCGGCCGAGGGATCGACCACAGGTCGCGCAACGGAGAAGGGCCTCGGGGCGCTCGCGATCGACAGCCCGGTCGACCGCCAGACCGAGCAGTGGTCCCACGACCAGCCCTGCGAGTGCGCTCAGTGCCGCGACGAGCGGCATGGGATCAGCTCTCGCTCTGGAGATACTTCATCAGCAGGCTGGCCTCGTCGTCGGCGGCGGCCGAGCCGTCCTCGTTCACCGCCGGATCGTCCGACCCGGGCGGAGGGGGCGGCGGAGGCGGGGGGATCGCCGTGTCCAGCGGTGCCGGGTCGGCGACCGATTCGGAGAACCTTCGGATCTCCTCAGGAGACGGCGGCGCCGGTGGCGGGGTCGGCGGCAATGACCGCTGTGGCATCGGAGGCAACCCGGCGATGGGTTCGTCGATCGGTTCGGCGGTGTGGCGGGGCAGCGGAATCTGCGGGGTGGGCGGCGAATCGACAGCTGCCTCAGCGAGGGTGGTTGCTTCGGTGGTGCGATGGCGCGCCATCGCCGGATCGCCGACGGCCACCAGGCCCCGCTCGACCACGCTCTTGATCCGGCGGCACCCCTTGAGCTCGCCGACACCGAGGCGGCTGCACGTCTGCGCGACGGAGTGCCCTTCACCGATGGCCACGACGGTCTCCCACTCACCGCTGGTGAGCATCACCTGCTCGCTCGGCAGGGCGGCGACGGTCGTGAGGAAGTGATCGGGTGACTTCACGACCGACTCGATCGACCGCCATTCGAGGAGCAGCTCTCGGCCCCGCTCCACCAGCGGTTCGATCTCCTTGCTCGCCGAGGGACTCGGCGCCGTCTCATCCGGCACGAAGGAGAAATTCCCGCTCTCGAAGCGGAGTAGTTCAAACATGACGTCGTCCCAGTCGCCGTCATCGGCCACGTTGGACGCCTCGGCTTGGACGAGTTCTCCCTCGTCGACCCACAGCGATCCGGTGCCGCGGTCACCACTGATCCGCAGGTGGCCGGTCTTCTGCGTCCCCGCCAAGAGGTTCAACACTTCATCCAGCGTGAAGTTGTCGAGTGATCCCTGAAGCATTGCCTTACCTTCTACGTGAGCACTGCCTGCATCATTGCACCCAGGGGCGCCGGTTTCCCGGTCCAATGGGTGAATTGCCGAGCAGCTTGGTGGACCAGCATGCCAGCGCCTCCAACCACGGTCGCTCCCCGCTGTCGGGCCGCCACCATCAGTGGAGTCTCCCGGGGTTCGTAGACGATGTCATGCACGATGTGATGTTCGCCTATCAGATCGGCAGGAACGGGGATGGCATGAGGGTTCGGTCCACCCGCCATCCCCACCGGCGTGGCGTTCACGATGATCTCCGAGTCCGCCACCTCCTCGATCGGCCCGGCGTGGACCACCGGATGCAGCGAAGCGGCCCGCTCGGCGGCTGCCACCGATCGGGACCAGACGTGCACGCTGGCGACGCCCGCCCGGCCGAGGGCTTCGATGATCGCCCGCGCCGCTCCACCGGCCCCCACGACCGAGACGCGGGCGCCGGTGAGCGGCGTGCCGAGCTGATGGCGATGGGCGGACACGAACCCGTCGCCGTCGGTGTTGTCACCGGCGAGCTCACCACCGTCCCAGTAGACGCAGTTGCAGGCGCCGAGAGCCACCACAGCAGCGGAGGGGCGATCGACGGCGTTGGCCACCTCGGCCTTGTGGGGCATGGTGACACTCAGGCCGCCGATCCCGAGAACCCGCATGGCGTCAAGCGCCGCTGATCCGCGTCGGGGCGCCACGTCGAGGGCCACGTAGACCCAGTCCAGGCCGGCCGCCTCGAAGGCGGCGTTGTGGATGGCCGGGGATCGCGAGTGTCGAACGGGGGAACCGATCACCGCCGCCAACCGGGTGAACCCGGTCGGGGCCACTACCCGCAGAGTCCCTGCTCGCGGCACAGGGCGACCAGCTCGACGAACTCCTCTTCGGTCTCGGCGAAGGAGTGCCGGCCCGACGGATCGGTCAGCACGTAGTAGAAGAACTCCGTCTCAGCCGGGTTGAGGGCCGCTTCCAGCGAGGCCCGGCCCGGCGAGTTGATCGGTGTCGGGGGGAGGCCCCTGACGTTGCGACACCCATAGGGCGTCTCCTGATCGAGCACCGACCGGGTGAGCTCCACGTCGCGATCACCGGCGCCATAGATGCAGGTGGCATCGATCCCGAGGATCCACTGCTCCCGCAGCCGGTTGTAGATCACCGAGGCCACCAGCGGGCGTTCCTCGTCGACCCGGGTTTCGGCTTCGACGAGCGAGGCGACGATGAGAACCTCGTACGCGGAGTAGCCCAACTTGGTCTCGGCGCCGCCATACCCGATGCTCCCGGTGACCCGTGCGAACTCGTCGCTCATACGCTGCAGCACCTGGGCGGCGGTGGCACCCTTGGTGATCTCGTAGGTGTCGGGGAACAACAGACCCTCCCAGGACTCGACGTCGTCAGGGCGGTACCGGGTCGACACGAGGTCACTTTCCAGCGCCGCCACCAGCTGGGCCTCGGTGATGCCGGGGAGCTGACGGGCCAGTTCGGCGACGATCTCGCTCGTCCACAGACCCTCCCGCACGATGAACGAGTCCACCTCGGGCGGCTTCGGACCGGCGTTGAGGACGGCGATGGCCTCCTCGGCCGACGAGTTGAGGCTGAACGTGTACTCACCGGCTTGGAAGTTGCCTTCGTCGTTCCATTCGGCGTAGTACCGGAAGAACGTGCTGTTGGGGATCACGCCGGCGGTCTCGAGCTGCACGGCGATGTCGGAGGTCGTGGCGCCTCGCGGCACGGTCAACTCGATCGGTTCGCCCGGCTCGCCCACGGGATCGAGCTGCCGGTCGAACCAGGCCCGTCCCTCGCGCACCGCCACATATCCGGCGACCAGGATCAAGATGGCGGCGACCAACCCTCCTCCGATGCGCCAGCCGGCATGCCGGACGCGCACGAACTCGTCCTCCTCGTCCCAGGTCAGTTCCTCGGGCGGATCGGTGAGGGGAGGCTGGGTCGGTGCCGTCACCCGGTCAATGCTACTCAGCGGTCCCGCCCGTCCGATGGCAATGACCGTCGAGCCAGGACTGGAGGATGACGGCGGCGGCGATCCGGTCGACCAGCTGGCGGCGTCGCCGCCCGCGGATGCCCATCTTGGTCAGACACTGCTCGGCCGTGACGGTGGTCAAGCGCTCGTCCTGAAGATGCAGCTCGCACCCGGCTGGGAGCCGCTCGCGCAGCTCCTCCGCCTCGTCGAGGGCCGCAACCGCCGCCGCGCCGGCGTCACCGCCGGCCAGCGTGTACGGCACGCCGACCACCACGAACGCAGCGTCGGCGTCAACGGCCAGCTCGACCAGCCGGCGGTGGTCGGCGGCCCGATCGCCGCTGCGCTCCACCGTCTCGTAGGGCGTGGCGAGGGTGCCGGTGCTGTCGCAGAGCGCCACACCGATCCGTCTTGACCCCAGGTCGATCCCTATGCCCCGTCCCGGGCACCCCGCCATCAGCGATTCACAAGCGCAGCTCGAGCGGCCTCGAGCGCGTCGTCGATCCCGTCGGGGTTCTTGCCGCCGGCCATGGCGAAGTCCCTTCCCTTGCCTCCGCCGCCCTGGATGTGTCCCACCGCCGGCGCGATGAGCTCGCCCGCCTGCAGCGAGGCGCCCTTGCCGACGGCGGCCACCAGGGCCGCTCCCCCGCCGCTCGGCGCACCGCCGATCATCGCCGCCTCGACACCCGGCTGATCCCGGACGGCGAGCACCAGGTCCTTCAGGTCGTTGCGGGACAGACCGTCGACGCGGGCGAACACCAGACCGTCCTGGGCGTTGGCCGCCAGCTCGGCGGCCCGGCCGAGGGCCAGCCGCCGTCGCAGCGCAGCGATCTCGTCGTCCTTGGCCTTCAGTTCGGCCAGACGCTTGGCGATGCCCTCGGTGACCGAGTTCACAGGCACGTTGAGCAGTTCGGCCGCCTCGCTCAGGGTGGCCTGTTCCTGGCGGATCAGCTTGATGGGCTCGTCGCCGGCGATCGCCTCGATCCGCCTGATGTTCGAGCCGATCGAGCTCTCCGAGACGATCTTCACCGGACCGATGTCCCCGAGTGCCTTGACATGGGTTCCACCACAGAATTCGACCGACGGGCCGGCGGTGAGCACCCTGACCCGTTCGCCGTACTTGTCGCCGAAGAAGGCGATCGCTCCCATCTCCTCGGCCTGGCTGCGAGTGACCTCGGGATGGCGGGCCGGGAGGTTCTGCAGGATCTGCTCGTTGACCAGGTCTTCCACCCGCGAGATCTCCTCGGCGGTGACGGCCTGGTGGTGGGAGAAGTCGAAACGGAGTCGGTCGGGGGCCACGAGGGAACCCTGCTGCTTGGTCCCCTCCCCGAGCACCTCGCGCAATGCCCAGTGCACGAGGTGCGTCGCTGTGTGATGACGGCGGATGCGATCGCGGCGATCGATGTCGATCGAGGCGATGACCTGGTCCCCTTCGGCGAAGGAGCCACCGACCACCTCGACGATGTGCCGGTGCACGTCGGGGACGGCATAGACGGTGTCGAGGACGCGGGCCTCGGCGGCCACCGACCCATCCGGATCCCGCTTGACGATCGTGCCGGTGTCGCCGATCTGGCCACCCGATTCGGCGTAGAACGGAGACCGGTCGAGGAAGATGCTCGACGGCTCGTTCTCCCCGCCGGTCACGGCCAGCACCTCGGCCGGGACATCGGTGAGGTGGTCGCGCCCCACGAACACGGTCAGGTCGCCCCGTTCGACGAGCTCGGCCACCACGTCGGCGTCCGCTGCGGTCGATCCGCCCTTCTGGGCCTCCTTGGCGCGCCGGCGCTGCTCGGCCATCTCGGTTTCGAAGCCGTCACGGTCGATGCCGAACCCGCGCTCCTGGGCCACCTCGGCGGTCACCTCCTTGGGGAAGCCGTAGGTGTCGTGGAGGAGGAACACCGTCGAACCGGGAACGACGGCGCCGGGGCTGAGGCCGGAGAGCTCGTCGTCGAGGATCCTGAGCCCGGTCTCGAGCCGGCGCCGGAACTGACGCTCCTCGCGCTCGGCGACGGTGCGGATCACCTCGTGGTTGGTCACGATGTCCGGGTAGTCGTCCCCCATGATCTCGACCACCGCGTCGACCAGGCGCCCGGCGATGATGTCTCCCACGCCCAGCAGGTAGGCGAAGCGGGTCGCCCGCCGCATGATGCGGCGGAGCACATAGCCCCGGTCCTCGTTGCTGGGGAACACGCCGTCGGAGATCAAGAAGGTGGTCGTCCGCGCATGTTCGGCGATCACCCGCAGTGCAAGATCGGCCGCGGCGTCGGCTCCGAGGCTGTACCCCGTCGCCTGGCTGGCGGCGGCGACGAGACGCTCCATCTCGTCGATCTCGAACACCGAGTCCTTGCCCTGGAGCACGCTCAGCATGCGTTCGAGGCCGGCGCCGGTGTCGATGCTCGGTTTCGGGAGCGGTTTGGACTCGCCCGCCGAGTTGGTCTCGAACTGCATGAACACGAGGTTCCAGATCTCGACATACCGCTCGTCGGCATCAGGGTTGGCCGGACCACCGGCGGGACCATAAGCCGGCCCCTTGTCCCAGAAGATCTCCGAGGACGGACCGTTCGGACCGGTGTCGGCCATCCGCCACCAGTTGTCCTCGTCGAGGCGTTGGATGCGATCGGCCGGAACTCCGACGACCTCGGCCCAGATCCGGGCAGCTTCGTCGTCGCTTAGGTGCACCGTCACCCACAACCGCTCGCTGTCCAGACCGAGCACCTCGGTGACGAACTCCCAGGCGGCGGGAATCGCCACCTCCTTGAAGTAGTCCCCGAACGAGAAGTTGCCCATCATCTCGAAGAAGGTCAGGTGGCGGGTCGTGCGGCCGACCTCGTCCAGGTCGTTGTGCTTGCCGCCGGCTCGCACGCACTTCTGGATCGACACGGCCCGAGGCGCCGGCGGCCGCTCGTCGCCGAGGAAGTACGGCTTGAACGGGACCATCCCCGAGTTCGTGAACAGCAGCGTGTCATCGTGCGGGATGAGGCTCGACGACGGAATCAGAAGATGACCGCGTTCGACGAAGAAGTCGATGAACGCCTTACGGAGGTCCTGTGCGCGCATGAGGTGGCAATTCTACTGCCGCCCGCCCCGAGCAACCCCGGGGTTGTCCAGACCGTGCAACGCGTTGGCCGGCGACCCGTGAGGGCGAGCGGTCGCCGCACTCGCCGATCCCGTCCGCACTCCCGCCGTCTCAGGCGTTGCGCCTACACTCCTCAACGATGACGATTGACAGTCTGAGCCAGCTCGGCGAGGCCATCCGCCGGTTGGCATCCGAGCCTGTCCTGCTCGTCGCAACCGACTACGACGGCACCGTCGCCGCCCTGGTCGACGATCCCGCCGACGCATCCGCCAACCGCGAGTCGATCACCGCGCTGCGCAAGCTGGCGCGCGCCGAGTACACCCACGCAGCGCTGATCTCGGGGCGGAGCCTCGCCGACCTACGGGAGCTCTCCGGGCTTGGTCAGTACGTGCGGCTGGTCGGGAGTCACGGCAGCGAGTTCGAGGTCGGCTTCGCACGCGAGCTCACCCCCGAACTGGCCGGCCTCCGGACCCGGCTGATCGACGCCGTCCACCAGATCGCGGCCGAAACCGCCGGTCGGGTCGAGGAGAAACCGGCCGGTGTCGCCTTTCACACGCGCGGCCTCAGCCAGCGCCAGGCCGACCTGGCCCACGAGGCGCTGGCCGCCGGGCCCGCCCGCTGGGAGGGGATCCACGCCCGGAGCGGCCACGACGTCGTCGAGCTGACGATCACCACCACCAACAAGGGGCAGGCGCTGGAGCGGCTCCGCGGCGAGGTCGGCGCGACCGGCGTGCTGTTCATCGGTGACGACACGACCGACGAGGACGCCCTCGCCACCTTGCGGGGTCCAGATGTCGGTGTCCACGTCGGCACGGGACCGACGATCGCCGAGTATCGCGTGGACTCTCCCGACACCGTCGCCCGCATCCTCGCCCTCCTCGCCGAGATCCGGTCCGACTGGCTGGCGGGCGCCGGACTCCAGCCGCTCCAGGACCACTCGATCCTCTCGGATCAACGCACCGCCGCGGTGGTCGACCCTCGCGGTCGGATCGTGTGGATGTGCCTCCCCCGGATCGATTCGGGCGCCGTCTTCGCCGAGCTCCTCGGCGGGCCAGCCGCCGGGTACTTCGAGATAGCCGCCCCCGATGGGCAACCGCCGGCGGTGCAGCAATACCGGACCGGGTCGATGGTGCTCGAGACCCGGTTCGCCGAGTTCACCGTCACCGACTATCTCGACGTGTCCGGTCATCGCACCGAGGAGCTGGCCGGGCGAACCGACTTGCTCCGTGTGCTGGAGGGCACCGGCGAGGCGACGATCGAGTTCGCCCCCCGACTCGACTTCGGGAGGTGCCCGACCGCCCTCGAGGTCACTGACGCCGGCGTGCGTGTTCGGGGTGCCGTCGACCCGCTGGCCCTGGTGTGCAGCGGCGAGGGGTGGGCCGGTTCGAAGTGGGAACTACTGAACCGGGGCACTAGCCAGACCGCCAGAACGGTTGTCGACCTCATGCGCGGCCCGGTCGTCCTCGAGCTGCGGGCCGGGACGGACTGGCTCGATCGACACCCTCGCGACGAGTTCGACCGCCAGGCCGACACCCATGCGTTCTGGACTGCGAAGACCGAGGCCCTACGGCTGCCCGAGCTCGAGCGGGACCTCGTGCTCCGCAGCGCATCGATCCTCCAGGCGCTCCAGCACGGACCCACGGGAGCCCTGGTCGCCTCGGTGACCACCAGCCTGCCCGAGCACCTGGGCGGGATACGTAACTGGGACATGCGCTATTGCCGGGTGCGCGACGCGGCGATCTGCTGCGAAGCGCTCGCTGCGCTCGGCTCCCTCGAGGAGGGTCGTCGCTTCATCACCTGGCTCCAGCGCGTCCTCCTGGTACGACCCGAGACCGACCGCCTGGCACCGGTCTACCTGGTTACCGGACGTCACCTGCCTCCCGAGGCCGAGATCACCGGGCTGCCGGGCTACGGAGGATCCCGGCCGGTCCGACTCGGTAACGCCGCCGACCTCCAGGTCCAGCTCGACCTCTACGGGTACCTCTTGAACCTCGTCTTCACGCTCCATACCCACGGGGCGGATCTGTCCATCACCGATTGGCGACTGATCGAGAAACTCGTCGTGTCCGTCGCTCACCGCTGGACCGAACCCGATCACGGTGTATGGGAGCCCCGGCGGAGCGCCCGACACTACGTCCACTCCAAGACCATGTGCTGGTTGGCGCTCGACCGGGGCATCGCGCTCTCCCGTCTGTTCTGCGACAAGCCGCCGTCTACCTGGTTGCGGTTGCGCGACGAGATCGCCGCCGACGTTCTCGCCAACGGCTGGAAGGACGAACGACAGGCCTTCACCGCCGCCTACGACGGCACCGATCTCGATGCGAGCGCGCTGATCGTGGGGCTGAGCGGTCTCCTTCCCGCCGACGACGGCCGGGTGATCGCCACGGTCGACGCCGTACAGCGCGAGCTGCTCGAGGGTGGCACGGTGTTCTCGGGACGCTCCGACGACGGACTCCCGGGCCGGCGCTCCGGCGTCCATCTCGCCACCTCCTGGCTGGTGGACGCACTGCTGGCGGTGGGCCGGCGGGCCGAGGCCGCCGAGCTCTTCGAGTCGATCGTGGGCTGCGCTGGGGCCACCGGCCTCCTCACCGGACAGGTCGATCCGGCCGAGGACCGAGCGCTCGGGAACCTCCCGATGGCCTACTCACACGCCGGCCTGATCCTCAACGCCGTGCACCTCAACCGCTGACCGAGCCACAGGACGTCATCCCTGCTCCATCCGCTCGACCGCCGACTCCCACTCCCCCATCGCCCGACCGAGGCGGCGCTCGAGAGTCTCGTGGCGGTCGATGAGCTCGTGCATCACGTCGGTGTCGGCGTACACCTCGGGATCGGCCAGCTGGGTCTGAACCTGGGCCAGCTCTGTCTCCAACTCGTGGACCCGCCCCTCGAGCTTGTCGATACTGCGGCGCAGCCGGCGTTGCTCGTTGTTCGACAAACCCTGCCGGCTCGATCGCGCCGAGCGATCGCTCTCGGGTCGGTCCCGACCAGGAGGAGCGGGATCAGGTACCGGACCCGATTGGCCCAGCGCCGAGGATGCGCCGGGGTGGAACAGGTGTTCCTCCACGTCGGCAAAGAACTGGGCTCGACCGTCCCGAACCTCCAACACCTGCTCTGCGACATTGCGAATGAGGTGTCGATCGTGGCTGACGATGAGCACCGTACCCGGGTACACGCGGAGGGCATCCTCCAGGACATCGCAGCTGGGAAGGTCGAGATGGTTCGTCGGTTCGTCCAGCACGAGCAGGTTCACCGGATTGCACATGGTCTCTGCCAGCGCCAGCCTCGTCTGCTCGCCCCCAGAGAGCTGGGCGACCTGCCGTTCGACGGCATCACCCCGAAAGCCGAAGCCGGCCAGCACCGTGCGGATGTTCCGCTTGCCGTCCATCTCCCCCACCGCCCGGCGAAACTCCCGCTCGACTGTCAGTGACAGGTCGAGCGCTTCGACCTGATGCTGGGCGAAGGAGGCGATGTCGACGTTGTTGCCGATGGAGACCGTCCCGGAGCGAGGTCCGAGCTGGCCGAGGATGGCCTTGAGAATCGTCGACTTACCGGCGCCGTTCGGACCGATCAGGGCGAGCTTCTGCCCCCGTTCCACCACGACGTTCACGCCGGTGACCACCGACGGTTCGTCGTCGTATCCGAACTCACCGTCGACGATCTCGATCACGACGCGCGACGACCGGCGCGGCTCGGGGTACTGGAAGCGGAGCTTGAGGTCCTCGTCGTTCGGGACCTCGATGACCTCGAGTCGTTCGAGCGCCTTGATCCGGCTCTGCACCTGGCGGGCCTTGGTCGCCTTGTACCTGAACCGCTCGATGAATCGCTCGGTCTGGGCCCGTTGCCGGGCCTGCTGCGCCGCCCTGGCCTCCAGTTGAGCAATCCGCTCCTCCCGCTGGACGACGAATTCGACGAACCCGCCGACGTACTCGGTGGCGGTACCCCAAGCGACCTCGATCACCCGCTCGGCGACCGCGTCGATGAAGTCCCGGTCGTGGCTGACGAACAGAATCGATCCGGGAAAGGCCACCAACTGCTCCTCGAGCCAGGCGACGGAGTCCACGTCCAGGTGGTTCGTGGGCTCGTCGAGCACGAGAACGTCAGGGTTCTGCAACAGGAGCCGGGCCAGTACTGCCCGCATCTGCCAGCCTCCGGAGAGCTCTCGCAGCGGACGATCCATCGCCGCCGTGGTGAACCCAAGGCCACCGAGAATCCGGCGCCCCTCGGCCTCGATGTGGTAGCCGCCGAGTTGCTCGAACCGGCTCTGCAGGTTGCCGAAGCGGCGTAGGTGGACGTCGTGATCGGGATGGTCCACGTCGGCGAGGGTCTCGCCGAGAGCGGCCAGCTCCGCCTCCAGCTGGCGAAGCTGTGACGCCCCCGCCAGGACCTCCTCGATGACGGTGCCGCCCCACGACTCGGTCAGTTCCTGGGGCAGGTACCCGACGGTGTAGTCGGCCGGTCTGTGCACCTGGCCGGCGTCGGCGTCCTGTAGTCCGGCGACGATCTCGAGAATGGTGGTCTTCCCGACACCGTTGCCACCGACCAGGGCCACCCGACGCCCAAGGCGCAACTCGAATGTCACGCCGTCGAACAGCACCCGGCCGCCGAACGCCTTCTTGAGCCCTGTGGCGGTGAGCACGCCGCCAGGGTATTGGCGGGGCGGTCCCCCCGGTCGCTGCGACCGACCGGGTACCGCAAGCGGACCGGTCCGAGCGCCACAATGGAGCGATGGAGAAGTTGCCGACCAGCGTCCGGACACTGTGGCGGCTCGGTGGGTTGATCACCGGCACGCTCATCGGCGCAGGGGTGGCCGGGGCCATCGTCGTCATGGTGGTGCTCAACGATCTGTCCACCGTCCTCCTGGCGCTGGCCGCCCTCCTCTTCCTCGGTACCATCGGCCTGTGGGTGTGGTGGGCCGACGTCCGCTACCGCAACTGGGGATGGTTGATCACCGACCGGTGGATCGAGGCCAAGCACGGCGTGCTCGCCCGTCACCGGGTCGTGAGTCCACGCAACCGGATCCAGACGGTGACGACGAACAGCGGTCCCGTCGACCGGATGCTCGACCTGGAGACGATCACGGTGCACACCGCCGGTGCCGGCGCGCCGAACCTCACCATCCCCCATCTGACGACGGCGACGGTCGCCCGCATCCGCAGTTCGCTTGGACATGGCGTCGATGACTGAGGCCGGTCCACCCGCCGACTGGGGACCGCCGGCGGTCCCACCGGTTCCACCGCCTCCTCCGGGTCCACCCCCGCCCGTCGGTGGTCCCGTGGGCGCTGCGCCCGCAGTCGACCTGGGGACCGGTCCCCTCGCTGGAGCCCAGCCGGCCTGGCAGCGGCCCCACCCGTACACGCTGTTGATCGAGTTCGTGTCGTCGTTGCGCGATCTGATCATTCCGATCCTTTTCCTGTCCACGCAGGGAGGCGATCTCTTCGAGCTGTTCCCCCTGCTGGCCGTCGTCCTGCCCTTTGGCGCTGCGGCCGCTCGGTATTACTCGACCCGCTACGCGCTGACCGATGAGGCACTCCTCCACGAGTACGGCGTGATCCGCCGCAACAAGCAGGTCCTGCCCCGGCGGAACATCCAGAACCTGTCGACCTCTGCCGGGCTCATCGCCCGGGCGACCGGATTGGTCGAACTGACCGCATCCGATGCCTCCCAGGGGGGTGACGTCAAGCTCAAACTCTTGTCGGTCGAGGCGGCTGAAGGGTTGATGACACTCCTGCGCGCCGATGCGGCGGCTGCGTCGAGGCCGATTGCACAACCGGCGCCCGGGCCAGGTGCCGCCCCGCCACCGTCGTTGGCGACACAGCCCTTCGCCGCCGAACCGATGTACGCCACCGCCATCGACGATCTCGTCAGGTTCACCGTGGTCACCTCCGGCGGTCCGATCGTCGCCGGGATCTTGAGCATCGTCGCCATCGTGGTCGTCGTCGCCATGCCCGAGGTTCTCGCCGAGCTCTCGTTGGGCTCGGCCATCTTCGTCCTCGGACCCGTCGGCGCCGTGGTCGTCCCGGCACTCGCCCCGATCTTCGCCTTCGGCGGATTCCGGCTCTGGAGCGATCCCGACCGGCTGCGGATCAAGACAGGCCTCCTCACCGAGATCCAGGTCAGCGCCCGCCGAGAGCGAATGCAGCTCGTCCAGGTGGACCGCCACGTGTTCGCCCGCCGATTGGGTCTGGAGGCGATCCGCTTCGAGACCGCCGATGTCGAGACCGGGTCCAGCCGCGTCAATCATCTGGCACCGGCGGTCGCCTTCGACTCCTGGCCCCGTTTCGCCTCCGATGCGCTGGGCGAAGTCGAGCTGGGCGAGGCCGATCTTCACCGTGTGAGCCCGCTCACCCGCCGTCGGTCCCTGATCCGGCTGACAGCGGCGGCTGTCCCGCTGGTGGGGGCGCTGACGGCGGCGATCGTGCTGGCCCCGGGGGCCAACCGGCTCGTCCTGACCGGGTTCTCGGCGGTCATCCTGATCGGCTACGGACTGATCGCCGTCTGGTATGCCAGCCGCCGGGCCGCCCGGCTCGGATGGGCCCTCGGAACCGACCAGTTCCTCTTCCGCACGGGGGTCATCGCCGAGAAGCTGTATCTCGTCCGCAAGGAGAAGCTTCAGACGCTCCGCCTCCACCAGTCGTTCTTCCAGCGCCGGTTGGGCTTGGCCAACATCACCCTGGGCACGGCCGGGCTCGGGGCGCTCGGCCTCGTGTCGCTCCCCGACCTCGAGGTGCCCGTCGCCGAGGAGCTGCTGGCTCACCTCGCTGACGCCTCGGCCTCGACCCCCCTGGAGCGGACCCTCTAGGCGACCGGGGGCCGGCGCTCACGACAGTCGCTCCAGCATGGTCCTCAACGTGTCGGTGAAGGCGGCCAGTTCGTCGGGTTCGAGGTCGGCGAAGACATGCTGCTCGTCGGCGTTCTGCATGCGATAGGCCGAGGTGACCAGCTCTTCGCCGGCGCTCGTCAGCCGGACCTGCACCAGGCGACGATCGGCGGGGTCGCGACGCTTGTCGACCAGATCCTTGGCCTCCAACGTCCCGAGCACCCCGGAGACAGCGGCGGTCGACACACCCGACAGCCGGGCGATCTGGCGGGGCTCCAGCTCGTCGTACACCCACACGGTGAACAGGACCCGGAAGCCGGCGGTCGACAACCCATGCGGACGGTGGACGACCGCCTCCAGGTGACCGAGGTATTGGGTGGCCAGCCGGAAGAGATTGAACGACGCAGCGAACGCTGGGCGATCGATCCCGCCCAGCTCTTCGAGCCGTGCGGTCGCTGTTTCCTCGAAGCGATCCACCGCTACTCGCCCGCCCGGTCACCGATCTCGATCGTCCGGCCGCGGAACTCGGCGATCGGATGGGCGCGGTCGGCTCCGTTGGAAGTGTCGACCACGACGTCCCAGATGGCCAGCCGCTTGCGCCGGCGTCGCAGCCTGGCCGTGGCCCGAAGGTGGGATCCGGGGGGAACCGGCTCGAGGAAGTCGATCTCGGCATGGGAGGCAACCGCCGGTGACTGGGAGTTGCTGGCGTGGGCCATCGCCGTGTCGGCCAAGAGGAACAGGACGCCTCCGTGGCAGATGCCGTGGGCGTTGAGATGCTCGGGCCGCACGGTCAACTCGGCGACGGCCCCGGTCGCCGACCGCTCCGTGACCTCGACCCCGTGGAGACGTTCGGCCGGCTCGTCGGGCCACTCGCCGAGGTCCGATGTGCTGTTCACCGGGCGAACCCTACCGCATCGCTGCGGACCGAGATCGTTAAGGCCTTGACGATTTGGCTGCGCCACCGGCTACGATCGCCTGTGTGACCGATGTCGTCGCCGGGTTCCATTCCAAGGCCGTCGAAACCATGCCCCGGCCCCAGCTGGAGACGATCCAGCTCCAGCGTCTGCAGACGATCATCAAGCGCCTGCGGGATCGCGTCGGCGTGATGGCCGAGCGCCTTGCCGGACTCGGGGACCCGTCCTCGCTCGACGACCTTCGCCGGTATCCCTTCCTGCACAAGTCGGACCTCCGTGACCACTACCCCTTCGGCCTCTTCGCCGCCGACCGGGGCGACCTGGCGCGGATTCACGCCAGCTCCGGGACCTCGGGCAAGCCGACCGTCGTCGGCTACACCCGCGAGGACCTCGCCGTGTGGCACGAGTGCGTGGCCCGATGCCTGCGCGGAGCCGGCGTCGAGCCGGGCTGGTGGCTCCACAACGCCTACGGGTACGGGCTCTTCACCGGCGGTCTGGGGCTGCACGGAGGGGCCGAGGCGGCCGGCGTCGGGGTGGTCCCCGTCAGCGGGGGCAACACCGAGCGTCAACTCACGCTGATCGAGGACTTCGAGCCCGACGCCATCTGCTGCACGCCGAGCTATGCGCTGACGCTGGCCGAGCACCTCGCCGATCGGGGAGTCGAACCGTCGATGAGGGTCGGGATCCTGGGGGCCGAACCGTGGACCGAGGGCATGCGCCGGGCCATCGAGGCGGCGCTCGGCATCGTGGCGGTG
>JBFGLT010000066.1:0-16028 GCA_041576015.1 Acidimicrobiales bacterium
AAGACGTTCTCCGCACCGGGGACCGACAGGTCGCCGGCGACCCGAACCCTTCCTGCCCGGTCGACATCGGCACCGAGCCGGGCGCCGAGGGGAGAAGCTGTGTTCCCGGCTCCCCAGATGACCGTGCGGGCGGCGATCCGCCCCGAAGAGCACTCGACCCCCGACGCATCCACGACCTTCACCATCTCCCCGAGCCGCACGTCGACACCGAGGCGTTCGAGCTGGCGTTTGGCCCGGCGGCTCAGCGACTCGGGATAGGACAGCAGGACCCGGTCGGCCGCCTCCAGCAGGAGGACCTGCGCCTCGGCCGGGTCGATCCGGCGGAAATCCCGCCGCATCACCCGAAAGGCGATCTCGGCGACGGCTCCCGCCATCTCGACCCCCGTCGGCCCGCCGCCAACCACCACGAACGTGAGCTGCGCCGCCCGTTCCTCTCGGTCGTCGGTGCGCTCGGCTCGCTCGAAGGCGAGCAGCACGCGCCGGCGGATCTCCAGCGCGTCCTCCACGGTCTTGAGACCGGGCGCGTATCGCTCCCACTCTGGGCGGCCGAAATAGGAGTGGCGGGTGCCGGCCGCCAGGATGAGGTAGTCGTAGTCCATTCTCGCCCCGTCGGACAGCATGACGGTTCGCCCTCCCGTGTCGACATCGATGACCTCACCGAGCAGCACAGTCGCGTTCTGCTGGCGCCGGAGAATCGAGCGAATGGGTGCAGCGATGTCCGACGGGTTGAGACCGGCTGTGGCGACCTGATAGAGGAGCGGCTGGAACAGATGGTGGTTCCGGCGATCGACGACGGTCACTCGCACCGGCCGGCCGGCGAGGCGCCGGGCCGCTGCGATCCCGCCGAACCCTCCGCCGACGACGAGAACATGGGGTTCGCTCACCCTCTCGAGTATGGCCGCCGCTCGCGGCTGCGTCAGGAGGTGTGGGCGGCGTGACGGGCCGCCCGTTGCGCCTGCTGTTCGGCGTTTGCGTCGTCGATGGCCGCCAGCCATCGAGACACCTCGGCTGCCCATCTCCCGGGCGACGCCGTAGCGTCGACGAATGCACGCTCCACCCGAGGACTCCGGCCCATTCCTCGGCATCGCCGCCGCCGCCGTGGCCGTGTCCGCTTGGGGCCTCGCCGGCGTCGTGGCCAAGGCCATCGACATGGGAGGGATCGCCATCGGCGCCTACCGGTTCACGCTGTACGGGCTGGTGGTCGCTGGATTGTTCGGACTACGCGGTTCGCCCCTGACCGTTCGGGTCATGCGGGTGTCGATGTGGGGCGGTCTGGCACTGGCCCTCGACGTCGCCTTCTTCTTCTCGGCCATCAAGCTCACGACCGTCGCCAACGCCACGGTGATCGGCGCACTCCAACCGGTGGTGGTCAGCGTCGCCGCCTGGCGGTTGTTCGGTGAGCGGGTCGCACGGCGGGACGTCGGGTTGGCGCTGGTGGCGATCGGTGGTGTTGCCGTGGTCGTTTTCGGCGGGGGCGACACCGCCGACGGGGACCGGCTGGGGGACGCCCTGGCGGTGGGAGCGCTGTTCTCCTGGTCGGCCTACTTCATCTTCTCGAAGCGAACCAAAGCGCAGATCTCCTCCAACGAGTTCACGATCGGTGCGGCGCTATGGACCGGCCTGCTCAACGCCCCGCTCGCCGCCATCTTCGGCCAGAGCTTGGCCTGGCCCTCGCTCGAGTCGTGGGTCGGGCTGATCGTGCTCGCCTTCGGAGCGGGGGCGCTGGGGCACTCGCTCATGAACTGGTCGATCCAGCAGATACCGCTGTGGATCAGCTCGACCTTCACGCTGCTCATCCCGGTTGTTTCAGCCACCGCCGCCTGGTTCTTCCTCGACGAACCGCTCTCCGGCATCCAGGTGGCGGCCATGTTCGTCGTCCTCGGCGCGCTCGGCGCCATCGTCGCCAACCGCAGCGGCATCGGATCTCGACCGCGTCCGCTGCGGCGGTGAACCCGCTGCTTCGACGAGTCCGGTTCGAGTGCGACGTGCGAATTCGGCCGATCCCCTGAACTCGAGGACCTAGGGTTCGGTCATGCCTCTCGACGTGAGATTCATCGAGCCCGACGACCGCCCCGCGTTTCGGGCCCTGATCGCACAGGCCTTCGGTGCCGACGCCGACGACGACGACGAGCAGCTGGTGCAACGGTTCGAGGAGATGTTCCGAACCGAGGTGATGATCGGCTCCTTCGACGGGAGCCGTCTGGTCGGCACGTTCGGATCCTTCGACTTCGACCTGTCCCTGCCCGGCGGGTGTGTGCCCGTCGCCGGCACGACCGTGGTGTCGGTCGCCGCCACCCATCGTCGCCGCGGCCTGCTCCAGCGGATGATGCGACAGCACCTCGATCAGGCCCGCCGGCGTGGCCAGCCGGCGGCGGCGCTGTGGGCGTCGGAGTATCCGATCTACGGTCGTTTCGGGTACGGACCAGCGTCGAACATGGTGGAGATCGAGTTCGATGTCCGGCAGGGCAGCGTGGAGGAGCCGGCGTCGGAGGTGACCCTCGAGCCGGTGGGACCCGATGAGCTGGCGGCGATCGGGCCCGACCTCTACGACGCTGAGTTCGCGCGCAGGCCCGGGATGCATTCGCGCTCCCCGGAGTGGTGGACCTGGCGGGTGCTGCTCGATCACAAGGAACATCGAGACGGTGCATCGAAGCAGCGGCGGATGGTGGCCTACGAAGGCGACCGCCCGACCGGCTACGTGATCTACCGGCAGAAGCAGGTGTGGGATTTCGCCGGCGCCAAGGGTCAGGTGAAGGTGATCGAACTGATTGCCTCCACCGACCGGACCCGTCGTGCGATCTGGCACTATCTCTGCCACATCGATCTGTTCCCCATCGTCAACTGGTGGAACATGCCCGGTGACGAACCCCTCCCCCATCTCCTCAGCGATCCACGCCATCTCACCTGGAAGATCGGCGACGCCCTGTGGCTGCGGCCGCTGGACGTCGGGCGAATGCTGTCGGCCCGCCGCTACCGGCGGGAGGGCCGCCTGAAGCTCGGAGTCGAGGATCCGATCTACGTCGATCAGACCGGTGTCTACGAGCTCACCGCCGGTCCGGACGGGGCGGAGATCCAGCGGCTGGACAGCGGCGCCGACGTGACGATGGGAGTCGCCGAGCTCGGTTCCCTGCTGCTCGGCCACCACCGCGCATCTTCTCTGCGGGCGGCCGGACGGTTGGAGGGCAGCGACGGGGCCACCGAAACAGCCGACGAGCTGCTCGGTTGGCCGGTCACTCCGTGGACTCAGGAGATCTTCTGATCGGCGGTGCCGGGTCTGGCCCGCCGGCGAGGGCGGCGACGACATCGACCGGTCGCGGCGAGGTCGCCACGATCACCTCGAGGCCGGCCGCTCGGGCGGCCGCACCGGAGCGGGGTCCGTAGGCGACGGCGCGTCGGGGGACCCCAGCACCCAGCAGCGCGACCAGTCGCTCGACAACCGACGGTGCCGACACGACGACCGAATCACAGCAGCCGGCGGCGGCGAGCTGCTCGGTCGTGTGATCGGGTTGCACGGTGCGATAGGCGACCACGGTCTCGACCTCGTAGCCACGTGCCTCGAGGCCGCGACGCAGGTCGTCGCCGGCGAGCTCGCCGAGGACGGCCAGCACCCGCCCGGAACCGACCGGAAAGGACCGGCTGAGCCCGGCAGCGGTCTCTTCGCCGGCGACCAGATCGACGGTCCAGTCGATGTCGGCGAACGCCTTGGCCGTCGAGTCACCGACCCCCGCCGCCCGTATCCGGCGGGGTTGCTCGGTACCGGCCAGGGCGGCGGCGCCCGCCGGCGAGGTACACGCCACCCAGTCATAGCGGTCGAGACGGGACAGCGCAGCCCTCAGCGCTTCACCGCCATCGGCAGGGGGAACCACGGCGATCAGCGGGAGGTGCACGACGGTGCCTCCGGCGTCCTGGATGGCCGCATGGAGCGCAGCGGCCCGGGTCTCGGGCCGGCAGGACAGGATCCGGCGCCCGTCGAGCGATCGGGACACAGTCACCCCTCGAGCGCCCGGCGAAGCTCGCCGGCCAGTCGGCGACCGAGCTGGGGGTCGGCGGGCCCCGTCACCGACCGGACGGCGGTCGAGTCCTCGTTGCGGTCGGCGAGCACCCCGGTGACGGTGGCCGTGGCGCCACCGGCGTCGAGGGTGGCGTAGGCGCCGGCAGGTATGTCGCAGTCGCCCCCCAACTCGGCGAGAAACGCCCGCTCCAGATCGAGTCGTAGGCGGCTGGGCCCGTCCTCGATCGACCGAAGAAGACCGATGGTGGCCGGGTCGTCTCGGCGTGCCTCGACCGCCAGGGTGCCCTGTCCCACCTGGGGGACCATCACGTCGACAGGGAGTACGTGAACCGGCAGACCGGGCAATCCGAGCCGCTCGATGGCGGCGGCGGCCATCACGATGGCGCCGTCGTCGGGGATGAGCCGCAGCCGCGTGGCGATGTTGCCCCGCAGCTCCTCGAAACACAGATCCGGTCTCATGGCGCGGAGCTGGACGCGCCGGCGGCGCGACCCGGTGCGGACCACCGCTGCCGGTGCCAGCTCGGCGAGCGATCGACCGACGAGCGCGTCGAGAGGGTTGCCGCGGTCGGGGACAGCTGCCAGGGTCAGCCCATCGACGGTGGCCGAGGGCAGATCCTTGGCCGAGTGCACCGCCGCATCGGCACGGCCCGAAAGGACCAGCTCCTGCACCCGGGTGACGAAGGCGCCTTTGCCGCCGAGCTCGGCGATCGTGAGGTCCACTCGCTCGTCGGCCGTCGTCGTCGTCGGCACGAGTTCCACAGCGACATCGGGGTGTGCCCGATGGAGAAGGCGAGCGATCTCGTTGGCCTGCCACAGCGCCAGGGGTGACCGGCGCGTCGCCAACCGAAGCTTCACGACAGGTCGAACAGCTCCCGAATCGCTTCGGCCAGCCGGTCGCCTCGGTGCGAACCGGCCGCCGTCCTGACCGACGACGATGGCCCGTGGAGCAGGCGCGTCACGACGGCTCTCGTGGCGGCGTCGACCGCTTCCCACTCCGCCTCGCTGAGCGTCGGATGGTGCCGGCGGATCCGTTCGGTTTCGAGAAGGCGCAGGGACTCCGCGTTTCGATAGAGCGAGCCGAGGAGGGGCTCCACCTCGGCGGTGGAGATCGTGCGGCGATACCGCTCCATCTCGCCATCGAGCAACGCTCGAGCATCGTCGGCGGCCGCTTGGCGCTCGGCCAGGTTCGCGTTGGCGAACGCCTGAAGATCGGCGAGGACGATCAGATCGATCCAGTCGAGGGTCATGACGTCGGGTGCGACGTCCCGGGGGATAGCCAGGTCCATGACCAACTTGCGGGCGGTCGGCCGGGTGAACATGGCGGCATCGATCAGATAGCCAGGTGCACCGGTGGCGCTGATCACGACATCGGCGTCGTCGACGAGCTCGGCCAGCTCACTCACCGGTCGAGCCGATCCACCGATCCGGGCGGCCAGAGACTCGGCGGTCTCCAGGGTCCGGTTGCAGAAGACCAGCTCGTCGACCCCGGCTCGCGCCAGCGCCTCGGCGACACCGGCGCCGACTTCACCCGCGCCGACGAGGAGCACCCGGCGTTCCCGGAGGCGGTGCAACCGGTCGTGGGCCAGCTCCACGGCCGAATGGGCAAGCGACGCGGTCCGCTGCCCGATCGCCGTTTCTGTCCTGACCCGGCGGCCGGCCCGTACTGCGTGTTCGAAGAGGGGACCGAGCAGTGGTCCGGCCGTACCCTCGCCCCTGGCCGTGTCCCAGGCGCCTCGAATCTGGCCGAGGATCTCGTGTTCGCCCAACACGACGCTGTCGAGGCCGGCGGCAACGTCGAAGAGATGCTCGACCGCTTCGCTGCCATGGTGGACATAGAGGTGGTCGGCGAATCGGGGAACGGGGACGCCGGTGACGGTCGCCAGGCTGTCGCAGCCGACCCGGAACCCGTCGTGGAACCGCTCGGCGTGCAGGTAGATCTCGGTCCGGTTGCAGGTCGACACGACGACGACCTCGTTGACGACCGGATGGCCGGCGAGATCGGCCAGGACCTTCGGGATCGTCTCGCCGGGGATCGTCATCTCCTCCAGCAATTCCGAGGGTGCCGAGCGGTAGTTGAGGCCCAGGGCGAGGTACGTCATGACCGCCCCATTGTCGCCGCTCATGGAGCCGAATGGCCACCCCACACCGAAAAAGGAGCCTTGGTCACCCGCCGCCGGCGGAGACCGAACCCGGTGTGTGCCTGACACCTACGACGTAGAGGCAGACCTGACACCTTCGGGGGCGCTACGGGTCGGTGCCGAGGGGGACTCCGGTGCCGCCGCGCGCAGCGCGGCCTCGCTGGCGGTAGAAGCTGAGAATCTGGAGCTCGGTGGCGATGTCGACCGTGCGCACGGTCACGTCACCGGGGGTCTCCAGCGGTTCGGGCGTGAGGTTGAGGATCGACCGGATCCCGTTGCCCACGAGCAGTTGAGCGGCCTCCTGGGCACCTTCGGGCGGGGTGGCGACGACTCCGACCATGATGTCCTCGTCGGCGACGAGCCGGCCGAGATCCTCCGGGCCGTGGACAGGGATTCCGGCGATCGTCGTGCCCGCCAGCTCGGGATCGACATCGACGAGGGCGGCGACCGGAAAGCCGCGTTCGGCCAACCCTCGGTAGTTGACCAGCGCCTTGCCGAGGTGGCCGGCGCCCACGATCACCACCGGCCACTCCTGGTTGAGTCCGAGGATGTGGGAGATCTGGTACACGAGGTATTTCACGTCGTAGCCGACACCTCGCGTCCCGGTGATGTCCAGGGAGGCGAGGTCACGCCGGAGTGTGGCCGGATGCACCGAAGCCTCCTCGGCCAGACGTTCTGACGAAACCGAGGCGACTCCCGCGGCTCCGAGGTCGACAGCCGCTCGAAGATAGGCGGGCAGGCGGCCGACGGTTGCCGAAGAGACCGACGGGTCCATCGCCTCAGCCGGCCAGATCCCGCCGCTTGAGCTTGCCGGCCACCCCGACGGGAAGCGTGTCCACGATCTCGACACCGACCGGCACCTTGTACCGCGCCAACCGGTCGATGCAGTGGCGGCGAAGCTCATCGTCGAGGTCGGGAGCGGCGCCACCGTCATGGAGGACGACAAAGGCCCGGACCCGCTCTCCGGTGTTCTCGTCGGGTATGCCGACGACGGCGGCGGCGGCGACCGCCGGATGGGATTGCAGCACCTGCTCGACCTCGGCGGGATGCACGTTGAACCCCGACACGATCACCAGGTCCTTGATCCGTCCGGTGATGCTCAGGTGGCCGTGATCGTCGACAACCGCCAGGTCGCCGGTGCGGAACCAGCCGTCCTCGGTGCGAGACCGACGCGTGGCCGGTTCGTCCTCCCAGTAGCCCGGGCTGATCATCGGCCCCTTCACCCACACCTCGCCGACATCGCCGATCAGCACGTCCTGCCCCTCCGAGTCGACGAGACGGCATTCGACACCGGGCATGATCGGGCCGACCGACCCGACCTCCACCGCATCGGCCCCGAACCCCGAGCACAGGACGCCGCAGGTCTCGGTCAATCCGTATCCCTCCCGCAGATCGACGTGGTGCTGCTCTCGCATGGACCGGGCGACGCCCGGATCGAGCGGTGCGGCTCCGGAGAGGGCGACGGTCAGGTGGCGAAGCGGCTCGGTTTCGGCGACCTCGAGATGGGAGATCGCGTGCCACAGGTTGGGCGGTCCGGCGAGTATCGTTCCTCGATCCTGGCCGACGATGTGAACCAGATCGGCAGGATCGAAGGTCTCCCGCAGATCGAGCATCGCCCCGACCCTGAGCCCGAGGTTGATGATCACGTTCAGACCGAAGATGTGGAACAGCGGGATGACCGAGACCGACACCTGGGGGGACGATCGCAGGTCTACGCCGGTCGCCTCGATCGACAGGAGCGAAGCGCGGAAGTTCCGATGGGTCAGCATGGCCGGCTTCGACGGGCCGGCTGTCCCACTGGTGAACAGGAGCGCGGCCACGGCGTCAGGCTCGACGTCGGCGGCCTCGGTCCGGGGGTCGATCGGGCCACCCTGTGCGGCGGCGGGATCGAGCTGGGTCACCGGCACGCCGAACTCGGTCTCGCCGAGCATGCCGGCCAGACGACGACCGACCAGGATCTCCGCTGCGCCGACTGCGGTCAGATCGTGCGCTCGCTCGGGCCCCGGGGACAGCGGGTTGAGGGGGACTGCCACCATGCCGGCCGTCAGGCAGGCGAGATAGGCGACGACGAAGTCGTGATCGTTGCCGCTCAGGACGCCGATGCGTGACGCGGGCGCACGGGTCGACGCAAGGTGGCCGGCCCACGTGCCGACCCGGTCGACCAGTTCCTCGAACCCCAGGTGCTCACCATGGGCGACGACCTGCGCCGAAGGACTGCTGAGCAGGGACATCACGAGATTGGCCGATTCGATCACCGAATGATTTGACCACATCTCTCAAGTCGATGCGACCGCTCGCCGAAGTCTGAAGGGCCGTTCGGGCGCTTCTGCCCGCCACCGTGACCCTGCTACGCCACGACTCCGCCTGAAACCTTGAACGATCGCCGCCCCCACCACACCCTCCGCCTCGCAACGGCACTCGCCGTCACTGCGCTCGGCCTGGTCGGGTTCGGGTTGGCCAGTTCGGGGTCTGCCGATGCCGGTGACCACTCGGTGCTCGGCCGGTCCGTCGACGTTGCGGGGGAGGATCTGGCCTTCGCAAGCGTCGAGGATGCCGAGGCGGCTCGGTTCCTCACCATGATCAACGATCTGCGCTCCGAGCGCGGCGTCGATCCACTCCATCCCCACCCCGAGCTCGACCTGACGGCGACGGCGTGGGCGGCCCGGATGAGCCAGACCGCAACGCTCACCCATGCCGAAGACCTGTCCCTCGGGATCACCGCCGACTGGCGAAAGCTGGGGGAGAACGTCGGCGTCGCTCCCCGGCAGCAGTTCGACGAGCTCTTCGAAGCGTTCGTCGCCAGTCCGACCCATCTCGCCAACCTGATCGACCCAGCCTTCGATCTGGTCGGCATCGGAATCGTTCACGCCGACGGCAAGCTCTGGATGACCCAGCGATTCATGGACCTGAGTCCGGCCGACGCCGGCGTCGAGCTCGGTTGACCGTCCGCACCACCTGACCCCGTCCCGCCAGCGGACCGACCTCCGGCGCTCGACGCCACGGCGGGTAGCCTCCGAGGGTGATGAAGCTGCAGATCGTCGGTGGCGGAAAGATGGGCCAGGCGCTCCTCGCCGGGCTCGCCGGCACGTTCGCACCCGCCGCCGAACTGATGGTCGTCGAGCCGCTCGCCGAGATGCGAGACCAGATCTTCGCCGCGTTTCCTGGGGTTGCCGTGTCCGAGCGTCCCACCCCCGGTGTGCCGGCGGTCCTGGCCGTCAAACCGCACCTCGCCATCGCGGTGGCCAGCTCCCTGCCTGCCGTCCCCCGTCTCCTCAGCGTCTGCGCCGGTATCACTACCGAGGCGCTGGAGGCGGTCACGGACGCAGCCGTCGTGCGCTGCATGCCGAACACGCCGGCGCTGGTCTCCATGGGAGCGGCCGGAGTGGCCGTCGGAGCCTCCGCCGGCGACGACGACCTCCGCTGGGGGCTCGAGATTCTCGGTTCGGTGGGGATCGCCGTCGCCGTGGCCGAGAGCCAGCTCGACGCCGTCACCGGCCTGAGCGGGTCAGGTCCGGCGTATGTGTTCCTGGTCGCCGAGGCCCTCACCGATGCCGGGGTGGCCAACGGCCTGAGCCGACCGGTCGCCCAGCAATTGGCCCACCAGACCGTCGCCGGCGCCGGCCGCATGCTGGTTGCCGAGGGCGCCGATGCCGCCCAGCTCCGCGCCAACGTCACCACGCCGGCCGGCACGACCGCGGCCGGACTCGGTGCCCTCGAAGCCCACGGCCTGCGGGCCGCCTTCAACGACGCGGTCACCGCCGCCACCCGGCGCAGCCGTGAGCTCGGTCGACCCGGGGCCGGTGGATCGTGAGCTTCGCCACGATCTCGTTCCTCAGCGACTTCGGGGTCACCGACGAGTCGGTCGGGGTCACCAAGTCGGTGATCTGGTCGATCGATCCGAACGTCCGCATCGTCGACATCACCCACGGGATCGACGCTCACGACGTGCGGGCCGGTGGGCTGGCACTCGCCCGGTCGGTGCAGTACCTCCTCCCCGGCGTCGTGCTCGGGGTCGTCGATCCCGGAGTCGGGACCGACCGCAAGCCGATCTGCCTGGAGGTCGGTGGCGGCCAGAGCTACCTGGTCGGGCCCGACAACGGATTGTTCGCCCCTGCGGTCGGCATGGTCGGGGGCGCCACCGGCGCCTGGATCCTCGACAACCCCGAGTTCCATCTCCCCGGCCTGGGCGCCACCTTCGACGGCCGTGACGTCTTCGCTCCGGTGGCCGCCCACCTCTCCCGGGGGGTGCCAGCCCGGGAGATCGGCACGGCGGTCGACGCGAATCTCCTCGTCCCCGGGGTGTTGCCGGTCGCCCAGCTGGGCGAGGACGGATCGATCGAAGCCGAGGTGCTCTGGATCGACCGGTTCGGCAACGTGCAGATCAACGTCGATCCCTCCGTCCTCGCCGGCTGGCCGGCGATCCGGCTCGAGAGCGACGGTCTCAGCCGCACCGCCATGCCGGTCCACACCTACGCCGAGATCACCACCGGCTCGATCGGCGTCCTCACCGACGCATCGGGCCTCCTGTCGCTGGCGGTGGACCGCGGCTCAGCAGCCGCCGACCTCGGCCTGCACGAAGGCGACCAGGTGACCCTCTCCCGCAGCGAGTCCGCCGGTCAGCGAGCGCCCGTGACCCTCGGTCCGACCGTCCGACCCACACGGGAGAATCCCCACGCATGAGACCCTCCATCGTGATCACCCTCATCGTGTTGCTGGTGCTCATCTTCGGCGCTGCCGCCCTGCAACTGTTCGTCTTGGCCCGCTGATGGCCGAGCCGTCCAGCCCCGCTGAACTCGCCGAACTCGAGGCGTTCATCAGCGCCGCCTTCGCCACCCAAGTGCTCCAGAACCCCGCCGTCGTCGCCATCGAACAGGTCGAGCCCGACCCGCCGAAGTGGTACGTCCGGTTCCGCGGAACCGCCAAACAGCACTACTCGGCCGAACTGACCCTCGGCCAGCGGTCCCTCCACTTCATCAGCTACTTCGCTCCCCCGCCGGCCGAGAACGAGGTCGAGTTCTACCGGCATCTCCTCCAGCGCAACGCCAAGCTCTTCGGCATGGCGTTCACGATCGGTGTCGAGGACGCCGTCTACCTCGAAGGTCGCCTCCCGAATCGGCTGATCACCGAACCCGAGGAGCTCGACCGCATCCTCGGATCGGTCTTCGCCTACACCGAGGACTACTTCCCCACCGCCGTTCGCATCGGTTTCGCTTCACGCTTCGGGTGAGTACGGCGCGAAGGCAAACGTAGACCTGACCCCTCCGGGGCAAACGTAGACCTGACCCCATCAGGTACTCTGCGGAAACGATGAGCCAGCTGATCGACTACATCCGAGACTCGGTGATCGGTGGGACCGAGTGCGTCTCGGGGCCCTTCGGTCCCCGCCCCGTGGTGTACGCCGACTACACCGCATCGGGCCGGGCGCTGACGTTCATCGAGGACTACCTGAGCGAGCTGGTTCTCCCCCTGTATGCGAACACCCACACCGAGTCGTCGGGCACCGGACTCCAGACCACACGCTTTCGAGAAGACGCCCGGGAGATCATCGGGCAGTGCGTCGGGGCGACCGCCGAGCACGCGGTTCTCTTCTGCGGGAGCGGTTCGACCGCCGCCATCGACAAGTTGATCAATGTCCTGGGCCTACGGATCCCGTCCACCCTGGAGGACCGCCATCACCTGAGTGAGCACATCCCCGGTGCCGACCGGCCCGTCGTGTTCATCGGCCCCTACGAGCACCACTCCAACGAACTGCCGTGGCGGGAATCGATCGCCGATGTCGTCACGATCGCCGAGGACGAGGACGGCCACATCGATCTCGCCCAGCTCGAATCCGAATTGGATCGCCACCGGGATCGCTCCCAGCTCATCGGGTCCTTCTCCGCCGCCTCCAACGTCACCGGGATCCTCACCGACACCCGGGAGGTGTCGTCGCTGCTTCACCGGTATGGCGCCATCGCTCTGTGGGACTTCGCCGCCGCCGCCCCTTACGTCGGGATCGACATGGGATCGGCCGAGGACGGACCTGGCTATCTCGACGCCATCTTCATCTCTCCGCACAAGTTCATCGGCGGTCCGGGAACCCCCGGCGTCCTGGTCGCCCGGCGGGAGCTGTTCACCAACCGTGTGCCGGCGGTACCCGGTGGTGGGACCGTCGCCTACGTCAACCCGACCGAACACGACTACCTCACCGACATCGAACACCGCGAGGAGGGCGGAACACCCGACATCATCGGGTCGATCCGCGCCGGTCTGGTGTTCCAGCTCAAGGAAGCGGTCGGTACCAGCACGATCGAAGAACGCGAGCGCACGCTCGTGCGGGCGGCCATCGACCGATGGTCCGACCATCCCGACATCGAGATCCTCGGGAGCCGGTCCGCCGAACGTCTGTCGATCGTGTCGTTCGTGGTCAGGGAGCGGGGTTCAGCGGCGGGACGGTACCTTCACCACAACTTCGTCGTCGCCGTCCTCAACGACCTCTTCGGCATCCAGTCACGGGGCGGCTGCTCGTGCGCAGGGCCCTACGGTCACCGCCTGCTCGGCATCGACCTCGAACGGTCCCACGAGTTCGAACGGGAGATCACCAGGGGGTGCGAGGGCATCAAACCGGGGTGGGTGCGGCTGAACTTCAACTACTTCATCGACAGCGAGACCGTCGAGTACCTGCTCGACGCCGTCGAGATGGTCGCCGACCATGGTCCTCAGCTCCTCCCGCACTACCGCTTCCACCCCGAGACCGGCCTGTGGCGCCACCGAGACGGCATCGCCGCCCCACCGCTGTCGCTCCACGACATCGACTACGCCGGCGGCGCAATGCACTACGAGCGGGACCGGGACCGCTGCGCCGAGGCGTCGCTTTCGTCCCATCTCGAGCGAGCTCACAACCTGATCCACCACCTGTGCGAATCGACGCCTGTCCCGCTCGAGCCGCCCGACACCAACGACGACTTCGAGCACCTGCGATGGTTCTCCTACCCCTCCGAGGTGGGCCAGGTGTCGGCGACCCGGTAGCCGAGGGGCCACGGGTCGCTCGGATCGGCGAAATACTCGAACCGGCCGGTACGCCACGCCCGACCCGTGATGACGGGGACGATGGCCGCGTGGCCGCCGACCCAGGTCTCGGACTCGAGGGTCCCGGTGAACTCCGAGCCCAGGATCGAACGCATCCGGAGCGCGTCGCCCACCGACATCTGGCCACGAGCATGGAGCAGTGCCATCCGGGCCGACAGGCCCGTCCCCGTCGGCGACCGGTCGAGCTTCCCCGGATCGATCACCACCGTGTTGGTCATCGTGAACACGCCGTCGGACCCCCTACCCAGCGGGCCGGCGATCTGACAGAACGAGAAGTGATTCCACGGGATCGTGGGGTGTTCGAACTCGAGTTGTTCGTTGGCCGCCGCGGTGATCCGGACCCCGAGATCGGCCAGGGGGCGGCCCTGCCCCGGATCGATCTCGACCCCGAGGTCGGCGGCATCGACCATCACGAAACTGTCGCCACCGAAGGCCGTGTCTGCCCTGACCGTTCCGATCCCGGGAACATCGAGGTTCACATCGCGGCTGCCGGCGAAGGCCGCCACGTTGCGGATCGAGACCCGCTCCACCTTGCCGTCCCGGCAATGCGCAGTGACCGGCACCAGACCCCCCGGAGCCTCCAGCACCAGCTCGGTGACCGGTTCGCCCATCGGGACGATCCCCGTCTCGAGCAGCACCGTCGCCACGCACATGGAATTGGAGCCCGACATCGGCGGGGTGTGGGCCGGTTCCATGATGATGAACCCGGCGTCTGCGTCGGGATGGGTGGCCGGGACGAGCAGGTTGACGTGCCGGAACACCCCGCCTCGCGGTTCGTTGAGAACGAACTTGCGCAGTCGCTCGTCGCTTGCCAGCCACCGGGCCTGCTCCCAGACCGACCCGCCGGGCGGCGGCGCGACCCCGCCCACGATGACATCACCGACCTCGCCCTCGGCGTGACATCCGACGACCACGATCGGGTCGGTCTCCGTCGCCGGAATCGGCGACGGCTCACTCACAGGGCTGGAGGGAGCGAGCGGCCACGTCGGCGTAGATCCTCCGCAGGCGAGCGGCCGAGGTCGACCACGTGTAGGTGCGTGCTCGAGCGGCGCCGCTGATCTCCATGCGGCGTGCCAGCACCGGATCGTCGAGGAGCAGATCGACGTGAGCAGCCCATAGCTCGGGGTCCCGCTCCTCCATCAAGAACCCGGTCACCCCCGAATCGACCAGCGTCCTCAGCCCGCCGACGGCGCTGGCGATCACGGGCGTCCCGCACGCAGCGGCTTCCAACGCGACCAACCCGAAGCTCTCCGATCGACTCGGAACCAGGCAGACGTCGGCCGCCCGGTAATAGGTCGACAGCAGATGGTGGGGTTGAGGGGGCACGAAGCGCACCCGCTCCCGCACGCCGTACACATCGATGAGATTTTGGACCCGGGCCCACTCAGCCTCACCCTGCTCGCCGCTGACCCCGCCGATGACCCACAGCTGGGCGTCGGCATGTTCGCTGCCGGCCAGGGCTCCGACGGCGACGTCGAGTCCCTTCAGCGGTTGGATCCGACCGACGAACAACAGCATCGGGGCGTCTCCGGCGCCGATCGCACCGCGCGCCCCCGCCTGGCTCCCGGGGGAGAAAAATGCATGATCGACTCCCGGCGGGACGATCTCGATCCGCTCCCGGGGGGCGTGGTAGAAGTCTTCGAGCTGGTCGGCCTCGGCCACGCAGTTGGCCAGTACGACGTCGGCGCACGACATCACGTCCGCCTCGGCCCGGGCGCGGCTCTCGGGCTCGGGATCTCCGTTCTCCGCCTTCACCCGGGCGAGGGTGTGAAACGTCGTGATCAACGGGAGGCCGAGCGCCCGCTTGATCTGCAACCCGGCGATGCCGGACAGCCAGTAGTTGGCGTGGATGGCCTGGGGCTCCCAGTCGACGATGTCCTTGCCAACCCACTCACCGAACTCCGCCACATGGCCGGCCAGCTCGTTCCTGGCGACGTCGGGCGGCCCGGCCGGAACATGCACGACCTCGAAACCGGGCTCCACCGTGACCCGCTCGGGGAGATCGGCTTGCCACCGGCGGGTGTAGGCCCGGCACTCCACCCCGGCCTGGGCCAGGGCTCCGACCAGCTCACGGACATACACGTTCATGCCGCCACCATCGCCGATGCCTGGTTGGGCCAGCGGGCTGGTGTGGAGCGAGAGGACGGCGAGTCGCTGCATCAATCCTCCATTTCGCCGGCGGGTGCGGGTTCCTCTTGTGCCGAACCCCCGACAAAGGACTTGTAGACCTCGATCAACGCCTTCTTCTGGCCGTCGTTCAGCTCGGGAGCGGCACGGATGGCGGCGATGAGGTCGGACCGTTCGCTGTCCTCGTCGAGGATGCCCGCCTGCACGTACAGCGTCTCTGCGGAGATGCTGAGCCCCCGGGCGATCTGCTGGAGGATCTCGGCGGACGGCTTGCGGAGACCGCGCTCGATCTGGGACAGATACGGGTTCGAGATGCCGGCGACCTCTGACAGCTTGCGGAGGGACATCTCCGCCATCCGACGCTGCTCCCGGATGAACGCACCGAGATCGGGGGTCTTGCCTTCGCTCACGACCCGCTCAGGATTCGAGTACTGCCTCGACGGTCGTTTCACCATCGCGGTACCGGCGGCCGATCTCACCCTGGATCTCGTCGATGCGTTCGTGCAGTTTCCGGCGGGTTCGGGAGAGCTCCTGTTCGAACTCACTGATCCGGTTGAACAACTCGTCGAGTTGTTCCCGGTCGAGATGCTTGACCCCGACGAGAACCGTCGGTGACCCGGTTCGCTCCAACTCCTCGAGCAGAGCGGTGCCGACCTCGCCCGGACTTTCGACCCGAACGTCCG
>JBFGLT010000067.1:0-15901 GCA_041576015.1 Acidimicrobiales bacterium
ATGTGCTCGATCGTCTCGTAGCTCGCGATCAGGCTGAGGGACCCGTAGACGCCGTAGACGCCGACGGTTGCGACCACCGGGACGTCGAGGCCCGAACTCGCCAGTTGGGTCATCTCGGTGCCCCATGCCATCGACTCGCGCAGCCGGCCGGGCCGGGCCGTCCCGGTCGAGACGTTGATGTAGTTCGCCGGGCGTGGGCCGAGCGATCCGGCTACCACCTGGGCGAGGTGGTCCAAGGGCGGCGACTGCGCCAGCTCGGCGACCCGGTCCATCGCTGCCACCGCCTTGGAGGACGCCAGCATCTTGTCCCACGCATGGTCGAGCTCGGCTCTCGAATCCACGCGACAAGAACTCATGAAGCCGTTGCCCATCGGGTGGAAGGACTGCTGCCATACGAACACCGGGATTTCCGTCGCCTCCGAGATGGCTTCAGATGCGGCGAGCAACGCCGCAACCGTCTCCTGGGCCTTCTTGCCGTCGTGCAAACGGCTCCTGCTGAAGAGGTACATACGTGACGCCTTTCGGTTGTTGAACTGTCGATTCCTGGTCTGTGAATCCCAGCGTGAGCGCGACCATTCGAGGCCGGAAGCCCACTCGCTCACACCGCGCTCGTCCGGACCGGCACGTGACACCGAACTGAGAACCCGACGCGAGCGATTCGGCGTTGGAGTAGGTTCGGACGAGGGGAAGAGGGTCCGAGAGATCCATGAATGCCACCATCGACATCCGAGCATTCGGTCCGTTGCAGGTTCGGCGCAACGGTTCTGCGCTGGCCGTCGGCGGTAGAACCGGACGATCGGTTCTCGCCGCCCTGCTGCTCAGTCCCCGGCAGCCGGTCGGGATCGATCGCCTGGGCCAGCTGGTATGGAGCGAGGGGGCCCGTCCCACGCACATCGACCATGCGGTGCAGACGCATGTGACCCGCCTCCGACGCCTGCTCGGGCCCGACGTGATCGTCACGGACCCCTCCGGCTATCACCTGGCCGTCGACTCCGACCGCATCGACATCAAGCGATTCGAGCGCCAGGCCCGGGAGGGCGACACGTGGGTGGCGCGTCGTGACTACCCGGCCGCCACAGCCCACTATCACGCAGCCCTCGGTGAGTGCCATCACCGCGAACCCCTGATCGACCTCGAACGCACGACCGCCGGACGGGCCGAACGGGCCCGCCTGACCGAACTCCAGTTGGAGGTCGAGGAACGGCACGCCGCATCGGCCCTGCTGGCGGGCGAACCCATCATGAGCGAGCTCGAAGGACTCGCAGTCGCCGAACCCCTGCGAGAGTTGCGGTGGACGGTCCTGATGTGGGCCCAGGCCAGTGCCGGACGGCAAGCCGCAGCGCTCCGGTCCTACCGGCGGGCTCAGCAGTCTCTCCGCGAAGTCGGGCTATTGCCCGGCCCCGATCTGCGGGCCCTCGAATACCGGATCCTCAACCAGGATCCATCCCTCGTGCAGCCCCAGCTGGTGGAGGAGCTGCTGAGCGTGGCAATGTGACGGCGGAGGTCTCCCTTCTCCGGTGGCAAGGCTCGCCGCAGGTGGTGACGTTGGCCCCTTCCCGAGCGGCCGATCGTCGTGTGTTGTGGCGATATGCCGACGACGTTGCCCGCACCCAATCTCGGCGACTACCGGGCCGAGCGTGCTCACTTCCGATGGAATCAGGCATGGGCCGGTCTGAGCGGTCTGCCCGACGGGGGCGGTGTCAACATCGCCTATGAGGCGATCGACCGCCATGTCGTCGCCGGACGCGACGACGTCGTCGCCCTGCGATGGCTCCCCCGGCGTGGCGAGCCAATCGATCTGACCTACGAAGACCTGTACATCGCCACCAACCGGTTCGCCAACGCGCTGGATGCGCTCGGCTGCCCGCCGGGCACGCGCGTGGCCTCGTTGACCGGCCGCATCCCCGAGCTGTACGTGACGGCGCTGGGCACCCTGAAGGCCAAATGTGTGTATGCGCCGCTCTTCTCGGCCTTCGGGCCCGAGCCGATCCGCCAGCGGATCGAGCTCGGTTCGGTCGAAGTGCTGGTGACGACCCCCCGGCTGTTCAACCAGAGGGTGCGATCCCAGCTCGACGACCTCGCCACGCTCCGGCACGTCCTCCTGGTCGGGTCGGGCGATATGGCGCTCGACGACTCCCGCCTCATCGATTTCGAGGCGCTGCTCGACGAGATGGACCCCACCCATGTGATCGAGCCGACGCCGGTGGAGACCCCGTCGCTGCTGCACTTCACCAGCGGAACCACCGGCACACCCAAGGGAGCTGTCCACGTGCACGGTGCGGTCGTCGCCCATCACTACACCGGCCGGGTCGTGCTGGACCTCCACGAACACGACGTGTTCTGGTGCACCGCCGACCCGGGATGGGTCACCGGAACCTCTTACGGGATCATCGCCCCGCTCACCCTCGGGGTCACCAGCATCGTCGACGAGGCCGACTTCGAGGCCGAACGCTGGTACTCGGTCCTGGAGAACCACCGGGTCAACGTGTGGTATACCGCCCCGACCGCCATCCGCATGATGATGAGGGTCGGGCGGGAGGCGGTCGATGCCCACGACCACACCAGCCTGCGCGTGCTGGCCAGCGTCGGCGAGCCGCTGAACCCCGAGGCGGTCGTGTGGGCTCGGGAAGCCTTCGGCGTACCCGTGCTCGACAACTGGTGGCAGACCGAGACCGGGGCGATCATGATCGCCAACTACCGGGCGGAGAAGGTGCGCCCCGGATCGATGGGGCGTCCGCTCCCGGGAATCGACGCCGCCATCCTCGCCCGCGACGAACACGGTGACGTGGCCATCGGCGTCGACGGCAAACCCACGATCGTGGTCGACCCGGGCCGATCAGGAGAGCTGGCGCTTCGGGAAGGATGGCCATCGATGTTCCGGGGCTACCTGAACGACGAGGAGCGGTACCGAAAGGCATTCGTCGATGGCTGGTACTGCTCGGGAGACCTCGCTCAGGTGGATTCCGACGGGTACTTCTGGTTCGTCGGTCGCGGCGACGACGTCATCAAATCGGCCGGTCACCTCATCGGTCCCTTCGAGGTCGAGTCGGCACTGGTCGAGCACCCGGCAGTGTCCGAAGCCGGTGTGATCGGCAAGCCCGACGAGACCGTCGGCGAGATCGTCAAGGCGTTCGTGACGCTCAACCCGGGCACCGTCGCCGACGAGGCCCTCCGCACCGACCTGATGCGCCATGCGCGCAGCCGGCTGGGGGCAGCGGTCGCCCCCCGGGAGATCGACATCGTGGACAGCCTTCCCCACACCCGCAGCGGGAAGATCATGCGCCGACTGTTGAAGGCGAGAGAGCTCGGACTGGACGAAGGCGACCTGTCCACCCTGGAGACACCGGCCGGCGGGACCGAGCACGGGGACCGGCGATGAGGCTCCCCCCACCCGACGTGTCGAGGACGCTGCTCGGCGACATGATCCGTATCCGGGTCATGGAGGAGCGGTGCGCCGAGCTCTATCAGCAGACCAAGATTCGTGGCTTCCTGCACCTCGCCGTCGGCGAGGAGGCGATCGCCACCGGCGTGATCCACCAGCTCGATCCCGACGATGCGGTTGTCGGCACCTATCGCGAGCACGGTCACGCTCTGCTCAAGGGAGTGACCGCCAACGCGATCATGGCCGAGATGTTCGGCAAGGCCGAGGGATGCAGCGGCGGGCGCGGTGGCTCGATGCACCTGTTCGACGCTGCCACCCGGTTCTACGGCGGGAACGCCATCGTCGGCGGACACCTCCCCCTGGCGGCCGGGCTCGGCTTCGCCGACAAGATGCTGGGGCGCTCCCGGGCGACCGTGTGCTTCTTCGGCGAAGGCGCCATGGCCGAGGGCGAGTTCCACGAGACGATGAACCTCGTGTCCCTCTGGGACGTGCCGGTCCTGTTCTGCTGCGAGAACAACCTGTACGCCATGGGCACGTCGCTGGAGACGAGCGAGGCCGAGACCAACCTGGCGGTCAAGGCCGCCGGCTACGGCCTTCCGGCGTGGACCGTGGACGGAATGGACGTCGTCGCCGTCTACGACGCAGCCGCCCGGGCCCTGGCGACGGTACGGGCCGGCGAGCCGGTCTTCCTCGAGTTCCGCACCTACCGGTTCAGAGCCCACTCGATGTTCGACCCCGATCTGTACCGCTCGAGGGAGGAGATCGAGGAGTGGAAGACCCGCGACCCGATCCTCACATTCGGTGAGCGCCTCCAGCGAGAGGAGGTGCTCGACGAAGCCGGCATCGCCCGGCTGTGGGACCGCGCGGGTGAGGAGATGGACGAGGCGGTGGCCTTCGCCGAGGCGGGCACACTCGAGCCCGTCGACAATCTCGAGCGCCACGTCTACCGCCGGGAGGTGGCATGACCGAGATCACCTATCGCGACGCCCTGCACGATGCGCTCGAGGAGGCGCTCAGCAAGGACGAGCGGGTCTTCATCATGGGCGAGGACGTCGCCGACTACGGCGGCACCTATGCCGTCACGAAGGGGCTGTACGAGAAGTTCGGGCGGCATCGGGTCCGGAACACTCCGCTCTCGGAGTCGGGGTTCGTGGGACTCGGCATCGGAGCGGCGCTCGGTGGCCTGAAACCGATCGTCGAGGTCATGACGGTGAACTTCAGCCTCCTCGCCCTCGATCAGATCGTGAACACGGCAGCCACGTTCCTGCACATGTCGGGTGGACAGTTCAATGTGCCCGTCGTGATCCGTATGGCCACCGGGGCCGGGCGGCAGCTGGCCGCACAGCACTCCCACAGCCTGGAGTGCTGGTTTGCGCATGTCCCAGGCCTCCGGGTGGTGGCGCCGGCGACGGTCACCGACGCCCGGTGGATGCTGGCCACCGCCCTCGACGATCCGGATCCGGTCGTCATGTTCGAGCACGCCACGCTGTACCCGACCACCGGGGATCTGGACGATTCGGGCCCGGTGGACATCGACACGGCCCGGGTGCTGCGATCCGGTTCGGATGTCACGATCATCGGGTGGGGCGGCACCGTGCACAAGGCCCTGTCGGCCGCCGGGGAACTCCAGCACCAGGGAGTGGAGGCCGAAGTGATCGATCTGCGATCGCTCCGCCCGATCGACGATGCGACGATCATGGCATCGGTGTCGCAGACGAACCGGGTGGTCGTGGTCGATGAGGGATGGCGCTCGGGTGGCCTCTCCGCTGAACTGGCCGCCCGCATCACCGAGGCGGCGTTCTACCATCTCGACGCTCCGGTGGCACGGGTGTGCTCACGCGAGGTGCCCATCCCCTATGCCAAGCACCTCGAGGATGCCGCCCTCCCCCAGGTCGACGAGGTGGTAGCGGCGGCACGGGAGGTGCTGGGGGGGTGAACGCCGAGATCGACTTCTGCATGCCATCGCTGGGATCGGACATGGAGAGAGGCACGGTGACCGAATGGTGCGTCAAGGAGGGTGATCGGGTTCGTCGCGGCGACATCGTCGCCGTCGTCGCCACCGAGAAGTCGGACATCGACATCGAGGTCTGGAACTCCGGCGTGGTCGCCGAGATCCTGGTCGAGCCGGGCCGCGAGGTGACGGTCGGTACGCCGATCGCCCGGCTGGTCGTCGAGGCCTCCACGGCGGCCGAAGCCGATCGATCGGTACTCGCACACGCCGGCGGGGAAGCAACAGCAGACCGAGCCGGAGACCGGCCACCGCCTCCGGTCACGATGGCGAAGCCCTCTGCGGCGGGGGCTGGCCGCATCGGTGCCAGCCCTCTGGCCCGTCGTCTGGCGAGCGAGCTGGGGATCGACCTCGACGGACTCCGGGGCACGGGGCCGGGCGGTGCCATCGTCGCTCGCGACGTGACGCCGGCGAGCATCGTCGAACCCGAGTCGATCGAAGCGCCCCAGCCCGACCATCACCGGCGAGCCGAATCGGTTGAAGCGATGCGGCGGGCGATCGCCCGATCGATGAGCCGGTCCAAACGGGACATCCCCCACTACTATCTCGGCCAGGACGTCGATCTGGAGACGTCGCTCGCCTGGCTTGAATCCACCAACGCGGGGCGACCGATCCAGCAACGGATTCTTCCTGCAGCTCTGTTGCTGAAGGCGGTTGCGGGCGCCGCCGCCCGGCTCCCGCTCTTCAACGGCTTCTGGGAGGAAGAACGGTTCCGAACCGGCGACGGCGTCCACCTCGGCGTGGCCATTTCGCTGCGCGGCGGGGGCTTGATCGCCCCGGCGATCCACCACGCCGACACCTTGTCGATTCCCGAGCTGATGGCCCGACTCCGTGACCTGGTGGACCGCACACGGCAAGGTCGACTCCGGGGGTCGGAGATCAACGATGCGACCCTCACCGTCACCAACCTCGGCGATCGGGGAGTCGACGTCGTCCACGGCGTCATCTACCCACCGCAGGTGGCGCTGGTCGGGTTCGGCCGCATCGCCGAACGACCGGCGGTCGTCGATCACCGGCTCGAGGTGCGTCGGAACGTCACCGTCTCGCTGGCCGCCGACCACCGAGCCACCGACGGTGCCGCCGGCGCCCGCTTCCTCCTCACCGTCGACCAGCTCCTGCAGAAACCCGAGGAATTATGAACCGCCAAGACGCCCGGGCCGCCGTCATCGCCGCCATCGGTGCGGTCGCGCCCGAGGTGGACCCTGCCGATCTGGCCGCCGACGAGGAGATCTGGTTCGGCCTGGATCTCGACTCGATGGACCAGCTCCAGATCATGGAACAGCTGGCCGAGCGGACGGGCGTGCAGATCCCCGAAGCGGACTACCCACGCCTCCAGTCCATCGACGACATCGTCGAGTACTGCGTGGCGGCCACCGCTGCCGGCGTGCGTGAGTAGCCGCCGTTCGGGTCCGACCACCCCGTCACTGTGACGTTCGGCCCTACGGGAATGCCCGACAGGGCGGTGTGATGAGCGGTGAGGCAGAGGATCTGCCGACACGACACGAACGAAAGGAAGGCATCCAGTGGCCAAGAAGACCACCGACACCACCCCGGCTGCGCGCGTTCCGACGACATCACCGCTCCTCAGCTGGGATCCCTTCGACCGGATGACCGAAGCCTTCGGCGGGTTCCCCGAGTGGTTCGGCGCACGGGTTCCCGAGCGGTTCGCAGGACTCACCGGCGGCATCAAGATCGAGGAGTACATGGACGGCAACGATCTCGTGATCCGGGGCGAGATCCCCGGGGTCGATCCGGACAACGACATCGAGATCTCGGTCGACAGCGGACGGCTTTCCATCCGCGCCACCCGCGAGCACCGCGAGGAGCACGAGGGAGACGGCGGCTACCGGTCGGAGTTCCACTACGGCTCGTATGCCCGCACGCTGACCCTCCCCGACGGCGCCAACCCCGACAAGATCGAGGCGTCCTACAACGACGGCATCCTCGACCTTCGAGTCCCGATCGAAGCGGAACGGCAAACCGCCAAGAAGATCACCATCTCCAAGACCTGATCGGCACTGAGGGACCCGAGTGACGACGCGCTACCTGACCGTACTCGGGACCGGCAGTCAGGTCGGCACCCGCTCGAGGGGCCCCGGTGGGTACGCGCTGCGCTGGGACGATCAGCTGATCCTGTTCGACCCGGCCGAGGGGTTTGCGCACCGGTGCCTCGAGGCGGGTGTCGCCATCGGCAAGGCGACCGCAGTGTGTATCACCCACTTTCACGGCGATCATTGCCTCGGTCTGCCGGGCATCATCCAACGGCGCTATCTGAGCCAGTGTGAGGAACCGCTCCCGATCTACTACCCGTCGGCCTCGCAGACGACGTTCACCCACCTGCTGTTGAGTTCGATCTACGACGACGCGCTCATCGACCCACGTCCGATCGGCCGGCGAGGCGTCATCGGCCGGCTGGGCGACAGCATGCTCATCAGCGAACCGCTTCGCCACAAGGCTCCGACGATCGGCTATCGGATCGAGGCGCCGGCGGCGTTTCACTTCGACGCCGGCAAATTGGCCGGCGCCGGCCTGGTCGGTTCGCAGATCGGCCAGTTGGCCTCCACCGGCCGGGCCATGACTCCGGCGGGCGAGGTCGACAAAGAGGACCTGGGGGAGGAACGCCCAGGTCAGGCGATGGCCTTCCTCATGGATACGCGGCTCTGCGGCGGGGCCCTTCGCCTGGCTCGGGACGTCGACCTGTTGGTGACCGAGGCAACCTACCTCGACCGCGACCGGCTGCTGGCCGAACGGGGGATGCACCTGACCGCCCGCCAGGCCGCCTGGCTCGCACGCGAGAGCGGGGCGACCAGCCTTGTCATCAGCCATTTCTCGGCCCGGTACCACGACGTCGAGGAGTTCGAGCAGGAGGCCCGCGAGGTCTTCCCCCCCACCGTCGCCGCCGCCGACCTCGGCGTCTACCGACTGCCTCCCGTCGACGCCCACCGCCACGCCTACGTCCACGAATAGGTCCTTGTCCCCTTGGCCGGTGCGGGGAAAGGCCGGATCATCGGCTCACGAAATCGAGGCCGATCCACCGACGGTGAAAGGGGTTGGGAGCCATGCGCCAGACGTTCGACGAGCTCACTCGGGAGGAGTGCGAGCAGTTGCTGGCCTCGGTGCCAATCGGACGGATCGCCTTCACGTTCGGAGGCCGGCCGATGGTGCTCCCGGTCGCGTTCCGGTGGGTCAACCAGCAGATCGTCTTCCGCACCTCCGCCGGCGTGAAACTCCACGCCGTCGCCAGCGATCACCCGGTGGCCTTCGAGGCCGACTACTGGGATGAACTTCACCGGACGGGATGGAGCGTCCTGGCCCACGGCCGGGCGTCGGAGGTCATCAACTGGGAGGAGTACCAGGACGACGAGCACCTGGGTCTGCTGCCATGGGCCGACGAGGAAGAGTCCGATCGCTGGGTGAAGATCGTCCCCGACCGCATGACGGGCCGGCGGATCATGATCGAGGGGAAATGACCAGGTGGCCATCGGCCTGTGACGTCATCGCCATCGGACGGCCGACGTTCGATCTCCAACGCGGCCACGAGCTCTACCGGGTGGCGACCGGAGCGCTGCGACGCGCCGGTCTGGACGCGACCGCCGTCCCCGACGTCGTCACCGAGCCCGAGGAGGTCGGCTTGGCGCTGCGGAGCCTGCACGGCAATCGATCCCCCGCCGACCTGGTCGTCGTGGTCCAGGCCACCTTCACCGACACCCGGTTGATCAGCGCGATCCTCGATCACTCCGAGTCCGAGCTGTTGCTGTGGGCATTGCCCGAGCCACGGACCGGCACTCCCCTCCGTCTCAACTCCCTGACCGGACTGAATCTCGCCGCCTATCACCTCGGCCGGACGACCCGATCGTTCCGCTGGCTCTACGCCAGTCCCGAAGCAGCCGATGTGGACAGCCTGGTCAGGGAAGCGCTGAGCGGATCACCGATCAACCCTGCCCCGCTCACTCCCTCCAACGTCCGGCAGACCCTACGATCGGGTGCCATCGGGGTCGTCGGAGAGCCACCCGACGGATTCGACCCCTGCCGGATCGACACGGATTCGCAGGGCGTGGTCGCCACCGACCATCTCCCGATCACCGCTCTGTTCGACCGGGCTCGGGCGATTCCCCGCCACGAGGTCGACGAGCGGTTCGAGCAGGTCTGCGGTCGACTGGTCGGATGCGACACGCTGGAGCGGCGCCCCGTGCGCCGCAGCATGCGACTCGAAGGCGCCCTTCGTTCGCTGGCCGGCGAGCACGGCTGGGACGGCGTGGCCGTCCGGTGCTGGCCCGAGTGTTTCAGCGACTTCGGCGCCGCCTGTTGTGCACCGATCGCCGCCCTGACCCAGGCGGGGTTCGCCGCCAGCTGCGAGGCTGACGCTATCGGGGTGCTCACGTCTCTCGTTCTGCAGGACCTCGCCGGAACCCCCGCCTTCGTCGCCGATCTGGTCGACCTTCATGCCGACACCAATACCGGGGTGCTGTGGCACTGCGGATCGGCGCCTCGATCCTTCGCCGCCCCCGAGGCTCCCGTGGAGGCTGCGGTCCACCCCAACCGCCACCTCCCGCTCGTCCACCAGTTCGGTCTGGCGCCCGGTCCGGTGACCATCGCCCGGATCAGCCAGTCCCGGGGCGGGCTTCGGCTGGTCACCGGCTCCGGGGAAGTCGTCGCCGGCCCACGCCCGTTCGCCGGCACCTGTGGGGTGGTGCGCTTCGACCAACCGGTTGGAGCGATCCTGGACACGGTCATGCGGGAGGGTCTCGAGCACCACTACGTGGTGGTCGCCGGCGACCAGACCGACGGGCTCGGGCGTTTCGCCCAGGACCATGGACTCGAGGTGATCGCGCTGGGCGCCAGAGCACCAGCCGAGGCCCCCGTCGCTCAACCGGCAGGACCAAAGACGTAGGACACGAGTTCCCGGCCATCCCAGGTGTGCCCCGAGAGACGGACGCTGAGCCCGGTCGGCGTGTGACGTATCGCCAGCATGCCGAATTGGCCGCCACCGGGGAACACCCCGTGGGAGTACGGACCGCCCTTGATCGATCCGGGTCGATCGAGGGCGGCCGCCTGGAGAACTGGAAAACCCCGGGCGGCGTCGGTTCCGTACCAGGAGTGGGTTCCGTCGTCGATGGCGACCATGTGAGCGTCGCCGGACACCATCACGAGATTCTCGATACCGGCGAGCTGGTCCGAGATGTAGGAGCGCTCGGCGTCATAGGCCGACCAGTTGTCCGAGTCGGGCCCGTCGTCGGACACCCACGGTGTGGGGTTCACCCAGACCACCAGCTCGTGGCGGGCCGACGAGCGGCGGATCTCCTCGACCAACCACGACCGCTGCGCGTCGCCGAGCATCGACGTAGCCGTTCGGTGCGAACGGGTGTCGATGACCACGAAGCGAACATCGCCGACGGTGAACGCCTGGTTGATCGGGTCGGCTGGATCGGCCGTGACCGCATGGGCAGGCACCGCCGACCGGTACGCCAGTGACGCCGCCGTACGTGCCGGCGACGACCCGTCGGCGTCGTTTGGCCCGTAGTCGTGGTCGTCCCACACGTAGGCGGTCGGGATCGAACTGAACACGCGCGCCGGTCCCGGGTTGGCGATCGCCCGCCGGTATTGGGCGACGTGGTCTGCCGGGTCGGTCGAGTCGAGATTGCCGTAGTGCAGGTCGCCGAGGACGATGAACAGGTCGGGTTGGGCCGCCCAGATGGCGTCGTACACCGCTGCATTGGATCCGGTCCGGGCGCACGAACCCAGGACGACCACGAGATCGTGGACCCCGCTCTCGTGGGTCGTGAAAGCGGCATCGGGTACCACCGGGGCGGTGGACTCGACCTCGGTGACCGTGTACCGGTAGCGGGTGTCGGGCTCGAGGTCCCCGAGCTCGAATCGGGCCAGGCCGTACGCTCCGACGTCGGCGAGGACGCGGCGGTCCGGATCGGAGGGGTCGCCGACGAGCAGTACGGCACGGGAGCCGGTCTCGAACCCGGATGCGACGATGGTCGCCTTCCGATCGGTCACCCCGCCCAGCCAGAGCCACTCGGCCTCGCTGAACGTCGTCGTCGCGTTCGAACCAGGGTGGGTGGGCCCGTAGTAGTGATCATGAACCCGCAGGCTGGCGGCGGCGGTGACGAGCGCCAGAGCAGCGGTGACCGCCGTGACCGCTGCGATCAGGCCTCGGGTCTCGGTGACCTGCCAGGACAGCCAGATGAGGACGGCCGGAACGAGGAAGCCGAGGGACATCGCCACCGTGATCGCCGACGAGTACTGGAAGGACGCATAGACGCCGATGCCGGCGGCCCCGATGGCGATGACCGCCGCCGAGGCAGCCTTGAATCGCAGCGAGGCGATCCCGGCCAAACCGAACAGCGCCGCCAGCGACACTTGGATGGGTGTCGACACCGCCGTGCCGACCAGACTGCCCTCGGGGTCGGCGGGAATCCCAACCACCAGGGTGACGACCAGCAGGACACCCGATCCGCCGACGGCCAGCAGCGCTCCGGCCCAGGACAGCACCTGGGTCGTGGACGGGGCCAAATCGAACAGGCGTCGCTCCCACCGTGTGGTCACAGGCCGCTGGGCTTCTCTCAGATCGGCGTGCTCAGCCAGCTGGAGGCGACGTCGTGTGAGCCGAACTGGATGGGCGACGTGAACCCCGGCGGCTTGACCGCCAGTACCGAACAGGACACCGCGTCGAGGACCCGTTCGGCCGTGTTGCCCATCACCAGTCCGCTGAGACCACTGCGGGCCACCGTTCCGGTGACGAGCAGATCGATTGCCTGATCGTGCACCAGCTGGGGGAGGATCTCGGTCGGGTCACCCTTTTTGACGTGAAGGATCCAGTCGACCTCCTCTTCGACGCTTCGGTCGAGGAGCTGCTCGATGGCGGCGAACACGCTGTCCTCAGCTCGTTTGAGCATGAGATCGAGCTCACCCTCGCGAGCGCTCATGAAGGCCGACGAGCGCATCGTCTCCTCGCCGTAGAGTTGCCAGGCGTGAGCGACATGCACCTCGCCTCCGTTGGCCATCGTGACAGCGAGCGAGAGGATGTGCCGGTTGAGTTGCTCCTCGGCGGGATTCGGATCGACGGCGGCGAGCACCCGGGCGGTCTCGGCTCGGGCCGGCCGGATGACCCACACCGGACAGGGACACTTGCGGAGAAGCCGGCGCACGGTTGCGTGATCGGAATCGTGGGAGTCGCTCGTCACGACCACGAGATCATGGGCCTGAACGTGGACCCTCTGCAGGATGACCAGCGGGGCGCTGCCCACCTCGATGTCGACCTCGATGTCCTCGCAGCCAGCGCGTTCGGCCCAGTGGTGGATCTCGTCACGAAGCGCCACTGCCTCGGCGTGCTGCACCTCCTCGAAGTACGACGCTTCGTGCAGCATGCGCTGAACGCGGGAGGGCTCGGGGATGGAGGCCAGGACGCTGAGCTGCGCACCGTGGCGGGTGGCCAGCTCGCTCACGACGCTGAGCGCCTGATGGTTGTCGCCCCGAGCGAAGGGAGCAAAAAGGATGCGTCGGAAGGTGGCGGTCATCAGAAACCTCTTTGTTCAGAACGTAGGGGCCCCGGTGGGGGCCGCGTAGAGGCTTTGGTCCCGCCCAGGGGGGCGCCATCGCCGCCGGTCACCGGCCGGGCCGTTACCCTCAGAGGTGTGAACCCACGGCGCTCGCCCTCCCCCGCTGCCGAACAGACGATCCTGGTCACCGTGACCGGCGAGGATCGCCCCGGGATCACCGCCGGTGTGATGGACGTCATCGGGACCGCGGGCGCCGAGATCCAGGACGTCGAACAGACGATGACCCGCGGGCGACTGTCGCTGTCGATCGTGGTCGTCGTACCGCCGGGCCGGGATCTGGTCAAGGAACTGCTCCTGTTCGGGTGGGAGCAGCGCATGCACGTCGATTTCGAAGTCGTCGACACCGAGCCGACCACCCGATCACTGGGGCAGATCATCACCATCGTCGGCCGGGAGATCCATCCCCTCGAGTTCGGTGCGGTCGCCGCGATGTGTGCACGCGCCGGCGCGAACATCGACCGCATCACCCGGTTGGCCCGCGAACCGGTGATCGCCTACGAGCTCATCGTGCGAGGCGGGCGGCTTGACGAGCTGCGCCGCAACCTGCTTCTCGCCGGTCGGGATCTCCGTTGCGACATCGCAGTCGTCCCCGAAGGCCTCGTGCAGCGCGCTGCTCGCCTCGTGATCATGGACGTTGACTCGACCCTGATCCAGAACGAGATGATCGATTTGCTCGCCGCCGAGACCGGCAACGAGCAGGAGGTCTCGGCCCTCACCCGGCAGGCCATGGCCGGCGAGCTGGACTTCGAGGCCTCGCTGCACGATCGCGTCAGGCTGCTGGCCGGGCTGGACGCATCGGCGATCGGGCGAGCCAGGCAACGGGTCCAGCTGACCCCCGGCGCATCGACCTTCGTCCGCACCCTCAATGCGCTGGGGTACCGAACGGCCATCGTCTCAGGCGGCTTCACGGCGATCACCCGCAGCCTGGCCGACGAACTCGGGATCGACTATGCATTCGCCAACACTCTCGACGTGGAGGACGGGGTGCTCACCGGCCGGGTCGTCGGCGAGATCGTCGACCGGGAACGCAAAGCCGAGCTGGTGCACGAGCTCGCTGCCAAGGAGGGTCTGTCGGTGGACCAAGTGGTGGCGATCGGTGACGGAGCCAACGACCTGGCCATGTTGAACACGGCCGGGTTCGGGATCGCCTTCAACGCCAAGAAGGTGGTGCAGGACGCCGCCGACACCAGTTTGAACGTCCCCTACCTCGACGCCATCCTCTACCTCCTCGGCGTCCGGCGCGAGGACATCGAGGCGGCCGGACTGGTCTAGCCCGGTCGCACCCACTTCGGTCAGCCGGTGGACCAGACGGCGGTGATCGCCCCGGACCCGTCGGTGCTACGCACCCGGCCGTCGGTCTCCAGGGCCAGCAGATGGGCGTACACCGAACTGGCGGCCGCCCGCCACAGTCGCTTGTCGACGCCGGCGTAGATCAGCACGACGAGGTCGACGACGCTGCGCGGGCCGGCCTCGAGGGCGGCGAGAATCTGGGCGGTCCGCTCGTTGCGGTGGTCGATGAAGGAACGTACGTACGGAGCTGGATCCTCGATGGGCGGGCCGTGCGTTGGCAAGAAGTAGTCGTCGTCCACCAGGAGGAGCCGTTCCAGGCTCGCCAGATAGAGGTTGAGGTCACCGTCGGGCGGGGCGATGACCGACGTCGCCCACCCCATCACGTGGTCGCCGGTGAAGACGACCGAGCGGCCGTTCCCGTCGTCGGCGAGCCGATAGCACACGTGATTGCTGGTGTGACCGGGGGTGTGCAGGACCTCGACCGCCCAGCCCTCGCCCTCGATACGGTCGCTGACCCCGCGATCGTCGACGGGGGCGTGTCCCACGACCGTCTCGGGGTGGAACTCGAGGTCGGGGCCCTCCCGTTTGAGCTCGTCGGGCAGGTTGGCCCATTCCTCGGCGAATCGCCGGTTCTCCTCCGGGGTGATGTACGCGCCGAAGTCGAGCCGGGCGAGCGGATCACCGGAGGCCACCGGCCCGTGGGGGCCGTATCCAAAAGTCGTCGCACCGGTGCGGCGCGCCAGCTCGGGGACACCCGCGGTGTGGTCGGTGTGGGTGTGGGTGACGAGGATCCGACCGATTCGCTCCCCTGGCCCGAGGCAGGACTCGATCGCGTCCATGTGCTCGGGAAGACCGGGCCCGGGGTCGATCACGGCCACATCGCCCCGCCCGACCAGGTAGGCGCCGCTCCCGGTGAAGGTGAAGGCGTTCGGGTTCTCGGCGACGACCCGCCGGACGAGGGGGGCGACCGGCACGCACTCCCCGTAGCGCGGATCGAACTGGCGGTTGTGGACGATGGTCATCGGTCGGCAGGTGTGGTGGTTGCACCCGGAACGATCACGAGACGTCGGAGGCCGTCGAGGATCCAGTCCGGTGGCTTGGCCGGTTTGCCGGCGCGGTCGGTGATGCCGGCGCGAAGCTCTGCCGTCAGGTAGTCGGTCGTGTGATCGGGACTCGTGATGCGCTGGGTCCAGACGCCCGAGATCCGCCGGAGGGACTCGATGTGGGTGAGAACCTTCACGGGTTCGGCGGCGGTGGCCGGCACCAGGTACCTGGCGTGCACCTCGGCGATGACGAACTGAAACCCCGCGGCAGCTACCTGACCCAGCGGCAGTCCGACCGCTTCGAGCGCCTCGGCCCGGCCCTGCTCGAGGTACGTGAGGTACATGGCGTGGTTCACGTGACCGTAGGGATCGAGTTCGGCGAATCGGACGTTGATCGTCGTCTCGACCGGCAGTGGGACGCTCACGTCTTCAACCTAGGTCCCTGACGTGGTGTCCCCACGCTCCGACCGTGGGGGCATGTCGACCGGGATCGAGCGGATCCCCTTCGTCGGCGGCGTTCGCGCCCGACTTCTCGGTGCTGCACCGTCGGAGCTCGGTCGCCGATCGAGCACGCTCGCTTGCCGGGGTCCTAGCCGGCGAACTGCAGCTG
>JBFGLT010000068.1:0-15410 GCA_041576015.1 Acidimicrobiales bacterium
GACCGGTTTTGGAGCGGCCGCGTGACCACCTTGCCCGGCGGTCCGAACTACGATCCGCTACGGTGAAGCTGCGCATGATCGTGTCGGATCTCGACGGCACGCTCCTCAACGAAGACCGGGTGATCTCGCCGGTGACGGTGGCTGCCCTCCGGCGAGCTCACGATGGTGGCGTGATGGTCGTGGCGGCGACTGGTCGCAGCCGGCACTCGGCGCTGGATCTGCTCCGTCCGGTGAAGGCCGTCGAGTGGGTCTTGTGCTCCAACGGGGCGACGCGCTACCACCTGGGCGGTGAGCGCCTGGTTCATCACCGTCTGATTCCCGCTGCTGACGCCGCCGGGTTCATCGAGCTGGCCCGTCGTGCCCACCCCGAGCTCGGATTGGCGTGGGAGACCACGGACCAGCTGGCATGGGATCGTCGTTACCAGGACCACCGCGACGCCGTCGTGGCCCGGCCGGTTCGACAGGAGGGTCGGGTTGCCGATTTTCCCCATGGCCGCGACCTCGTCAAGATTCTCCTCACCCATCCCGAACTGACCTACGCCGACTGGCTCCAGGCTCTTCAGGAGCTGGCCGGCCCAGCGATGTCGGTGTCGACGTCCGGAACCGACTTCGTCGAGGTCACCCACTACACCGCCACCAAAGGACAGGCGATCGCCGCCCTCTGCGAAGAGGTGGGTGTGCTGCGCGAGGACGTCGTCGCATTCGGCGACCAGGTCAACGACCTCGACATGCTCTCCTGGGCTGGACGGGGGTATGCGATGGCCAACGCATCAGAACCGGTGAAGGCGGTCGCCACACATCATGCGCCGCACCATGCCGACAACGGAGTGGCGGCGGTGATCGATGAGTTGTTGGACTACCCGCGTCGCTAGGGCGTTCGCCATCGTCATCGGGTGCGCCGCGCTGCCGTCGCTGTCGGCGGCGGCCGCGTCACCGGTGGCCACCGATGGCGAACCGCTGGGGATCGCCTCTGGCGACGCCCGGCTCTCGGCCAGCGGGTCGGCGTTACTGCAGGTGACCGGCGGACTCGTCGTCGTGTCGGCTGCCGATCTCGAGCTTCGAGCGCTGACCTTGATCGATTCTGACGGCCTGTCACCGGTCGATCAGCGGGTCGTGTCAGGCCCAGCCGACGCCCAGGGCCGCCGGATCGTGGTCATCGACGCCGCCGGACCCGAACTGGTCACCGCCGGAGTGGTCGACGACCCACTCGATCCGGTGGTGCGGCTCTTCGAGGTCTCTTCAGAACCAACGCTGGCGATGACCGAGGTATCGAACGTCGCGCTGCCTGAGTCCGCCGCCGCGAGCGTGCGGCGGTTCGGTACCGACGTCGCCATCGGCGGCAACGCCATCGCAGTCGTCAGCGAGACGACCCGACAGGTGGATCGGGTCGACGTGTTCACCGTCAGTCCGCAGGGCCAGATCGTCTGGGCTCAGGAACTGCTGCCCGCGACACTGAACTCGTCGGTGGCGATCTCTAGCTCAGGGGCCACCATCGCAGTCAGTGGCGTCAATCGGTTCGCGGCGGCCGGCGATGTGGTCGTCCATCGGATCGGCCCGGACGGGTGGATCCCGACTCAGCGGTTCCTCCGAATCGGAGGCGGACCCATCACGATGGACGCTGAACGCATCTGGGTACAGCGCAACAGCTTCTTCGTCCGACCGGCCGGCCCGTGGACCCTGATCGACGCCGCTCCCGGCCAGAAGTACTCCGTGGTCGAGGAACTGCCCGTCGAGGGGGACTCCCTCGACGCCAACGGGTCCGTCGTGACCGTCGGCGACGGCGGCAACGATCGGTTCTACCTGCTCAGCGCAGCTCCGCTGGTCTCCCGGGGCTACCGTTTCTCCCAGGCGGTTCCGGCGCCGACCGATCGCCCCGGTCGAGAGCCACCGGCCTTCGGCGCATCGGTCCTCCTCGATGGCGGACACGTCTACGTCGGGGCACCCGGTCCGACGGCCACCAGTCCGGCCGGTCAGGTGTACCGGTATGCGATCGTCGATGGACCGGTCGGCTGCACGGTCACCGGCACCTCGGGGGACGACGAGTTGAGCGCCGATGAGACCGATCGGGCGCGACGCCACACGCTCTGCGGATTGGACGGTTCCGACGTGTTGATCGGCGCTGGCTCGGCGGACCGGCTCTTTGGCGGCGCCGGGGATGATCGACTGACGGCCGGACCAGGGGGCGGCGTCTTGGACGGCGGTCCGGGCCGGGACGTATGCGAACTCTCCGACACCTCGACGGCGACCACTCTCAACTGTGAGCAGACCGGGTTCAGAGGCTGATGATGTCGGTCCGATTCCCACCGGCCGACGACGCCTTCTCGCCGGCGGTCTCGAGGCGACCGACGATGCGCTCGACCGCCGGCGGTTTGTCGCCCAGCAAGGCGACCAGTACCGACGCTGTGAAGCTGACCAGCGTGCCGTCGAACTCCACGGGAAAGCTCACCTCGGCGCGGAGCCGTTCGGCCACCGTGGCCAGCTCGTCGGTCGGCGAGTCGGTCACGAGGACGGTCAGGAACGAGTGGTCGCTCATCCGTCCGAGCATGTCGCTCCCCCGTAGCCGGGCCGAAAGCCGTTCTGCCACCTGACGAACGATCAGATCGGCGGCTCGGCCGCCACGCTCTTCGCGAACCCGTGCCAGGTCGTCGACCCAAACGGCGATGAGTGCCATCGGCTGTGCCGGACCGTGATGGAGACGGCGGTGCAGCTCTTCGAGCACGACGTAGCGGTTCACCAGACCGGTCACTGCGTCATGGGTGAGCGCACCGCGTCCGGCGAGCGACATTTGATGCTCGGTCTCGGTGGATCGCGCCGACATCACGACCAGCCGGTCGCTGATCCTCCGGAACGTGAACTCCATCGGGTGAAAGCTGCTGGCCAACCGGGCTGTGAAGGTGTCGGCTGTCTCGAGTCCTTTGAGGACCGACTCGAGGCCGGCCTGCTGTTCGGGGAGCACCAGGTCGACCAACGGGGCCCCGGTGATGCGCGACCGCGGAATGCCGAACAGGGTCGGCACGTCGGCGTTGACCGCCCTTATCTCGGATCCGTCGAGGATCAGCGCAGCGCCGGGCATGCAACGCAGCAGGGCAGTGAGCCATTCAGCGTCGTCGGCCATCGTGTGGTCCCATCCCATCCTCGGCACAGCCCATCGCCATGCGTCTTCGACATCCAGATGGGTCACCCCACCGGTCCCCAGCATGGCCACTCGAGGACGGTGCCCGGTAGTGGAGAATTCCCCGGGGGTGTGGGGCAAACGATCCAACGTTGTGGTGGGCACGGGGCACGGTCACCGGGCATCGATCCGGAAGCCGCAGAGAACCCACGAGGGCCGTGGCCGCTTCAGGTCGGCGACCAACTCGGCGCGGAACGGGTGGTCGCCACCGGACAGCTCGACGACTCCACGGATCAGGAGGATCTTCTCGGGCTCCACCGCTGCGCCATCGACCGGGAAGGTCCGGTGACCGCCGTACTCTTCGAGCACCGGTTCGAAGACCTCGCGGAAGGTGTCCGGAGCGAAGTCGGTACAGCTGGGGTCGAAGCGACCGTGAGCCGATTCCCATCGACCCTGGGCCATGTCGCCGATCAGGTCGTCCACGATGCTTTCCGCCGGGTGACCGTCCGTCGGCCGGCCGTCCCCGGTGACGAGTAGCACCATCGATCCGGCAAGGGAGATCGAGGCGACCAGAATGCCGAGGGCGATTCCCGGACGTCTGGCCGCACCGTCGCCCGGCTCCTCGACCGTGGGTGGGATCCGGGTGGAGATGGCCACAACCGACGTTGTCGTCAGGAGCCTCGTCGCACTTGAGATCAGCGCGCCCGGGTTCGGGCGTCGAGTTGGTCGACCGCGTCGAGGAGAGCGTTCTCGATCACCTCGGTGAGCGCGGGGTGAATGTAGAGAACGTCCCGGGCCACCGCACCGGCCCGTTGACCGAACGCCATGGCTTGGACCACCGGTTGGATGATCGATGCGGCCTGTGGACCCATGACGTGGGCGCCGAGGATTGAGCCGTCGTGGGCCACCAGCACCTTGGCGAACGAGTGATGGTCGTCCAGCGCCCACCCGTAGGCTGTCCCTGCATAGTCACGACGGCCGACGACGTAGGGCGTTCCAGACCTCCGAAGATCCCGCTCTCGAGCGCCGACCGAAGCGATCTGAGGGTGGGAGAACACCGCCGAGGGCACGGCCGAGTAGTCGACCGAGCGACGTTCCGGTTCGCCCGACCCTGCCCGGTGGATGTTCGAGAAGGCCACGTTGGTTTCGGCGTTGGCGAGGTGTTTGAGCTGGAACGGGTTCGTCAGATCGCCGACGGCCCACACCCCCGGTGCGGACGTGGCCATCGACGGGTCGGTCTCGATCCGGCCGTCGGCGGTCACCGCCACCTCCCCCCTCGCCGGGTCGAGCAGGTCGGCGTTGGGGATCCTGCCGACGGCGACCAGAAGCTCGTCGACAACCGCAACGCCGCCCGACGCGACGATCTCGATGCCATCGGATCCGTTCCGCACCAGCGACGGGAAATCGTTCAGGTGGAGCTGCACCCGCTCGCCGAATCGCCGGGTGAACCGTTCGGAAACCTCCTGGTCCTCCCAGCGCAAAAGGGCATCGGAGCGGTTGAACAGCTGAACGCTGGATCCCAGGCCGGAGAACACGTGGCCCATCTCGGCGGCGATGTAGCCCCCGCCGAGGATGCCGAGACGGGCGGGCAGGGTGTCGACACGCATGATCGTGTCGGAGGTGTGGTAGCCGACGTCGCCCAACCCGGGGACGGGGGGGATCACCGGCCTGGATCCGGCGGCGAGGAGGACCTGGTCGGCACTGATGGTGACGGTGTCGGGCTCGTCGTTCAGCCGCACATCGAAGGTTCGGTCGGCCACGAACCGGGCGGTGCCTCGAAACAGCGTCAAGCCCTCGGTTCCCGTGGCCCGGTACTCCTCTCCGCCGCGGCTGATCGCATCGACGCGACCGAAGATCCGGTTGCGGAGCGCCGGCCAGTCCACACCCTCGAATCGAGTGGTGATGTTCAGCTCCGACTCCTGTGCCTCAACGGCCCGGTCGGCGGGGAGCACGAACATCTTGGAGGGTATGCACCCGACGTTGAGACAGGTCCCGCCGAACACACCTCGCTCGACCATGGCGATCCGCCAGCCGGCCAGTTCGGGGGGAATGGCATTCCCCGAGCCGCTGCCGACGATGATGAGATCGAAATGACGGTCGGTGGGGTGCGGGTGCGGAATCGGGTTCATCGATCGGTTTGCTCCGGGCGCTCGGGAGGAGGAAACCGGTTCCCGTTCGGACTACTCCCATCGTGACGGGAAGTGCCAACCGCGGCGGGATCGACGACGGTCCAGTCGACCTCGTGGGGCTCGAGAGGACGCATGGCGATGTCGACCCCCGTCCAGAGGGTCCTGGTGAAGGGGTCGATGATCGGGGGCACCACGACAGCGAACACCACGGCGGCGATGACGATCGGCAACGGAGAGTCGACGCGGTCCCAGAACGCCACCGACGCCACGGCGATGAACGCGAGCAACGAGCCGAAGGTCATGATCGTGTTCATGCCGATCGCACCGATCCAGTGGCCTTCGATACGCTCGAACCGTAGGCCACACGATGGGCAGTGCTCGGCGATGTGAAGCCACCGCCGGAACAGGTGACCCCGCCCACATGCGGGGCAACGCCTCGTCAGGCCACGCCACAGGAGGGTCCGGATTCTCGGCCCCGGTCGGTGACCGGTTCGCCGGCGCGGCGGCAACGGCTGGGGCTGCCATCCGGCGTGGGTCACCGTCCCGACCAGGTCACGATCCGGCGTCCAGCCTCGGCGATGTCGGCCTCCGAGCCGGCGACGGACAGACGGACGAATCGTTCGCCGCGAACCGGGTCGAAATCGATCCCCGGCGTAACCGCCACCCCGAGGCGGTCGAGCCATTCGGCGCTCAGGTCCGACGCCGTGCGCCCGGTGGCCGAGATGTCGACCCATACGTAGAAGGCACCCTCCGCCGGGGCGATGTCCTCGAAGCCGGCCCGATGAAGTGCGGCGAGTAGCACGTCCCGGTTTCGCCGGTAGCGAGTGACGTTGGCTTCGCAGTCCTCCAACGAGTCGAAGGCCGCCAGACCGGCCAGCTGGCTGAGGGTGGGAGCCGAGATGGTGAGGTTCTGCGCCAGGCGTTCGAGGGCGGGCACGAGCTCGGGCGGCGCCACGATCCATCCCAAGCGCCAGCCGGTCATAGAGAAATACTTGCTGAAACTATTGAAGACGACGACATCATCGCTGATCCCGAGCGCGGAGGGAGCTGGGGTCTCGAAGGTCAGGCCGTGGTAAATCTCGTCGACGACCACCGGCAGCGACTGCTCGGCGGCCCAGTTCAGCAGCGGACGCAGATGTGCCTCGCTCAGTACGACACCGGTAGGATTGCTGGGCGAAGCCAGCACGAGACCGTCGAGTCGGCCGGCCGCTTCGAGATGCTCGACCGTGGGACGGAACCCGGTGCGTGCGTCGACGGCGATTCCGACCGGTTCGATCCCGAACGCAGCCAGGTCGTTGCGATAACACGGATACCCAGGCTCGACGACCCCGACGCGGTCACCGACATCCCACAGGGCCAGAAAGGTCAGAACACAGCTCCCGGACGCACCGGTGGTCACGACGATCCGGCCCGGATCGATCGCCAGGTTGTAGCGTTCGACGTACCAGCGGCTGATTCGCTCACGGAGCTCGGGCATTCCGAGCGCTCCCGTGTAGCCGATCCGATCGCTGTCGAGCGCAGCGTGGGCGGCGGCGAGCACGGCGGCCGGCGCCGGGGTGGACGGCTGGCCGACCTCGAGATGCAGGACCGTAGCCCCCGAAGCCTCCTTGGCGGCGGCGGCGTTCATCGTCTCCATCACATGAAACGGGGCGATCGAGCTACGGGTCGACGGTCGGCAGGCTCCCACACCTCCATCGTAGGAACTCGGCGGGCGTCTCGATGAATGAGGGCCCCCACCATCGGTGGGGACCCTCGTAGCGAGAACATGATCCAGGAGTTCGGCTGCCGCTGCCCGCCAGAGGCGAACCGAGGATCAGTTCCCGGTACCCGCAACCGACAGTGAATCGTGCCACGCCCCCTGGGACAATAGGTCGTGCGGGCTACCGCGATGGGCAACGTGGAGCGGCCGGCTCAGCGATCGATCACACCGACACGCCGGTCACGGAAGGAGACGTATCAACGAGCTCGTGTCCCAGCGGTTCCCTCCCCGAGCCTGAACGGCGGCGTAGAACTGGTCGACGAGCGCGCCGACCGGGACGGCGGCGCCCATCGAGTGCGCCTGGTCGATGGCGATGCGGAGGTCCTTTCGCATCCAATCGACGGCAAAACCGAACTCGAACTCATCGGCGACCATGGTCGCTCCCCGGTTCTCCATCTGCCAGGATCCGGCTGCGCCCTGGGAGATGACGTCCAGCACGATGTCCATGTCGAGGCCGGCCTTCATACCAAGGCGGATCCCTTCGCTCAGGCCCTGCAGCAATCCGGCGATGCAGAGTTGATTGACCATCTTGCAGAGCTGGCCTGATCCCGGGCCCCCGATCCTGGTCACGGCCACCGAAAACGCGTCGATCACCGGCGCCACCACGTCGAAGTCGGCCTGATCAGCCCCGCACATGACGGTGAGCCTGCCGTTCTGCGCTCCAGACTCTCCCCCCGACACGGGTGCATCGACGAATCCGACACCGCGTTGCCGGCAGGCGGCGTGGAGCACACGCGCCAGGTCGGCCGACGCGGTCGTGTGGTCGACGAGAACGGCTCCGTCCCGCATCTCCTCGAGGGCACCGCCCTCGCCCAATACGACCGCCCGCACATCGTCGTCCGCGCCGACGATCGTCATCACCACGTCGGCGCCTCGGGCCACCTCCCCCGGGGAGGCAGCGACGGACCCGCCGTACTCCTCGACCCAGCGAGCGGCCTTCTCGGCCGTCCTGTTGTACACGGTGACCTCGTGTCCGGCCCGCTGAAGGTGCCCGGCCATGGGATGACCCATTACGCCCAGTCCGATGAAACCGATCGCAGCCATTCGGCGAGCCTAGACCGGACCCGCGGGCCGGTTACACCAGTTCGAACGAGCCGGACACTGCCACGGTCCGAGCGGCTCCGGCCAGATCGAACAGAGCGGGATCGATCGTCAACTCATAGCGCAGTTCCAGACCCGTGCCGGTCGGGGTCAACACGGCGATCGTGCGATGACGACGGAGGACCCCGTTGAGGGTGATGTCGAGCTGCAGCTCCATGCTGCTCGGCGTCTCGGTGGTCGGGGCGGGATAGATGACCGAATCCTCGACGAGCTCGAGCCGGACGGCCTGGCCGAGTCCGGCGTCCACATCGGCCTCGAGCGCCACGAGAACCTGTGAGTCCACCACGAAGGAACCGGCGGTGATCGACATCGTCGGGTCGGCTTCGCCCACCAGCGTCCAGGTCCCGTCGATCGAGTCCCCGAGGTCCAGCGTCGTCGAGCTCGGCGCCGTGGTCGTCGTCGGAATCGTTGTGGTCGAGGGCGGCTGGGCCTCACCTCCGGCATCTCCGCCGCCACCGAGGGCGACGACACCGACGATAGCGGCGGCCAGGAAGGCAGCTGTGAGACCCAGAACAATGGTGAGCGGCTCTGCCCGCCGGCGGTGCACAGGTTCGTCGCTCACCAGTACAGCGTACCCACGGCGCCCTGCCCCATCCGCCGGGTACCGGTCGCACCGTTCTGGCACGAGTCGGCGACGTTTGCCAAGATGGCGGGGTGTCTGACGCCCTGCTCGACCTCGGAGTCCGCCCCCACGTGCTGTCGGTCGTGCTGGCCGGGGGCGAGGGAAAGCGGCTGATGCCCTTGACCAAGGATCGCGCCAAACCGGCGGTCCCGTTCGCCGGCCCGTACCGGCTCATCGACTTCGCCCTGTCCAACCTCGTGAACGGCGGCTACCGGAGGATCGTCGTCCTCACCCAATACAAGAGCCATTCCCTCGACGTGCACGTGTCGAGAACCTGGCGGCTCTCGACGTTTCTCGGCAACTACGTCACGTCGGTCCCGGCGCAGATGCGACGCGGCCGGGAATGGTTCCGGGGGTCGGCCGACGCGCTGTTCCAGAACATGAACATCATCGACGACGAGGATCCCGACTACATGTTCGTCTTCGGCGCCGACCACATCTACCGGATGGACCCTCGCCAGATGCTCGACCAGCACATCCGATCCGGCGCCGGTGTCACCGTGGCCGGGCTTCGAGTCAACCGCTCCGAGGCGAGCTCCTTCGGCGTGATGGACAAGGACCCCGAGTCGACCAGGATCGCCCAGTTCCTGGAGAAGCCGGCCGACCCTCCCGGCCTGGCCGACGATCCCGACCGGACGCTGGCTTCGATGGGCAATTACGTCTTCAACACCGAGGTTCTGGTCGACGTCCTCAACGCCGACGCCGACGACTCCACGTCGGCGCGCGATCTCGGTGGCGACATCATTCCCCGTCTCGTCGAGCAGGGGGTGGCCCATGTGTACGACTACTCGAGCAACCAGGTGCCCGGCGACGGGCCCGACGAGCGTGGGTACTGGCGCGACGTCGGAACGCTGGATGCCTACTTCGACGCCCATATGGACCTCGTCCAACCACTGCCCGCCTTCAGCCTCTACAACCACCAGTGGCCGATCTACACACTCGGTCGCTCCCTTCCGCCCGCCAAACTCGTTCGCGACGGCGTCCGGTCACCCGACGTGTACAACACCGTCGTCTCCAACGGCGCCATCCTCAGCGGCTGCACGGTCTATGAGTCGGTCGTGTCGCCCAACGTGCGAGTCGAGCGCGACGCAACGCTGGAGGGCACCATCCTCTTCGAGGACGTCGTCATCGGCGGCGGATCCCAGCTGCGCAACGTGATCATCGACAAGAACGTCGTCATCCCTCCCGGCACGCGGATCGGCTTCGACCGGGAGGAAGACGAGGCCCGGTTCACCGTCAGCGAAGGCGGGATCGTCGCCATCCCGAAGAACTACCGTTTCTGAGATCGCCGGCTGACCCCGGCCACACCTCAGCTCCCGTCGACCAGCCGCCGGTACAACTCGACGTGTTCGGCGGCCGGGCCGGCCCACGACCAGTCGGCTTCCATCCCCCGCCGGACGATTCCGGCGAATCGCCGGTCGCTGGTCCAGGCGCGGACCGCCCGATGGAGCGCGTCGACCAGACCGGGGAGATCGTTGGTCAGGGTGAGGAAGCCGGTGCCCGCCGACAGGTCGTCGTCGGCGTCGATGATCGTGTCGACCAGCCCGCCGACGGCGGTCGCCACCGTCGGGGTCCCGTACGCCATCGCCTGCATCTGGGCCAGCCCGCACGGTTCGAAGCGGCTCGGCATCCCGAAGACGTCGGACCCGGCGAAGATGAGATGGGCCAGCGGATCGTCGAAACGATCGAGACTGGCCCACAGCTGTGACGGGTGCTCAGCCGCCATGTGCCGGACGTAATCGGTGAGGCCGGCGAGCCCCGAGCCGAGCAGGACGACCCGAGCGTTCATCCGGGCGAGGTAGGGCACGGCGCCCATGAGGATGTCGATGCCCTTCTGGTCGACCAACCGGCTTACGACACCGATCACCGCCGCCCCGTCGTCGGTCCACCCGGCCCGCTCCAGGAGCGCCGCCCTCGCCGCCGTCTTGCCGGCGGCGCGCGTGCGATACCGATAGGTCTTGGGCAGATGCGGATCGGTCCCGGGGTTCCAGATCGACGTATCGATGCCGTTTCGAATCCCGACGAGCGCCTCACCCCGCTCCCGAAGCTCGTGGTCCATTCCCATCCCCGCCTCGGGCGTGAGGATTTCGCGGGCGTAGTTGGGGCTCACGGCCACGATCCGATCGACCGAGCGGATGGCGGCGGCCAGCGGATTGGCGACGTCGTACCAGGCGAACAGCCAGCTCCGGTGGGGCACGCGCATCATCCACCAGGCTTCGGTCACCCCCTGATAGCCGAGGGTGTGGATCGTGAGCACGCTCGGGGGGATGACCTCCATGAACCCGACGGCGGCGGCGGTGTGCCAGTCGTTCAAGTGGACGACATCAGGGGCGATGCCGCCACGATCGGTGGGTCCACACAGGGCGGCGATGGCGGCGCTGAAGGCAAAGAACCGGTCGGTGTTGTCGGGCCAGGGATCACCGCTCGCCTGATCGACGTACGGGTGGGGCCGAGCCATCCCCGGCCGGTCGACCAGGATCAGGTCGTCGAATCCGGGGGCGTGCCCCCGGCGGGCTCGCGTCGGTCCACACCACTCCGGAACCGGCAACTCCCAGTTGGCCGTTTCGACGAACCCCTTGTCTTCCATGACGGCGTCGCCGTAGTCGGGCAGCACGATCGTCAGCTCGACAGCGCCCTGGCTTGCCAGTTCCTTGACCAGCCCGCTGGTCGCCAGGGCCAGCCCACCGACCATGACGAGTGGGGCGAGTTCGGCGGTGGCGAACAGGACTCGAGGCTGGGCATCACTCATCTCGGCGCTCCTTCAACACGATCACCGACCATGACTCCAGTTCGATCGATCCGACAACGGGACGATCGGCCCCCTTCGGGTCGGCCGTGTCCATCTCGACCCGCCAGAAACGATCGCTGAGCTCGGGCGGGACCGTGAACCGGACCGGTACCGCATTGGCGTTCAACAGGATGAGAAACGAGTCGTCGACGATCGGCTCGCCGCGCATCGACGCTGACGTCAACCCGTCGCCGTTCAAGAAGACCATGATGGCCCGGTTCAGCGGTTGGACCCAGTCGTCGTGGGTCATGGCGCTTCCGCTCGGATCGAACCAGCCGATATCGGCCAGGTCCTGACCTTCGTCGGTCGGTTCCCCGTCGAAGAACCGGCGCCTCCGGAACACCGGATGGCTCATGCGGAGCTCGATCATCGAGCGGGTGAACTCGAGAAGGTCGGTGTCGGCTCGTTCCCAGTCCAGCCAGGTGAGCTCGTTGTCCTGGCAGTAGGCGTTGTTGTTGCCATGCTGGGTCCGGCCGATCTCGTCGCCGCCGAGCAGCATCGGGACCCCCTGGGAGAGAAACAGCGTCGCCAGCATGGCGCGGACCCGCCGCTCCCTGATGTGCAGCACGGCGGGGTTGGTGGTGGGTCCCTCGACGCCGCTGTTCCAGGATCGGTTGTGACGATCGCCGTCCTCGTTGTCCTCACCGTTGGCGTGGTTGTGGCGTTCGTTGTAGCTGACCAGATCGGCGATCGTGAATCCGTCGTGCGATGTGATGAAGTTGATCGACGCCGACGGGGTGCGGCCACCGCTCTCGTAGAGATCCGAACTCCCGGTGAACCGACTGGCGAAGCTGCCGAGCGTGTCGGGCTCACCCTTCCAGAAACTGCGGATCGTGTCGCGATACTGCCCGTTCCATTCCGACCAGAGCGGGGGGAAGCGCCCGACCTGGTAGCCCCCGTGACCGATGTCCCACGGTTCGGCGATCAGCTTCACGGTCCGCAGGATCGGATCCTGATGGATGATGTCGAAGAAGGCGGCGAACCGGTCGACGTGTTCGTGGTCGCGGGCCAGGGCGGCGGCCAGATCGAACCGGAAGCCGTCGACGCGCATGTCGGTCACCCAGTACCGCAGTGAATCCATGATGAGCTGGAGCACGTTGGGATGTCCGACGTCGAGCGAATTGCCGGTACCGGTGTAGTCGATGTGGTGGCGCCCGTCCTCGGGTGAGAGCCGGTAGTAGCTGTGGTTCGACAGGCCCTTGAATGAATAGGCGGGACCCCACGTGTTGCCCTCGCAGGTGTGGTTGTAGACGACGTCGAGGATGACTTCGATGCCCGCCGCATGGTAGGTCTTGACCATGCTCTTGAACTCCTGGACCTGCTGACCCCCCTCGCCGCGAGCGGCGTATTTGTTGTGCGGCGCCAGGTAGCCGATCGTGGCATAGCCCCAGTAGTTGGTGAGTCCCTTGTCGGCGAGGAAGCTCTCGCTGAAGAACTGGTGAACCGGCATCAGTTCCAGCGCAGTGACCCCGAGATCGGTCAGGTGCTCGATGATCGCCGGGTGCGCCAAGCCCGAGTAGGTGCCCCGCAGCTCGTCGGGCACAGCCGGATGGCGTTTGGTCATACCCCGCACATGCGCCTCGTAGAGGACGGTGTCGCGGCGGGGCCGTCGGGGGGGGCGGTCGTCGCCCCAGTCGAAGTAGGGGCTGATCACCACCGACCGGGGCACCGAGGCGGCGTTGTCGGAGATCTCCATGTCGTCGATCGTGCCCGGCCGGTGATCGAAGATCGTGCGGTTGAACCGGACATTCCCCTCGATGGCCCTGGCGTAGGGATCGAGCATCAGCTTCTGGGGATTGAAACGAATGCCCTTGGCGGGGTCCCAGGGCCCGTGGGCCCGGTAGCCGTACCGTTGACCCGGGCCGATCCCGGGCACGTACCCGTGGAAGCAGTGAGCGGTCACCTCGGGCAGTTCGAGTCGGGTCTCCCGACCGTCGTCGTCGAACAGGCACAGTTCCACGCCGTGGGCCCCTTCGGCGAAGACGGCGAAATTGGTGCCCGAACCGTCCCAGGTCGCCCCGAGCGGATAGCCGGCGCCGGGCCAGATCTCGGTCATCGGCGGCGCAGCCTTGTGCGTCGAGGTTCGTTTCTGCAGGACACGAGCATGGACACCATGTTCTCTCGGACGGGGCGCAGCGTGGGTGATGGGAGTCTCTCCCTCGTACCGTTGTACGCCGTGACAGAGGATAACGCGTGAGCGAGGCCGCCGATCCGCCTGGCCTCCATGTCCGGTTCACCGCCGAGGAATGGGCGGCCCTGCGCGCCAACACGCCGATGACTCTCACCGCCGACGACCTCGACGAGCTGCGAGGGATCAACGTGGCCCTCGACCTCGCCGAGGTCGAGCGTGTGTTCCTGCCGATGAGCCGCCTGCTCAATCTGTACGTCGCCGCCAGCCAGGAACTCTACCGAGCGAGCGCCACCTTTCTCGGCGAACTGCCCCACAAGGTTCCCTTCGTGCTCGGGATCGCCGGGTCGGTCGCTGTCGGGAAATCGACGACGGCGCGCGTACTGCAGGCCCTTTTGGGTCGGTGGCCCGATCACCCGACCGTCGACCTGATCACCACCGACGGATTCCTGTGGCCCAACTCCGTGCTCGAGCAGCGGGGAATCATGGATCGAAAAGGTTTCCCGGAGTCGTATGACCGCCGCCGTCTCATCCACTTCCTCGACGAGATCAAGTCCGGTGCCGAGGAGGTGCGGGCCCCGGTGTATTCCCATCTGCTCTACGACCGAACCGACGACGAAGTCGTCGTACGCCGTCCGGACGTCGTGATCGTCGAGGGGTTGAACGTTCTCCAGACCGGATCGGTCGACGACCACACCCCGGTGTTCGTGTCGGACTTCTTCGACTTCTCGATCTTTGTCGACGCCGAGATCTCCGACCTGCGGGCGTGGTACATCGAACGGTTCTTCACCCTCCGGGAGACGTCGTTTCGCGACCCGCGCAGCTATTTTCGGCGGTACGCCGACTTGAACGACGACGAGGCGCTGGCCACCGCTACCGCCATCTGGACCTCGATCAACGAGAAGAACCTCGTCGAGAACATCCTGCCGACCCGATCGCGGGCCGATCTGATCGTGTGCAAGGGCTCGGACCATCGCACGACGAGCGTGCAGCTCCGCAAGGTCTGATGCTCCCGTCGAGCCGGCCGGTCAACCGATGGCCAGGATGGCCCGAGCGACCAGATCCATCCCGAAGGCGGTGAGAATGGCGAGGTAGAGCAATCCGGTCGCCGCCATCACGGCGCTGTACTGGCGCTCCCGCAGCGCAGCCATGGTCACCCCGACCAGCGTGATCGTGGCGACGACGCAGGCCACCCAGAAGTAGCCCAGCATCCCCCCGTAGCCGTCGTCGATGTCGCCCGAGAACGCCGAACCCATGCCGGTGGGGACGAGGAACAGCACGGTGTGGGGAAGCCACAGGATCCCGACCCAGCGGACGAGCTCGTGGAGCGGCGCCCTGCTCATGCCCGGCTGGACGAGGTACCAGTGGCCGAGCATCATGGCGTCGGTCACCGCACCGAGGAGTGCCGCGCCGATGAACATGCGGGCGACGATCAACAGAGGTTGGTCGCCGGCGTCGAGGCCGGCGGCGATCAGCCCGGGGACCGCCAGCATGGCCGCGGCCAGATCGAGACGGGGGTCGAACTCGGACCCGCCGGCCTCCTTGTCGGTCTCGACCCGCTCGATGCCGGTCATGGTGGCCACCCGGGCCGACCGTGCCTCGGCGATACGGCGCTGGCCGCTCACACCCACCCGGCGGCGCGTCCACGACTGCCATAGTCCAGTGGCGATCGCCGCGATCACCAGAACCCCGCTGAGTTCGCGCACGGGGTTCGTGCCGTAGGCGAGGCCGACGGCGACCCCGATTGCCGCAATGGTCAGGTAGGTACCCC
>JBFGLT010000069.1:0-15308 GCA_041576015.1 Acidimicrobiales bacterium
GGACTTCCTCGATCATCTGCTGGGCGGCCCGACCGACGGCGTCGATGGTCAGCGAGGCGAACAGGAATGGCAGCATCGCTCCCAGGAACAAGCCGACGAAGACCTCGACTTCGCCGACGTTCAGGCTCAGCTGAAAGCCTTCGTTGGCATCCTCCAGTGCGAACTCGAAGCTCTTGAAGAGGGCGAGGGCGGTGAGGGCGGCCGAACCGACCGCGAATCCCTTGGCGACAGCGGCGGTGGTGTTGCCCAGCGAGTCCAAGGCGTCGGTGACCTCTCGCACGGACGGGTCGAGCTCGGCCATCTCGGCGATCCCACCGGCGTTGTCGGCAATCGGGCCATAGGCGTCGACCGAGACGACCACACCGGTGGTGGCAAGCATCCCGATGGCGGCAACGGCGATGCCGTAGATGCCGCCATCGAGGTCGCCGAGAAGGGTGTCGGACCCGAAGGTCAATTCGCCTCCGTAGTAGGCGATCCCGACGCCGACGACGACGAGTATCACCGAGGCGGCAACCGAGACCATTCCGGCGCTGAAGCCGCCCAGGATGGTGGTCGCCGGCCCAGTCTCGGCCTGGGCAGCGATCCGCTTGACAGGATTGAAATGGTCGCTCGTGTAGTACTCGGCGGTCTTGCCGAGGGCCCAGCCCACGATCAGGCCGCCGATCACCGAGAGCCCGAGCCCGATCGGGTTGCCCTCGAAGTCGGCGAACAACCAGTAGCTCAGCGCCACGGTCGCTACGACGGTGATGGCCATGGCGACGTTGGTCCCCAGGTGCAGAGCCCGGCTGAGCGCCCGGCTGTCGGTGGATGAGCCCCCCTTCACCAGGAAGGATCCGATGATGCTGGCGATCATGCCGACGAATGCCACCGCCAGCGGGAACATCAGGAGCGGCAGGGTGGTCTCGGTATCCCCCACTTGCTCGGCAGTGATGCCGACGGCGAAGGCGGTCAGGGCGATCGGTGCGATGATCGAGCCGGCATAGGACTCGAACAGGTCGGCGCCCATACCGGCCACGTCCCCGACGTTGTCGCCCACGTTGTCGGCGATGGTGGCCGGGTTGCGGGGGTCGTCCTCGGGGATCCCGGCCTCGACCTTGCCCACGAGGTCGGCGCCGACATCGGCTGCCTTGGTGTAGATGCCGCCGCCGACACGGGAGAAAAGAGCGATCGACGAGGCGCCGAGACCGTAGGCGGTGACGATCTCGAAAGCCTGATCGACTTCGAGCAAGACGACGAAGACGATGTAGACCAGTGAGAGACCGGCCAGAGCGAGACCGGCGACCGAGAAGCCCATGACCGCGCCGCCCCGGAAAGCGATCGGCAGGGCGGCGGCCGGACCGTGCTTGGCCGCCTCGGTGGTGCGGGCGTTCGCCATCGTGGCGACGGTCATCCCTGCATACCCGGCGGTGGCCGAGAGAACCGCGCCGACCACGTAGCTCACGGCCGCCAGCGGCGTGATGGCCACGGCGATGAGCAGCGCCAGCACCACCACGAACCCTGCTACCCAGGTGTACTCCTGCTTGAGAAAGGCGCGAGCACCTTTCTGGATCTCGGTCATCAGGAAGATCATTCGGTCGTTCCCGGGACTTGCCGCTCTCACGTTGTTGAAGTAGTAGAACGCAACAGCAAGCCCGGCCACGGCTGAGATGAAGGCCAGATAGGGGATTGTTTCCACGGATTGCTCCTGGTTGTGGGCACGGACGGATCGCCGGAGTACGAAGTCGACGAGCAAGGACGGCGGGGGCGAACCCCCGACGACCGAGCGAGGCTAGTCTGCCCGAGCCGACAACACCAAGGGCCGATGCCCCGCCGGCCTACTCTCAGCGACCCTTCATCGAGGCGTCGATGAGCTTCTCGGCCGCCTCCACCGTGCCGGCCACGACCATGATGTCGCCCTCCTGGGGCACGGTGTCGGCCGTCGCATAGGTGAACGCACCGCCGCCGGGCTTGAGACAGACCACCGTGATGTCGTACTTCCGTCGCACCTCACTGGCCCCGAGGGGCATGCCGGCGAGGAACGGAGGGGTCTCGATCTCGGCCAGCACGAAGCCCTTGTCGAGCTCGAAATAGTCGATCACGTCGCCGGTGACGATGTGGGCGACCCGCTCGCCCATCTGCTTCTCCGGGAAGACGACGTGGGTTGCTCCGACCCGCTCGAGGATTCGCCGGTGTTCCTCGGTGGCCGCTTGGGCCCAGATGTTATGGACGCCCATCTCATCGAGGGCCGACACCGTCAGGATGCTCGCCTCGATGTTGGAGCCGATCGCCACGACGACGGCGTCGAACTCGTTGACGTTGAGCTGACGCAGCGCTGCTGCGCTCGTCGTATCGGCGACGCGAACGTGGGTCAGCTTTCCCACCCATTCGTTCACGCGCGACTCGTCGATGTCGACGGCCATCACCTCGACGCCGAGATCGACCAGGGTGGTGGCCAGCGATACGCCGAAGCGGCCGAGCCCGACGACGAAGGCGTTGTCGGCGTGGCCCCTCGAGGCTCCGGAGCGGCGATCGACGAACCAGTCACGAAATCCCTGCAGCGTGGTCATGGGTGTTCCTTTCCAACCTTTCCAACCAGGGGGTTCCTCAGCCGACGATGATCGGCTCCTCCGGATACTGAAAACGGCGTCGCTCCGGTCGGAGCAGGACCGCAGTGCCGAACGTGATCGGACCGATCCGTCCGATGAACATCAAGGCGACGAGGACCAGCCGGCTGCCGCTGTCCAGGTCCGGGGTGATCCCCGTGGACAGACCGGTGGTGGCGAACGCCGACGCGCTTTCGAAGAGCACGTCGATCAGAGACCGAGAGGGCTCGAACAGCCCGATCAGGATCGTCCCGACCCCCACGGTGGCCAGGGCAGCCACGACCAGAGCCAGCGCCTGGCGCTGGACGGCGAGGGAGACCCGGCGGTGGAAGATCGTGGTCGTCGGGTCGGTCCGGAATTCGGCGAGTGTCGCCTGGACGACGACGGCGAACGTCGATGTCTTGATCCCCCCGCCGGTGGAGACGCTGCTCGCGCCGATGACCATCAACGTACTGAGCACGAGCAGCGTGGTGGGCCGGAGTGCGGAGATGTCGACCGTGTTGAAGCCGGCCGTGCGCGCCGTCGCCGACTGGAAGAACGCTGCGAGGATTTTCTTGTCGGCGGCCAGGGTCCCCAGGGTGGGTCCATTCGACCACTCGATCATGCCGACGAGCACGGTTCCGACCGCCAGGAGCGTGGCGGTCATGGCGAGCGTGAGCTTCGTGTGCAACGACCAGATGTGGGGAGTGCGCCAGTTGGCGACGATGTCGAACACGACGGGGAACCCGAGACCGCCGAGGATGAACGCACCGGCGATCACCAGGCTGACGTACCAGTCGCCGACGTAGGGCTGGAGCCCCTCGGCGAAGGTCGAAAATCCGGCGTTGTTGAACGCGGACACCGCATGAAACACTCCGAGGCGGAACCCGCCCGGCAGACCGCGTCCGTCTTCGGCCGAGAACCGCACCGTCAGCAGCAGCGTGACAGCGATCTCGGAGATCACAGCAAAGGCGATCAGCTTCCGCACCAGGTGGCGAAGGGCGCCGAGATCCGACAGGCCGATCTCCTGGCCGGCGAGCAGGCTGCTCCGTAGCCCGAGACGCCGGTTGAGCGCAACCCCGAAGAAGGCGGCGATCGTCATGATCCCGATCCCCCCGACCTGGATGAGCGCCAGGATGACCAGCTGCCCGAAGTCCGACCACGCCGCGGCGGTGTCGTTGACCACCAGACCGGTCACGGTCACCGCTGACGTCGCCGTGAAAAACGCATCGGCGACATCGACCGGATCGGTGGCATGGCTCACCGGTAGCCGCAACAACAGCGTGCCGAGCCCGATCAACGCGCCGTACCACGCCACGACGAGAACACCGGGGTGTCTGGCTCGTGTCCGGCTCACTCTCGCCATGGCGTCAGCGTACGGCCGGCACTTCCGGGCGGTGGTGCCGACCGAACGATCGTGGGAAGATGCCTTCGATGACCAATCGCCACCAGATTCGCGTGGTGGAGGAGCCGTACGCCCCGCCCCCGATCCGGGCCGAGGCGATCGCCCCCCATCTGGCCGAGCCGGAGGGGCCACCGGTGTTCGGGCTCGATCGGGTTTCGACGGCCGAGGACGACGGTGGGGTGGTCCTGATCGACGAGTCGGAGCGAACGCTCACTGCGGCGGAGTTGTTCGCGACGGCATTCACCGACGTCGACGAGGACGACCGGACCTCAACGCGGCGGACGGCGCTTCCGAGAGCCGGCCAGGCACCCGGCGTGCAGCTCTGGGGCTCCTCGACGACGGGTGTGCCGCGCCGGGGTTCCCGTTGCGTGCGGCTGTTCCACGACTCACCCGCCGTCGTGAGCGACCGCGTCCGCAGGTTCGGCGCCGGCGACCAGTTTCTCCGACTGGAGCAGGAGGAACTGGTGACGACGAGCGGCGACGAGATCGAGCTCACCGTTCCCGGCCGGCTGTTCGGAGCGTTCCTGCTCGGCTCCCATCCGGTGCGGGTTGTGCTGCGGGTCGCCCGGTTCAATCCGCTCTTCACCCTTGCCGAACTCACCCTCGAGTCGCGCCGTCATCCCCGGCGATTCTTCGCCGTCGCGCACGGCGCCATGGGGTTCCTCGCGCTCGACCCCTGACGCCGGCAGGATCCGGATCGCCGAGAGGCATGGCCGGTAGCGTGTCGGGGATGACCGTGCTCGCAGACTCCGTGCTGGGTTCGATCGAAGGGTCGCCCACGCCCTACCACTGCACGACCACCGTCGCCCGCCGGCTCGACGGGGTCGGCTTTCAGGGGATCGACGCCGGCGACCCACTGCCATCCGAGCCCGGCCGCTACTACCGCATCGCCGGCGGCTCGATCACCGCCTGGGTGCTCGACGGGGCCCCCGACCGCTTCGTTGTCGTCGGGGCCCACACCGACTCGCCCAACCTGCGAGTACGTTCCAACGCCGACCTGACCAGCGCCGGCTGGCGGCAACTCGGCGTCGAGGTGTACGGCGGTGTGCTGCTCAACTCCTGGCTCGACCGCGACCTCGGATTGGCCGGACGGGTGATGGTGCGGAGTACGGACGGACCGGCCGAGCGGCTGTTCTGCGACGCTCGACCGATCCTGCGCATTCCTCAGCTCGCCATCCACCTCGACCGGGAGATCCGCGAGGCGGGACTCAAACTCGATCCCCAGAGCCACGTCGTTCCCCTGTGGGCCAGCGGCGGCGCCGAGCCCGATTTCGGCGCCTACATCGCCGGACAGGTCCAAACCGACCCGGAGGATGTGCTGGCCTGGGACGTCATGGCGTTCGACACCCAGCCGCCGGCGGTCGTCGGGCTGCGCCAGGACCTGGTGGCCTCGGCCCGTATCGACAACCAGCTCAGCTGCTTCGCCGGTGCCGACGCCCTCGCCGGACTGGCCTCGGGCCCATCGCTTCGGCCCGGCTCGGTGGCGGTGCTGGCGCTCTTCGATCACGAGGAGGTCGGCTCGCAGACTGCCACCGGTGCCGACGGGTCGATGCTGGGCCATCTGCTGGAGCGGATCGCGCTCGCCGCCGGGATGGACCGCCGTCGCTATCTCGACGCCCTGAGCCGAAGTTATGTCGTGTCGGCCGACGGGGCGCACGCCACCCACCCGAACTACGTCGACAAGCACGAGCCGAACCACCAGATCACCGTCAACGAGGGCGTGGTGGTGAAGCGGAACGCCAACCAGCGGTACGCCTCCGACGCCGTCAGTGAGGGACCGTTCCGTCAAGCGTGTGCCGACGCCGGTGTGCCGACGCAGACCTACATCCACCGCAACGACTTGCCCTGTGGTTCGACCATCGGTCCGGCGACGGCGGCCGCCCTCGGCGTCCGGACCGTCGATGTCGGCGCTCCTCAGCTCGCCATGCACTCCGCTCGCGAGCTGTGTGGGGTCGAGGACATCGACCACCTGCGCAACGCTCTGGCGGCGGTTTGGAACGCCCTGTGAGAGCCGTCCCGGAGTGAGCTCGGCCGAATCCGACTACAGTGTGACCACTCCCTGCGGGCCAGCGCTGTCCCGTCGTCATCAGTTCACCGACTGACAGTTCTCGCAACAGGAGCCCGATGTGAAGCAGTTGCCCGGCCGGCAAGGCCTGTACGACCCTCGGTTCGAGCACGATGCCTGCGGTGTTGCTTTCGTCGCCGATCTCCACGGACGCAGCGGCCGCAACGTCGTCGATCGAGCGCTGACCGCCCTGGTCAAGCTGCAGCACCGGGGTGCGACCAACGCCGAGCCGACGACCGGAGACGGCGCCGGCATCATGATGCAGATCCCCGACCGGTACTACCGGAGCCTGTTCCCGGACCTCCCTCCGCTCGGCTCCTACGCCACCGGCATCGTCTTGCTGCCCCACGACGAGGATCTCGCCCTGCACGCCCGAGAGGCGATGGTGCGGATCTTTGCCGAACAGGGGCTCGGAACGATCGCATTCCGGCCGGTCCCGACCGAGGTCGGGGATCTCGGCGAGCAGGCCAAGGAGCTCATGCCCCGATTCGAGCAGGTGTTCATCACCTCCGAACGCGATCTCACCGGACTCGATCTCGACCGGCAGACGTACCTGGCCCGCAAGCGGATCGAACACGAAGTGCCGGACCGCACCGGCGCCGAGATCTACTTCTCCAGCCTCTCGTCTCGCACGATCGTCTACAAGGGAATGCTCACGACCCCGCAGCTGATGAGCTTCTTCCCTGAGCTGGCCGATCCGCGCGTCGAGAGCGGCATCGCTCTCGTGCATTCACGTTTTTCGACCAACACCTTTCCCGCCTGGCCCCTCGCCCACCCGTACCGGTTCATCGCCCACAACGGCGAGATCAACACCGTGATGGGGAACCGCAACTGGATGCACGCCCGAGAGGGCCTACTCCAAACCGATTTCTGGGGTTCCAAGCTCGACCACCTGTTCCCGATCTGCACGCCGGACGCGTCCGACACCGCCAGCCTCGACGAGGCGCTCGAGCTCCTGCACCTCGGCGGCTACCCGATCCACCACGCCATGCTCATGCTCATGCCCGAGGCGTGGGAGCACAACGACAACATGACGCCCGAGGTCCGGGCGTTCTATGACTTCTATGCATCGGCCATGGAGGCCTGGGACGGGCCGGCATCGGTCACCTTCACCGACGGCGAGGTGGTCGGAGCCGTGCTCGACCGCAACGGTCTCCGCCCTTCGCGGTACTGGGTCACCGCCGACGGGCTCGTCGTGATGGCCTCCGAGGTTGGGGTGATCGACGTCCCCTCGGCCGAGGTGGTGGAGAAGGGCCGGCTCGAACCTGGGAAGATGTTCCTCGTCAACACGGCCGAGGGCCGGATCGTGGGCGATCGGGAGATCATGGAGACGCTGGCCGCCGAGCATCCCTACGCGGCGTGGCTCGAGCGCATCCACGATCTCGAGGATCTTCCTACCCGGACCCGCCCCGCACCGTTTCACGACCGTCTCGTCCCCGAACAGATCGCCAACGGCTTCACCGAGGAGGAGATCAACCTGCTGGTCGGTCCGATGGCCATCGACGGAAAGGAGAGCATCGGGTCGATGGGCACCGACACCCCGATCGCCGTCCTGTCCAGCCGGGCCCGCATGCTCTTCGATTATTTCAGCCAGCTGTTCGCCCAGGTAACGAACCCGCCCCTCGATGCGATCCGGGAGGAACTCGTCACGAGTTCCGAGGTGCGCCTGGGCCCCCAGTCGAACCTTCTGGCACCGGGTCCGGACTGGTGTGATCAGATCCGCCTCACCCGGCCCGTCCTCACCGCCACCGAACTCGAGCGTATCGCCGAGGCCAATGCCGAGGGCCGGTACCCCCAATTCGAATCGGCGACGCTGGGGGCACTGTACAACGTCCACGAGGGCGAGAACGGTTTACGGGGCGCCCTCGATCGCCTGCGCCAGGAGGCCACCGATGCCGTGGCCGCCGGCGCACGGATCCTGGTGATCACCAATCGGGGTGCGACCGCCGACCGGGCGCCGGTGCCATCGTTGCTGGCCACCGGTGCGGTCCATCATCATCTCGTGCGGGAGAAGTCGCGCACCAAGGTCGGGCTGGTGGTGAACGGTGCCGACGTGCGCGAGGTTCACCATCTAGCCGTCCTGCTCGGCTACGGGGCCAATGCGATCTGCCCGTCCCTCGTCATGGAGACCCTCCAGGACCGAATCACCAGCGGCGAGCTGGCAGCCGACCCGTCCACGGCAGCGGCCAACTACGTGAACGCGGCGACCAAGGGAATCATCAAGGTGATGTCCAAGATGGGTATCTCCACCGTCGCGTCCTACACCGGCGCGCAGATCTTCGAGTCGATCGGGCTGAGTCAGGCGATCGTCGACGAGTTCTTCACAGGGACCACCTCAAAGCTCGGCGGCATCGGACTAGCCGAGATCGCCCGAGAGTGCGCAGAACGTCATCGCCGCGCGTTCCCCGACCGTCCTGAACTCCTCGCTCACCGGGAGCTCCCTCTCGGCGGCGAGTACAAGTGGCGTCGCGAAGGGGAGTACCACCTGTTCAATCCGGAGACGGTCTTCAAGCTCCAGCACTCGACCCGTTCCAAACGGTACGACATCTTCAAGCAGTACACCTCCCTGGTCGATCAGCAGGCCGAGCAATTGGCGACCCTGCGGGGACTCTTTGCGATGCGATCGAACCGGCCACCGGTTGCGATCGAGGAGGTCGAGCCGGTGAGCGAGATCGTCAAGCGGTTCGCAACCGGAGCGATGAGTTATGGATCGATCAGCGCCGAGGCCCACGAGACGCTCGCCATCGCCATGAACCGGCTGGGCGGCAAGTCCAACACCGGTGAAGGCGGTGAGGATCCGGACCGCTGGGTCGTCGACGCCAACGGCGACAGCCGCCGGTCGGCCATCAAGCAGGTGGCATCAGGACGCTTCGGCGTGACCTCTGAGTATCTGACCAACTCCGATGACATCCAGATCAAGATGGCCCAGGGCGCCAAGCCCGGTGAGGGCGGCCAGCTCCCCGGCAAGAAGGTGTGGCCGTGGATCGCCAAGACCCGTCATTCGACACCGGGTGTCGGATTGATCTCGCCACCCCCGCATCACGACATCTACTCCATCGAGGACCTCGCCCAGCTGATCCACGACCTGAAGAACTCCAACCCCCGGGCGCGCATCCACGTGAAGCTCGTCGCCGAGGTCGGAGTTGGAACCGTGGCCGCCGGAGTCTCGAAGGCCAAGGCAGACGTGGTGCTGATCTCGGGCCACGACGGCGGCACGGGAGCGTCGCCGCTCACCTCGCTCAAACACGCCGGCGGACCGTGGGAACTGGGGCTGGCCGAAACCCAGCAAACCCTCCTCCTCAACGACCTGCGGGATCGGATCGTCGTCCAGGTGGACGGGCAGATCAAGACCGGACGCGACGTCGTCATCGCTGCCCTCCTCGGCGCCGAGGAGTTCGGCTTCGCCACCGCACCCCTGGTCGTCAGCGGCTGCATCATGATGCGTGTCTGCCATCTCGACACCTGCCCCGTCGGCGTGGCCACCCAGAACCCCGAGCTGCGAGCCAAGTTCACCGGTGAACCCGAGTTCGTTGAGACGTTCTTCGAGTTCGTCGCCGAGGAGGTCCGCGAACTGCTAGCCGAACTGGGGTTCCGATCGCTGGACCAGGCGATCGGCCAGGTGGAGTGCCTCGACACCACCCGTGCCGTCGACCACTGGAAGGCGTCCGGACTCGACCTTTCCCCGATCCTGCACCTTCCCGACATCCCTGCCGGCGCCGCCCGCCTCAACCGCACCGGTCAGGATCACGGTCTCGACAGGGCTCTCGACAACGACCTGATCGTCGCCGCCGCCGACGCCATCCACCACGGCACCGAGGTACACCTGACCTCACCGATCGGCAACGTCAACCGGACCGTCGGAACCATGTTGGGTCACGAGGTGACCAAGCGGCACGGCGGCAAGGGTCTACCGGCCGACACGATCCAGATCGACTTCGATGGATCGGCCGGCCAGAGCTTCGGTGCGTTCGTCCCCGCCGGGATCACGCTTCGCCTCCGCGGCGATGCCAACGACTACGTCGGCAAGGGTCTCAGCGGCGGTCGGATCGTCGTCCGGCCGCCGGACGACAGTCCCTTCGCCGCCGAACAGAACATCATCGCCGGGAACGTGATCCTTTACGGAGCGACCAGCGGTGAGGTCTATCTCCGCGGCGTGGTCGGAGAACGGTTCTGCGTACGCAACTCCGGTGCGACCGCCGTCGTGGAGGGCGTGGGCGATCACGGCTGCGAGTACATGACCGGTGGCCGGGCAGTGATCCTGGGGCCGACCGGCCGGAACTTCGCCGCCGGAATGAGCGGTGGCGTCGCCTACGTGTTCGACCCCGACGGCTCGTTCCCCAGTCGGGTCAACCGCGAGATGGTCGATCTCGAACCCCTGACCCGTCAGGATCAGCTCGAGGTGTTTGGATACGTCCAGCGTCACTTCGACGAGACGGCTTCCACAGTCGCCGAGCGCCTTCTCGCCGGCTGGGACCGTGAGGTCGAGCGCTTCGTCAAGGTCATGCCGCGGGACTACAAGCGGGTCCTGGAGGCGATGGCGGTCGCCGAGCGAACCGGATCCGATCCCGTCGCCGCAGTGATGGAGGCAGCCAGTGGGTGACCCTCGAGGCTTTCTGCTCCACGAGCGCAAGACCCCAGCCCGTCGACCGGTCCCTGTACGGTTGAAGGACTGGCGTGAGGTCTACGAAGAGTTCCCCGAAGCGGACCTCAAGGTCCAGGCGTCGCGATGCATGGACTGTGGCATACCGTTCTGCAACAACGGGTGCCCGCTCGGGAACCTGATCCCAGACTGGAACGACCTCGTCCATCGCGATCGGTGGCGGGAGGCGATCGACCGGCTGCACGCCACCAACAACTTCCCCGAGTTCACCGGTCGTCTGTGTCCGGCACCGTGCGAGGGCGCCTGCGTCGTCGGGATCAATGAGGATCCGGTCACCATCAAGCAAGTCGAGGTGACCATCATCGAGCGTGCCTTCGACGAAGGCTGGGTCCAGCCCGTTCTCCCATCCAAGGTCACCGGCAAGGCGGTGGCCATCATCGGCTCCGGCCCGGCCGGGTTGGCCGCGGCCCAGCAACTCACGCGAGCGGGCCACCGCGTGGTGGTCTTCGAACGCGCTGACCGCATCGGTGGACTGCTTCGTTACGGCATCCCTGAGTTCAAGATGGAGAAGTGGGTGGTCGACCGCCGCCTCGACCAAATGCGGGCCGAGGGCACCGAGTTCCGGGCCAACGCCAACGTCGGAGGGCCCGCCGACGATCCGTCGTCGGTCTCGGTCCGTGAACTCGACGAGTTCGACGCCGTGATCCTCGCCGGCGGGGCGACCCAGTGGCGGGATCTCCCCATTCCGGGACGCGAACTCGACGGGATCCACCAGGCGATGGAGTATTTGCCTCCCGCCAACCGGGTGCAGTTGGGCGACCTGACCGATCCGCCCATCTCGGCCACGGGCAAGCACGTGATCATCATCGGCGGGGGTGACACCGGAGCAGATTGCCTCTGAACCGCTCACCGCCAAGGTGCAGCCTCTGTGCACCAGTTCGAGATCATGCCGAGGCCGCCCGAAGCTCGTGATGGCTCGACGCCGTGGCCGACCTATCCACTGGTGTACCGGGTGTCGTCGGCTCACGAGGAGGGCGGCGAACGGGTCTACTCGGTGAACACCAAGGAGTTCATCGGAGCGAACGGCCGGGTCACCAAACTGCGAGCCGAGATGGTGGAGCGGGCGACGGTTGACGGCCGTCCCCAATTCGTTCCCGTCCCCGGATCGGAGTTCGAGCTGGACGCCGATCTGGTACTGCTGGCGATGGGATTCACCGGTCCCCAACGCAGCGGCCTTCTCGATGAGCTCGGGGTCGAGCTCGACGGTCGAGGCAACGTGCAAAGAGATCAGAACTGGGCGACATCGCTCGACAGGGTCTTCGCCTGCGGCGACATGGGTCGTGGACAGAGCCTGATCGTGTGGGCGATCGCCGAAGGCCGCGCCTGCGCCGCCGCAGTCGACGAGTTCCTCATCGGGGAGACGCTTCTGCCCCGGCCGGTCAAGCCGACCGACCGGCCGTTGTCCTGATGCCAGCGGGCGGCAGGCGCACCCGGCCGTTCAGTTCTTGACGGCGACCGCAGCGACCATGGTGTTCACGAGCGCGAGCGCGTCCGCGGGTGGCAATTGCAGATAGTGCATCAGGACGTCGGGAAGCGCCTCGTCCTCGAGGTCGAACAACTCGCCCAGGATCGGGATCTCGGCGGTTCGAATGACGACCGGTGCCTGGTCGGACAGGGAGCGAAGCGTGCGGATGGCGGCGGCGACGGCTCGCGCCACCTGCTCGTTGTTGCCTCGCTCGAGCTTCACCGAGATCCAGTCCATCCACAGCGTCTGGGTGGCCTCGTCGTAACGGGGCGGAACGCGCTCGACCCACGGCCAGGTCCCGAGCCTGCCCGGCTCGACGCCGTAGAGGTCGCTCATCGCCGCCATCACGTCGGCTGGAGGTGTCCGCAGCCCGCTCTCGTAGTCGCCGAGAGCCCGCACGGGAATCCCCAGCCGCTCGGCGGCAACCTCGACGGTGTAGCCGACCCGACGGCGGGCCTTGGCGTAGGCCTCGCCGGTAGGAACTCGACGTGGTTCGGACTCGCTCACGTAAGGAAAGTCGGCACGGTCGACGCGAACTTGAGAAAATCGGTCAGCATGCTTGTCGAAGCATGTGTGTGGCAAACTCAGGTAGTGACCTCGTGGATGAGGTCCTCCAGCAGCAGCCGGTACAGCCCTGAGCAGACCCGGAAGGCGCTCTCACCGGTTCGGGCGATCACCTCGGCGACCGTCGTCCGGCCGTCGAGCATGGCCAGGTACCGCCATTCGTCGTTCGAGATGACCTGCTCCTCGCCGGGCAGTTCTCCGTTGAGGGCGAACCGGACATTCGTATTCGGAATCCGCCGGGCGATCTGTTTCCAGATCTCGAGCCGGCGCTCTGCCTGATCGAGCAGCCGCGCCGCCGGTTCGGCGAACGCCGAGCCGAGTCGATGGGTTGCGCCTTCGTCGAAGGACCACGGCTCATCGCTCGGGACCAAGAGCTCGAACATGGCGGTGAGGTTCGCTTCGTGGATCAGCCGCTCCAGCACGGGTGCCCGATCGGGGCTGGCGTTGAGCAGCGTATCGAGAGCGCTTGAGCTGCCGGCACCGTTCAACGCCGCATTGATCTCACCCATCGACCCGACGTCAGCTCCGAACAAGACATCGGCGATGCGGGGGCCCTGCGCCGATTGAGCCAGATAGATCCGTCCATCGGCCATCCAGACCACACCGCCATCGCGAATGCGCAGGGCACCGGTGGCTCGCTGCTCGGCGAATTGGAGGATCAGTTCGCCGAGCGGATGCTCGGCCAGCGAACCCTCGATGATCGGAGAGGCGGGCATCACCGACACAACCTAGCCCGCGATCCGACCGTTGCTACTGACACCCGTGAGGACGCCGCCGCCTTGGAACCGATCGGCGTAGCTCCTGGCGTCATCTGCTTAAAGGTCGCCCTCGCAGTGCCGAATGAAAACGAGACACCGGAAGTGTGAGAGGCTCATGTCCAAGAAACTCAACCTGCGAACCCTGCTGGCGCTGATCGCCATCCCACCGATTCTGCTGTTGGCCTTCATCGCCGCCTATGGCGCGTCGGTGACGCTCTTCGGCACGGCGGGACCCGAGCAACTGAAGACCGACGCGCAGATCCTGAGCCTGGTCGCCGTCGCCGGCATGTTGCTGTCGGTCGCCATGGTGCTGGTGGTCGGGCGTCGCGTGCTCGAGCCCATCAACGAGGTCAGCGACGCCGCTCGTGAGCTTGCCGACGTGCGCCTTCCCAAGCTCATCGAGTCGCTTTCCACCCCGGGCGCCTCCATGCCCCAGTTCGAGCCCCTCTCGGTCAGCGGGCATACCGAGCTGGCCCAACTCGGTGAGGCGCTGAACAGCCTCCAGAGCCGAGCGGTCACCGTCGCCAACGAACAGCAGCGAGTGGTGAAGGACGGAATCAGCGAGCTGGTCATCAACCTGGCCCGCCGGAATCAGAGTCTGCTCGACCGCCAGATCGAAACCATCGACTCCCTCGAATCGACCGAGGAGGATCCGGACCGCCTCGAGAGCTTGTTCCGGCTCGACCACCTGGCCACCCGGATGCGCCGCAATGCAGAGAGCCTTCTCGTCCTGGCCGGCGCCGAGCCAAGCCGCCGGCGCGGCGGACCGGTCGTGCTGGCCGATGTGATCCGGGTGGCGATGTCGGAGATCGAGGACTACCAGCACGTCACGATGGGCGAGGTCACCGCTGCGCACATCGGCCCCCAGGGAGCGGTGGATGTCGCCCATCTGATGTCGGAACTGCTGGAGAACGCCACGCAGTTCTCTCCGCCCGAGGCACCGGTGCACGTGCGCGCCGGGTTCACTGCCAGCGGTCAGTACGAGATCGTCGTGGCGGACCAGGGCATCGGGATGAGCGCCGAGCAAATCGCCGTTGCCAACGAGCTCATCAGCAACCCCCCCGAACTCGGACTGGCGCTCACACGTTCCCTCGGGTTCCAGGTGATCGGCCGGCTGGCGCAGCGCCTCGGCGTCGAGGTGACCCTGGGGCACACCGATGGAGGAGGGACGACCGCCTACGTGCAAATCCCCGCTGCGGCTCTGTCGATCGGTGCAGCGGCCGCCGTTCCCGCCGCCTTCCAGGGATCGTCGACCGAGCCGGTGCCGGCCCCCCAGCCCGTCGGCCAAACCGAGCCAGCCTCGAGCCCGTTTGCCGCGCCGGCCCAGCAGGCTGTACCGGAACCGGTCATGTTCGATCCGGCCCCGCCGGGCCAGGAGCACCAGTGGACAGCCGAGCCGGCGCCCAGCCCGTTTGCCGCGCCGGCCCAGCAGGCTGTACCGGAACCGGTCATGTTCGATCCGGCCCCCCCGACCCAGGAGCACCAGTGGACAGCCGAGCCCGAGCCCGGCCCGGCGCCCAGCCCGTTCGCCGCACCGGCCCAGCAGGCTGCCCCGGAACCGGTCATGTTCGATCCGGCCCCGCCGACCCAGGAAAGCCCCTGGGCACCAGAGCCAGAGCCCGGCCCGGCGCCCAGCCCGTTCGCCGCACCGGCCCAGCAGGCTGTCCCGGAACCGGTCATGTTCGATCCGGCCCCGCCGACCCAGGAGAGCCCCTGGGCACCAGAGCCAGCGGGCGAGGAGAGCATCTCAGCCGACGAGTTCTCGTCCCTACTCGGCGGTCCTCCGGCGCGAACACAGGTGCCGCCGGTCTTCGAACAGCCCACACCGCA